>JALGSW010000195.1 GCA_029821635.1 Candidatus Zipacnadia bacterium
CCTGCTGAAGCGATGCGCGTCCGGCTCAGCGGGTTCGGCGACCAGCACTTCGACGGCCTTGGCAGGCTGCGAGAAGCTCTGTGGCGTGGAGCCGCCACCGCCCGCGGAGGTGTCACCGAGGACGACCGTCAGCTCGTCACCCTCGCTCAGGGGCGCGTCGATGATCGTGAGGTCCACGGCCGCGCCGCGGAACTGCTCGGACTGGGGGACGGTGACGGTGACGGACGCGTCGCCGTTGCAGGTTGCGCCGGCGTACTCGCGAGCCTGCGGCTCGGTCGCCTGGGGCCTCGCCCAGTCGCCCGGGTTGCCGCGCGTGCCGCTGAGGACCACGCGCACGATGCCGCCCTCGGGGAGCGCGAGGTCGCTGAGGGTCACGCGCCAGGTGCCGGGAATGGAGGCCATCGCCTCCGGGGGATCGATGGTGGCGCTCATGAGGCTCGGGTCGGGCGTGCGGTTCGGCATGGCGATCAACCGCCTGCGGGTCGGTGTGTGTGCGCGAGGGGTACTTCGCGGGAATGACGCTGAAGGCCTCTGCGGACGGCAACGGCAAAGACCACCTCTCCCCCCGGCCCCCTCTCCGTTCCGGCGAGGGGGAGGACGGCAGCCACAGCTACACGTCCATCGCGGGCTGCTCGCCCTCGATCGGCGCCACGCCGCGCAGGCGTTCGGAGAGGCGCGTGTAGCGCCGCTGTTCCTCGGTGTTGAGCGCCGCGCGCATCACGCCCGCGGCGTTGCCGACGATCACCGCGAGGTCCTGCGCGCGCGTCAGGGCCGTGTAGAGCAGGTTCCGGCGCAGCATGATGTAGTGCGTGGAGTGCATCACGATCACCACGCAGGGATACTCGCTCCCCTGCGACTTGTGGATCGTCATCGCGTAGGCGAGCTGGAGCTGGTTTATGTCCTGCTGATCGTAGTTGACCTCGAGGTCGTCGAACATGGCGGTCACGACCTTGTCGCGCAGGTCGATCCGCGCGACGCGCCCGATCTCCCCGTTGAAGACTTCCTTGTCGTAGTTGTTGACGACCTGCAGCACGCGGTCGCCCTCGCGCAGCACGTTGTCCCCATGCCGCACCTGCGCTTTGCGCGGGCTCTCCGGGTTGAGGGCTTCCTGCAGCCGGCGGTTCAGCTCCGCCACGCCCAGCGGCCCGCGGTGCATCGGCGTGATGACCTGGACATCATCCGCGTGCAGGTTGCGCTTCGGCAGTTCGCCCGTGACGAGGCGGATCACGTAGTCGGCGCCCTTCTCCGCCTCCTTCGCGTGGATGAACAGGCAGTCCTCACTGCCGGCATCGCGCCATGGCACGAGGACCGGCTTCTCATCGCGGATCAGCCGGTGCGCGTTCTCCACGATCATCGACTGCGCGGCCTGGCGGAAGATCTCCTTCAGCTCGAAGACCGGCACCGAGCCGGAGGAGACGAGGTCGCGGAAGAAGTTGCCCGGGCCGACGCTCGGGAGCTGGTTGGCGTCGCCGATGAAGATGATCTGCGCGCCGTCGGGGATCGCGCGGAGCAGGTCGCGGGCGAGCGGCAGGTCGATCATCGACGACTCGTCGATGACGAGCGTGTCCACCTCGAGCGGATCGTCCTGGTTCTTCGTAAAGCGGCCCTTGAACGGGTCGTAGGCCAGCAGGCGGTGGATGGTGGATGCGTCGGCGCCCGCAAGCTCGGACATGCGCTTGGCGGCGCGGCCGGTGGGCGCCGCGAGCTTCACGTCGCGCCCAAGCGCCTGACAGGCCTTAACGACCACGCGCACGGTGGTGGTCTTGCCGGTGCCGGGGCCACCGGTGATGACGGTGAAGCGTTCGGCCAGCGCCCCGGCGACGGCCGCGGCCTGCTGGCCGGAGAGCATCACACCCGCCAGTTCGCCTCTGCGCGCGAGCCACGCCTGCGTCTGCTGCGGCGAGGGCGCGCCCACGACCGTCTCGGACGCAAGCGCCAGCACCTGCCGCGCGACCTCGCGCTCGGCCTTCAGCAGCTCGGGGAGGTAGACCGCATGCCCCCACGAGGCCGGCTCGATCGCGACCTCACCGGCGTCCTCGAGCTGCTCGAGCGCGGGCGGCAGCAGCTCGCCCTCGACGTGCAGCAGGCGCGTGCCCTCCTCGAGGAGTACGTCATCGGGCAGGAAGAGGTGGCCCTCATCGGTGGCCTCGTGCAGACAGTAGACGAGGCCCGCCTGCAGGCGGGCGGGGTCGCGCTCACTGATGCCGACGGAGCGGGCGATGCGGTCGGCGGTGGCGAAGCCCACGCCCCGGATGCGCCGGGCGAGGACGTACGGGTCGTTCTCGAGCACTTCGATGGTGCGGTCGGAGAAGGTGGAGGCGATGCGCGCGCCGATCGCCCCGCCCATCCCGTGCTCGTGCAGGAACAGCATGACCTCGCGCATGCGCGATTGATGGCGCCAGGCGCGGATGAGCGTCTCGGCGCGCTTGGCGCCGATGCCCTCGACCTCGCGGACGCGTTCGGGGTGCTCGTCGAGCACGCGGATGGTGTCCTCGTCGAAGTGATCGACGAGGCGCTTGGCCATGACCTTGCCGATGCCCTCGACCTTGCCCGAGGACAGGTAGCTGATGATCGCGGCGGTGGAGGACGGGCGCACAAGTTGGTAGCTTTCGAACTTAAACTGACGCCCGTACTTGGAGTCTTCGACCCAACGGCCGAAGACGCGCAGGTTCTCCCCGGCCTCGGGCTGGGAGACGTTGCCGACGCAGGTGATCTTGCGCGTGCCGCAGCGCATGTGCATGACGGCGAAGCCGCTCTCGGGCGCGTGGAAGAGCACGCGCTCGATGCAGCCTTCGAGGGGCTCGGCGCCTTCGGCGGGTTGCTTCGTGTCGGCCATTGCGCCACAATCTTCGCGTAAGAGGGTTCCGGGACCTCTCTCCAGCCACCGCGCAGGGCGCCGATCGGGGCATCGCAACGCAGTGGGGAGCGCGCCGCGGCGGCTATCCCGTCGGCGGGCCCCCGAACGCCCGCGACAGCCTTGACTCTGCGCCCCCTTTTTGCTAAGATTTGCGGTACGCTTCGTTCTGGGCCGATTGTGCCCCGTTCTGCATGCTCTGGAGTACGCAACAGGGAGTGACGTGTCATAGAGAAGTCCTACCGGGTTAACGAGCGGATACGCGATCCGCAGGTGCGCGTCATCTCGCCCGAAGGCGACCAGTTGGGCATCATGCCGACCAGGCAGGCTTACGAGGAGGCAAAGAAGAGAGGTCTCGATCTCATCGAGGTCGCTCCCAACGCCGACCCTCCCGTTTGTCGAATCATGGACCACGGCAAGTTCCGTTACGAGCAGCAGAAGAAGGCCAAGGAAACGAAGAAGAAGTCGAAGCAGACGCAGCTCAAGACCATCCGTCTGCGCCCGAACACCGATGAGCATGACGTTGGCTTCAAGATGCGTAACGCCCGCAAGTTCCTCGGCAAGGGCGACATGGTGAAGTTCAACGTCATCTTCCGCGGACCGGAGTTGCGGCACAAGGATCGCGGCGCCGACCAGCTCAAGAAGTTCGCTGAGGGCTGCGAGGACATCGCTATTCTCGAGCAGCCGCCCCGCATGGAGGGGCGACGGATGACGATGGTCCTGCGGCCGCGGTCGCAGGACTAGTCGCGCCCAGCACAGCACGCCGTCACCAGCCGACCGGGGTCAGCCTCGGTCGGCAAGGCTTTCTCCGCATACCCAGTCGGCGCTGTGCGTCGGCATGAGAGAGGATTGATTACAGTGCCCAAGATGAAGACCAAGCGGGCCGCCGCCAAGCGCTTCAAGCGCACCGGCTCGGGCAAGCTCACCTACAACAGCCCGGGTAAGAACCACGCTTCGATGGCCAAGAACGCCAAACGCCAGCGTCATCTCAGCGTTGCGAAGACCGTGGGGAAGGGCGACCTGAAGCTCATCGAGCCGCTGCTTCCCTATATGTGAGCGAAGGATACCGATCGCGGGCCGGGATTACCCCGGCGGCGGTGAAGGGATGAACCGACTATGTCGCGAGTGAAGACCGGATTCGTCAGGCGCCGGCGGCACAAGAGGCTGCTCAAGGTCGCCAAGGGCGCGTGGGGCGGCCGCAGTCGCCTCTTCTCAGTGGCCAAGGACACCGTCATCCGTGGCGGAGCGTTCGCATGGAAGCACCGGCGCGCGAAGAAGCGCGACTTCCGGCGCCTCTGGAACGCGCGCATCAACGCTGCCGCGCGCATCAACGGCACCAACTACAGCCGGCTCATCGGCGGCCTGAAGAGGGCCAACGTCGAGCTGAACCGCAAGATGCTCGCCGAGATCGCGATGCACGACCCGCAGGCATTCACCGCCGTTGCGGAGATCGCCAAGCAGGAGATGCCGGTATAGCCGCCGGCCACTCCGCATCTTGATAATCGAGAGCCCGCAGAACCAGCAGGTCAAGCGCCTGCGTTCACTGGCCACCCGCAAGGGCAGGCGCGCGGCTCAACAGTTCCTCGTCGAGGGCGTCCGCGCACTCGAGGAGGCGGCCGCCGGCCGCCTGCCCCTCGAGACTATCGCGCTGTGCCCCGCGCTGTTCAGCGGCGAGCGCGCCGGAGAGCTCGCGGACGAGCTGCGCACCCGCGACACGCAGGTGCTGGAGCTCACCGAAGAGGCCTTCCGAGCCTTCACCCAGGTGCAGGCGCCCGAGGGGATCGCCGCGGCCGTCGGCATCCCCGACACGCGTCTCGATGACCTGCCCGCGAAGGCGGACCTGATCGTGGCCGCCGTCGATCTGCGCGATCCGGGCAACATGGGCTCGCTGGTCCGCACCGCCGACGCCGCGGGCGCGAAAGCACTCGTGGCGGCAGGGACCTGCGTTGACCTCTTCGACCCAAAAGTGGTTCGCGCCACCGCCGGCTCGATCTTTCACGTACAGGTCGTCAACGGCGTAGCGACTGACGAGATGATTGCCTGGGGCAGGCGGTCAAGTATGCGCAGCGTGGCCGCGTGCCTCCACCACGCCAAGCCGTACACGCAGATTCGCTACCCGAGGCGCGCCCTGGTCGTCGTCGGCAACGAGGCAAACGGGCTCCGTGAGGACGTCGCAAAGCAGGCCGACATGCGCTCGTTCATCCCGATGCCCGGCCGCGCGGAGAGCCTGAACGTGAACGTCGCCGCGGGAATACTCATCTGGGAGATACTGCGGCAGCGCCAGAGCTGAAGCACACAATCTGACAGGCACACACAGACAGCGACGGAGACCAGTAAGCGCATCGTAGAGGGCCGACAGAGAGGGGCCGCCGGAGGCTGAGAGCGCCCCGGCCTGTCGATGCGCCGAACCTTCACTCCCGAGTCGCGTCCCGAACGGCCCGCGCATCCGCGCAGGCTCAGTAGGCGGCGCCGGGGCCCTCCCGTTACCAGGGCACACCCCACCTGATGGGTGGTATACCGGAAGCCCCGCACGCTTTCGTCCCTGGGACGAGCTTGCGGGTCTTTTTAATTCCGGAGGTACCGTCGTCTGCACGAGGCCACGTCTTGGCGGGCGCACAGAGACTGAACCGCCGGGGCGGGTCAGGTCGGGGTACGAGCTGCGAAGCGTCTGACTTGCGACCACGACCACCGAGCGAGCATCGATCGAAGAGGTTGAGAGCGATGGAAGAGCGACTGAAGGACATCTCCGCGAAGGCGCGGGCGGCGCTTGAGGGCGCCGCCGACCTCGATGAGCTTGAGGAGGCGCGCGCGCGCTTCCTCGGCCGCAGCGGCCTCCTGCGCGAGATTCAGCAGGGCATCCGCGACGTGTCCGCTGAACTGCGCCCGCGCGTCGGGCAACTCATCAACACCACGAAGGGCGAGCTCGAGCGCATCCTCGAGGAGCGCCGTGGGGCGCTGGCGGAACTGAAGGTCCACGAGCGCGGCGACGAGCAGCGGATCGACGTGACACTGCCCGGCCGGTCCGAGTACATGGCCGGGAGGCACCCGCTGATGGCCACGCTCGACGACATGCTGGAGATATTCCTCGGCCTCGGATACACGATCGCCGCCGGGCCGGAAGTCGAGAACTACTACTACGGCTTCGAGGCGCTCAACTACCCCGCCGACCACCCGGCGATGGACGAGCAGGCGACCTTCTACATCGCCGACAACGTGCTGCTGCGCAGCCAGACCTCGACGGTGCAGATCCGCGTCATGGAGGCACAGGAGCCGCCGGTGCGCGTCGTCGTGCCCGGCCGCTGCTTCCGCCGTGACACCGTGGACGCCACCCATTCGCACACCTTCCATCAGCTTGAGGGCCTGTGCGTCGATGAGGGCATCACCTTCGCCGACCTTAAGGGCACGCTGCTGGCGTTCGGTCGCGGGATGTTCGGCGAGGATACGCAGGTGCGCTTCCGCCCGGACTTCTTCCCCTTCACCGAGCCCAGCGCGGAGTTCGCCGTCACCTGCTTCGGCTGCCACGGCGATGGCTGCCGCATCTGCAAGGGCAGCGGCTGGATCGAGTTGGGCGGCGCGGGCATGGTGGACCCGAACGTGCTCGCCGGCGTCGGCTACGACACCGAGCGCTACACCGGCTTCGCCTTCGGCGTCGGCATCGAGCGCTTCGCCATGAACCGCTACGGTATCCCCGACATGCGCCTGCTCTACTCCGGCGACATGCGGATGCTGCGCCAGTTCTGAACGGCCGGGAACCGTGAACCGGGGACCGGGAAAGACCAACAGACGCTTCCGTGGTGTGGACGCTCTCGCCCGCGCAGAGGAAGACCCACGCGCTGCTCAACTGGAGGTAGCTCACGATGCGCGTTCCATATAGCTGGCTGCTGGAATACATAGAAGCAGACCCGCCCGCCGATGAGCTGGCCGAACTGCTCACCATGGGCGGCCTCGAGGTCGAGGAAGTCGATGAGTGGAGCTCCGCCGACGGCAAGCTCCACGATAAGGTCCTCATCACCTCCGTCACCTCCAACCGCGGAGACCTGCTCTCGATGGTGGGCGTCGCGCGCCACACCGCCGCGCTCCTGCGCTGCGAGCTGCGCCTGCCGGACTTCACGATCCCGGCGATCGGCGAGACTCACCAGGCTGATGGGGACCTGACGGAGGGCGACACGCACATCACGATCGACGACCTCACCGGCTGCCCACGCTACAGCGCGCTGCGCATGGTCGGCGTCAAGGTGGGGCAGTCGCCCGACTGGATGCGCTACCGGCTCGAAGCAGCGGGCGTTCGGCCGCTCGGCAACGTCATCGATGCGACCAACTACGTCCTGCTCGAGCTTGGCCAGCCGCTGCACGCCTTCGATCACAGGCTGCTGGTCCGCGGGCACATCATCGTGCGCCGGGCCGAGGCGGGCGAGAAGCTCGTCACGATCGACGGCAAC
>JALGSW010000042.1 GCA_029821635.1 Candidatus Zipacnadia bacterium
CCTCCTCGATCACGTCCCACATCGCGCCGATCATGTTCGAGGTGGTCTCTTCCGGCCACGTAATGTGGAAGCTCGGGTCCTTCGCGAACCGCTCTTGCGCGGGCCCCAGCAGGATCATCTTCGCCCGCTCGGCCCACGCGATCTGCCCCGTGTCGCGATACGTCCGCGCGGCCTCCCAGAAGCGCCGCGTGATGTCGATCCCGACCTCCCGGTCGAGCACCGCCTGCGCCGCCGCATCGTCGAACTGCGCGATGTTCGAGTACTCCAGCAGCGGCCCCTCGACCGCCCACTCGTTCGCCTGCGGGATGCGCTCGATCAGCGCGTCCACGCCCGCGTCAAGCCCCGCCGCGTCCGACGCGCCCACCACCAGCACGTTCATCCCGCGCGGCCAGTTGTAGGGCTCGTGCACGACCTGCAGCACGTAGTTGCCCGCACCGGGCGACTGCGCGTCCACCTGCAGATACTTGTTCCAGTAGAGCCGCTCGATGACGAAGTTGTCGTTCAGGTTGCCCAGGGCGATGATGGTGCCGAGGTGGCCGACGAGCGACTTCGCGTCCGCGGTCACTTCCGGCCGCGCGCCGGTGCGCTGCTCGATCGCCGCCGCGAGCTTCTCCCCCGCCGCGGCCCCGGCGTCGCCCTCGGGGACGCAGATGGTCGCGACCGCCTGCCCGCCCTCGACGATCGGCGTGCGCAGATTCAGCGGCCGCGCCTCCTCGATGCCCATGCTGCCATGCGCGGCCAGCGGGAAGCGCGCACCCCAGACCGCGGGATCGACAGCCTGCAGGGACGCGTCGTCGATGATCGTCTCGGAGGTCCAGAAGTGCATGGTGAAGAGGTAGATGCGCGCGGTCGTGGCCCCCTCGGGCGCCACCATCCCGATGCTGTAGCGCCGCCAGTCACCGCCAACCTCCGGGGCGACGCTGATGCTGCGGAGCTGGTCACCGGGGAGGAAGCGCAGTTGCATGAGGACCGCATCATCGCGATTGCGCGCGATGGCCTTCACCCAGAGCCCGAGCATGTAGGTATGGCCGGCCGTGACGGGGACGTCCTGCGAGACGCCGGCGGCCCACTTGTTGTCGCGCTCCTCGGGGCCGGTGTCGATCATGCGCAGGGCGCTCTGCCCTGAGTGCGCGTCATCGGCGGCTTCGAGCTTCGCCTCGGGGGAGTTGCCGCCGTAGCGCGTCCAGCCGGTGGGCAGTCCGGCCTCACCGATCTCTTCGAAGCTCGGGTTGGTGAGCAGTTCCTGTGCGGACGCGAGTCCGACTGTCAATGCGATGCAGACGATAATCGCGGCGAGGACGGTCCGGTACATGTCGCGCGCCTCCAATGGGCGAATGGTATCGGTCAACATGCTCCCTTCGCCCGCCCCGCCCCCCCGACCTGCCGCCGCCGTCCGCCGTCCGTCGTTCGTGGGGCAGGCATCCTGCCTGCCGCCGTTGCCGTCAGCCGTCCGCCGTTCGTAGGACAGGCTTTCCAGCCTGTCAGTCGTCTGCTGTCGCCGTCCGCCCCCTCTGCCGCAACGGACAGGGGACCCGGGGGGCCGTCTGTGCGCGACAACGGCTCTGCACGGGCGGGACGCCCGTGCCACGGAGATGCCGTTGGCGTCCTCCGGGAGGGTGAGGCCGCCGCCCCCTTCACTCCACCCGATACGTATGGTATGCCCTCAACTCCACCCAACCGTCCTTCGCCGCCACCGGCTTCCCGGTCGTCACGTCCGTCACCCTCGCATCTCGCGCCGCTGGCAGCCGCATCGCCCGGTACGCGAACACCGCCCGCCCCTGCGGCGAGATCCACTCCACGCCGTCCTCCCCGAGCAGGCGCCTGCGCTGCATCAGGTCCGCCACCGCGTTGAAGTCCCGGTTCGCCGCCGCAATCCGCTCCATCGCCTCCATGTCATTGCCGAAATGCCCCAGGTCCAGGATCGGGCAGCAGCGGTTCGCCAGCATCCGGTAGTAGTAGAACGCGCGTTCGTCTGTCAGAAAGCGCGCGCTGTCCGAGGGCACTTCGCCGTAGGGCTGCTGCATGTAGGGCGCGCTCTTGTAGCGCGTCTCCGCGCGGAAACGCGACCAGTCTTCGGGCGGTCGCCAGCCACTGGACTGTGTCCCGATGGAGTGCGGGTTGCCCTCGCAGACCGTCAGGTAGCCGAGCGCCTCGATCCGCGCATGCCACGGCAGCAGCGCGTCCGCCTGCCGGACGGCGACGGTGAAGTCGGCGGCGTTCAGCAGATGGGTCGCATACGCCCAGGAGTCGAGCCACAGCCCGTCGAGGCCGGTCCGCTCGCGCGCCTGCGCGAGGCCCTCAATGGAGTAGTCGTCGAAGCCGGCGGGCAGGAAGGCCGGGAACGCCTCGGGGGAGTAGTAGACGCGGGTTCTGCCACCGCCGGGCGCCTCGATGACGAACTCCGGATGCTCCTCCCACGCCGCCGCCCCGTCTTCGAGGCGCCCGGTCGCGTACCACGCGATCATCTCCACGCCATGCTCATGCGCGGCGTCGCACAGTGCGCGGAAGGACTCGACGTATTCGTCCGGGATGCGCGTCAGGTCGTCGCGCGGCCAGTCCCACGGCGACATCCCCAGCACGATCATCAGCCGCTTGAAGCCCAGCTCGGCCACCTGCGGAACCACCTCGTCCGCCACCCACCGGAAGTACGCGGCACGCTTCTCCGGGCCCTCGGGCAGCTCCCCCGCGTGCAGGTCGCCGATGCCGCGGAACCGCGCCCAGCCGATGATCATCGCCGCCGGCTCCAGCGGCGTCTCCGGCGGCGCGTCCAGTTGCCGCCGACAGTTCGCATACATCTCGTCGCGAACGCGCGCCCAGTCGTCCGCCCCGCCCGGCTCCGGGCAGTAGAGCACGCTCTTCATCGTGGTGTTGGCCTCGCTCACCTCGGGGAACAGGAAGGTGTCCTGCAGGATCACGAACTCAGGCGTCGCCGCGCGCATGAACAGGCTCGTGTGGTACCGATTCATCATCCCCACGAGCGTCCCGGCCGCGCCCGTCTGGTAGTCGAACGACTCCCCGCCGACGTAGCGATACGCGCCGGTCAGGCAGTACGCCGACGAGGGCCCGATCGGGGCCAGCCTCTCCCCCACCTCAAGCCCCATCGGGTCGCCGCCCAGCGTCCAAGTCGCTCGGTCCATGACGCGTCGCACGGCCGCGTCGCTGCGCACGCGGTAGCCGTAGCGCAGGCCTTTGTACTCCCGCCCGCCCAGCATCGCGGACGTCGGCGCGAGCACCCACTCCAGCGCGTCCTCGCTGCCGTCGGCGGCCCTGAGCGTTGAGCGGATCACCACCGCCCCGGCCTGCTCGTCCCAGCCGTCGTAGCTGCACGCGACGTGCTCCCGGCCCGGAGCCGTCTCCACGACCGGGGCAAGCGGCGGCGCCTGCCTGCTGCGCAGCGGCATGCCGTCGCAGGAGACCTCGCCGATCCCTCGCAGCATCCCATCCTGCACCAACACCTCCACGCTCACACCGTTCTCGAAGGCCACCACGAGGACGCCATCCCGCTCATGCACACCCGCCTCGTAGGTCCGCGCGCGCACGATCTCCGGCCTCCCCCTCTCGACCTCAGGCGGCCCTTCGCTCACCGGCGCGGGGCCGCGCTCGGACCGCGGCTCATGCCTCCCCGGCGCGCCGAGTCCGGGCGTCAGCGACGGCATCGCCACCTCGATCGCGCCGCTGGAGAGCTTGCAGCCGACCACCACCGCCGCATGGCGCGCGCTCAGAGGCGACGTCACCCGCCCCGTGTAGCGCTGCCAGTCGCCGGTGTAGCCGGCCTGGTAGGAGTAGCCGATGCGCTCGGAGAACTCGCTGCTGCTCATCTCGTCATCGAACCAGCGGACGCCGACGAACTCCCCGTAGACCTCCCGGTGGCGGAGCAGCAGCCCGACATCGTAGCGACGTCCCGGATCGACCGCCACCGGGTCGCTCGCCAGCAGGACCGTGTAGGCTCCACCCAGCGGCCTGGGCAGCGCCGGCCAGCCTGAGCCATGCTGCTCGCCCCATCGCGACCAGCTCCACCAGTCCGCGAAGTCGGCCGCCGGGAGGTACGCGTCGGCAAAGAGCGTCGTGTCGCAGCGTACGGCGGTGATCCCCCGGGCGATGGAACGCAGGCTCAGCCGCCGCGGCTCGCCCTGCCAGCCGTCGGGCAGTTCGTCGCCATCGGCGTCGGCGAAACCCTCGGGCAGCAGGTTGGGCGGTGGGTCGGGGAAGGCCGACCGCAGCACCGATGCGTCATCGATCGCGACCTGCGCTCCTTCGCCCCCGACCGCGATGACGAAGCACAGACCGTTGAGCTGCGCCTCGTTGGGGCCTTTCGAGTAATACGCGTCATACCGCCGCCAGTCCTCGGTCACCGGCGTCGCGCCGGCCGCCGTGGACGACGCGTAGCCCTGGCCGGGACCGTCAGTGTACTCGTAGAAGGCGAGGCGGATGTCCCCGGCGCCCTTCGCCCACACGCTCGCGTGGTAGAGCCACCCGGCCTCGAGCGCGAGGCACTGCCAGGTGCGCCCGCCGCCCTGGAAGTCCAGAGCGGTGTCGCTGTCGCGCCCCGGACGCGTGACCCTGACGGGGCCCTTGATGCTCCAGTCGGCCGCGCGCTCTCCTTCGACGGCCTCGAAGCCGCTGTTGGTGAGTACTTCCTGGGCGAGTGCGGGGCTGAGCGTGGCGACCAGTGCGGCGATGGCGCAGATCAGCGCATCCCGGCAGATTGCGCGCGGCATCTCGGACACCTCCGGCGGGCCTTGATGACATGCGGAAGCCCTTCCCGCGCCACGCGGCCGTGACCTGCCCTTGGCCGTCGTCGTTGGAGAGGCCGGCCCCCGCGCCGGCCTGTGCCGTTGCCGTTGCTGCCGTTCACCCCCTCTCCCGCTTGGACCGCGCCGTTTGCGGTCCCAGGGAGAGGGGGCCGGGGGGTGAGGCGCCGTTGCCGTTTGCCGTTCCGTGGTGCGGACGCCCGCAGACGCGGAGCGTCTGAGCCCGCACGCCGTCGCCAACCCCCCCCTCTCCCGCCAGGACTCCGCGTCGCGAAGTCACAGGGAGGAACGGGAGTAGGGAGGGGAGGTGTCGTCTGTGCGGGACAACGGCTCTGCACGGGCGAGACGCCCGTGCCACGGAGATGCCGTTGGCGTCTTCCGGGAGGGTAAGGCGCCGTCGCCGTCCGTCGTTTGTAGGGCGGGCTTCCAGCCCGTCAGCCGTTGCCGTTGCTGCCGTTCACCCCCTCTCCCGCTTGGACCGCGCCGTTTGCGGTCCCAGGGAGAGGGGGCCGGGGGGTGAGGCGCCGTTGCCGTTTGGAGCGACGCATCCTGTCGTCTGGATGCGTCGGTTTCGAGTACCACTCAACCGAACGACCGCAGGCTGGAAGCCTGCGCCACGAACGGCAGGGCCGCCGCCATTCGATGTCGTTGAAGGCCTCCCTGCCCTCCGCGCCGAATTACCCTACGTCTCGCATCCCAAAGATGGGGGTCGGTTACGATGATCGCCCGCCTTGTTGCCGTCGTGACGCTCGTCGCGCTCGCGCTTCAGCCCGCTCTGGCCGGGGGCGTCACCGCGTCCACGTCTTTCGGCCCGCCGACCATCCGCCTTGAGGCATCGGACACGCTCCTTGCCGTCCGCACCGCGATGGTGCAGCTTCCGCGCGGCGCGACGCCGCTTGCCCTTCCGCTCGCCGACCTCGGCGTGGCGGCGACGGACGTCACGCTCGACGTCATGCCTGCCGACTGTGCCCGCGTGGTTGCCGTGAACACCGGCACCGACGGCACGCGCTGGCTGCTCGAGGCGACCCGCGACTGCCAGGTTGCGCTCGCGATCACCTACCCTGTCAAAGGCCTGGCGTGGGCGCTCGCCTACACCGCCACGCTCGGCACAGACGGCTCGCTCGGCCTCTCCGCGGCACTGCGCGTGACCAACGGCGTAGGGCGCGATCTGCAGGACGCCCGGCTCATCGGTGAGTTCGCCCGCGCCACGCTCTCGCTCGAGAACGGCCAGTCGGTCACCCTCGACCAGCCGTGGCTCGACGCCGCCATCGCGCCGGAGGACGTCGCGCGCAGCTTCGTGTACGACCGCGTCGGCAGCGGCGACGCCCCGTTGGAGCTGCTCACGATCTCCGCCGACGCCCCCGCCCGTGCGACGGCGCTTCCTGCCGGCACTGTGCGCATCTACGCGGCACCCGAGGCCGGCGGCGAGTTCATCACGCAGAGCTCCATCGCCTACGCGCCGCCCCGCGAGCCGATCGAGCTGACCCTCGGCCCGGCGTCGGGGATCGCCGTGACGCGCACGCTCGACCTCGCCAAGGAGGTCGACAAGCGCCTCGATGCGCGCAACCGCGTGGTGCTCTTCGACCTGCTGGAGACGTGGGTGCTGGAGGTGCGGAACCTGCGCACGGAGCCGATCGAGCTGCGCGTTCGCGAGCGCCATGAGGGCATCTGGAAGCTTGAGGAGAGCAGCGTCGATCTCGACCGCACGGATGCGGAGACGCTCGAGTTCACGCTCCCGGTGGCTCCCGACGAGCGCCGCGAGGTGAGTTTCGTCCTCCGCCACCAGAACCGCCAGCCGTAGCCGGTCGACGTCAGCCGTTGCGCCGTTGACGTTCCTTCCCCTCTCCCGCCCGCGCGATGTCGTCTATCGCGCCAGGGGGAGGGGGCCGGGGGGAGGGGCGCCGTTGCCGTACGCATAAGGAGCGACCGCCATGACCCCCGAGCAGTACTTCGACCGCAAGCGCAAGGTGCACCTCGACATGCACCTGCCCGAAGACGCGCCGCACATGTTCGAGCGCTTCGACGCGCAGCGCTACGTCGCTACGCTCGTGGAGGCGAACGTCAACTCCGTCTGCGTCTTCGCACACTGCCACCACGGCAACTGCTACTACGACACCGCGGTCGGGCACAAGCACTCGCGGCTGGACTTCGACTACCTGCGCGAAGTCGCCACCGAGTGCCGCCGCCAGGACGTCGCCGTCATGGCATACTTCTCGTGCGCGTGGAACCACCGCGACGGCGAGGAGCACCCCGAGTGGACGCAGCGCGACGCCGACGGCAATCCGCGCCCGCACCCCATGTTCTGGTGGTGGATGTGCCTCAATTCGCCATATGGCGACAATATCGTCGAGATGACGCGCGAAGTCGCCGAGGGCTACCCCATCGACGGCCTCTGGTTCGACATCACCTACGTCGCCCCGCCCTCCTGCTACTGTGAGTACTGCCAGACGCAGTTCCGTGAGCTCTACGGGATGGACATGCCGCGCGACGCCGAGCCCGGTTCGCGGGACGCGCGACTGCTCCACGAGTTCCGCATCGGCTCCGAGCAGCGCTTCCGCGATCGCCTTGTCGAGACCGTCAGGTCCGCGAACCCCGAACTGCTCATAAGCTGGAACCACGCGGGCGACGTGACGCAGCTCTACCTCGACAACGACCGCACCGCCGACATCCTCTTCCGCGAGACGCACACGCCCGAGGACTGGCTGCCCTCCATACAGGCGCGGTGGTTCCAGCACTTCGACATGCCCTACGAGTGCTGCACCAGCCGCTTCCACTACGGCGGTTGGTCAAGTTTCAGTTACAAGACTGAGGCGAAACTGCAAATCGAGGCTGCGACAGGTATCGCACATGGCGGAATTGTGGACATAGGCGACCAGGCGCTTCACGACGGCACCCTCGACACCGCCGCCTACACACTCATCGGGCGTGTCTACGAGCGCGTCCGCGCCGTCGAACGCTTCTGCGCCGACACGCGTTCGGTCCCGAACATCGCGGTCCTGCACTCCTCCCGCGCACACCACCTCGGCCAATGGCTCGAGGGCAACAACAACCGCCGGCCGATGACCAGCGTCTGGGGCGCTGCACGCATCCTCCACGACGCCGGACGCCACTTCGACATCATCTCCGAGCGCGCGCTTGACCGCCTGCCCGACTACCACGCGCTACTCCTGCCCGACCAGCTCGTGCTGACGGACGAGGAGATCGCAACCATCCGTGCGTACACCGAGGCCGGCGGGGCGGTGCTCGCTTCGTGGCGCTGCGGCATGTATGACGAAGATGGGAACAAGCTCTCCCCCACTTTCATTCGCGAGCTCTGCGGCGTCGATCCGCTGCGCTTCGCCGAGTTCTCCTGCGGCTACATCACCGACCTGAGCTTCGACGTGGATGCGCCCGACGCCCCGCTGCTCTTCCGCGGCCCCGGCCGGCCCGGCAGCCGCCTGCAAATCCCCGCGATCGAGTGCGAGCCCACCTCCGCCGAAGTGCTGGCGGGGCTCACGCACCCCATCTACGAGCGCACGCGCGAGCACTTCTACGCCGCCAACAACCCGCCCCCCGGCGACTCCTCCGGCTACGGATCGGTTTTCCTCAACCGCGTCGGCAATGGCCACGTCGTCTACTTCCCGGTCGACCTCTTCCGCTTCTACCAGCTCGACTCGTATACGCCCCTGCGCAACATCGTGCTCGCGATGCTCGATCGCGTCGCGCCCGAGCAGGAGGCATACGTCGAAGCGCCCGCGCAGGTCGAGGTGATTCTACGCGACCGCGGGAGCACGCGCTTCGTTCACCTCATCAACTACGCGAACCAGCGCTTCGGCCAGGGCTTCGCGCCCGTCGTGGTCGAGGACATCATTCCCGTGATGGGGATCCCCGGCCGCGTGCGGGGCGAGGCGGTCGCGGCCTACGAGCGCCCCTCCGGCCGCCCGCTCTCATTCGACGTCAACGAGGGCTACACGTACTTCACTCTCCCCCGCCTCGACGGCCACGCCATCATCGAACTGCAGTTCGACATGTGACCCGCCAGCAACGCTCCCTCACTGCCGCGGGCGTCTAACCTGCGGGCCATCACCACCATGTGGATAACTCTGTTGAGGTTTCGGATAACATAGCTGCATGGTGGCTATGGGTGCCAGGATCGCCTCCAGGGACGTCGGCGCAGTTCGCGACGCGATGCGAGTCAGATATGTATAGGTATCTTTCCCCACCCTCCACAAAGTTTTCCACACAGGCGTTCACCAAGCACCCAATCGCCTCGTCTCCCCCGCCTCGGCATGCCTCTGCGGACAACTCGCCATGGTCCGCTGCAGGACAGAGCATCGTCCAATCCGGGAACCGATGACCGGTCCCCCACCCCCCGCGCCGCCCGTACACAATAAACCCACTTCCGGTCCCTCTTCGTCACAGCCATCGGACGCTAACGGCTCCATGCCGCTGCGTCCACCCATTCCGAGGTGCGCTGCGAGGCAGCGCTGTCACGTGGCCCCTAGCTCGGCGCCGGACGCGCGGTCCTCGCAGCGGCTGCGAGAGAATGTTTCACGTGAAACATTCTGGCTCGACGCGTCGTGATCGCGAACGCCAGCTTGTGCGACCTAAGTCCATGCCACGCCGCTAACCGAGCGCCGCCTCACCTCGATAGGCCAGGTGAGGTGCGCTGGCTCGTCTCGCACGACTTGCTGGGCCCCCAAGTGAGCGGTGCCTCACGCGCCTGCGTGCACTGGGGAGTTCCACTGATTGTAGGAGCGCTCTACCCCACCCCTTGTGCATGTGGTGCTTCTTCCGGCCCCAGCTGCTTGCCGCAGGCCGGGCTGCCCCGTGCTGTCTCAATCTGGATTGCGCCCGCGAGGCTCTCAACACACCTGGCGTCTCTGCACCGCATGACACCAGTGGCCGCATCCACCCGCCTCACCTACCCCCATGCCGTGCGACCGGGAGGACTTCACGCCGCCAGTGGGCGCCCCATGCAGGGACCGCCAGCTCACGGCCTGTGAGCCTCAGAACTCCCTACCGCCAAAGCATCGGCTGAGGCGCGCCTGGTACTGGGATCGCGCCACCAGCAAGCCGCAGAATGTTTCACGTGAAACAATTGGAGGCAGTCACTGGCCACCTTCCGGCATCGGTAGAACTGCTTTCGAGGCAGCTATCCCTCGCTCGCGTGCTTCCCGATCGGCACTGGGAATGTTTCACGTGAAACAATTGCGCAGCGACAGCCAGCATTATGCTGGTGGCGCAGCAGCGATGCGCCATGGCCTCGCCGAGTGCGTCAGCCGTATCCGGCTTAGTTATCAGAGGAGGTCCGAGAATGTTTCACGTGAAACATTCCGGTGCCACTGACGGGGCGTGAAGAGCGCATCCTGCTGCTGGCGTCCAAGGCGGTTCACGCCGTGATTCCGCGGGCGCCGACGGACCTGCCCAATGTTTCACGTGAAACATTCTGCGCCAGGGAGGACTACTCACACAGTCGGCGAAGGCATACGCCATGGATCCGGCCCTGGAGAGACTGCTGGACTACGCGGTGGCAGTAGGTCTGCAGCCAACAGCCCAGCACCGCGTCCGGTTGGCGGCCGGGGCCGAATGGCTCGCACGGGCGTCCGCAGCTTCGGGGCTGTCGCAATACCGCGATCCTGGCGAGGCGCTCATTCACGCAATGGGGCCAGCACTCACCTACTTCAGCTCCGAGAACACGCCTCGCACCGGGCTTTTGGCCGATGTCGGCGCGGGCAATGGAGCGATCGGCGCTACCATCGCGCTATTCGCGCCTGAAATGCAGATTCACCTTGTCGACCGGGCACGAAGAGCGTATACTGCTTCGGAGTTGCTGGTTGCGCGGCTCGGGGTCGGGAACGCGACCGCCGTGCTTGCTGATCTCACGCAGCTCGACCGGCAATACGACGCCGTGGTCTTCCGCGCGCTCGCGCCGGCGATCAATGCCCTGCCACTCGCCGAAGGCCTCGTCGTGAGTGGCGGCCTGATCGGTGCCTATCACCGCCGTGGCGATGAGGGCTTCGAGCGGCCCTCCGGCGACCTGACTGTCCTGGGTACTATGCCGACGCTCGTGCCCGCGCTGGTCCTGACCTGCTATCGGAGATAACTCCGGTTCTCCGGTCGTGTGGAGAACCTTGTGGAATATGTGGGCGCTGCCCATCTTGTTCGCGCCCGACACAGTTCGCGGAGGGATTCTCCGGTGGCTCGATGCTATGCGGTTGTTAATCAGAAGGGCGGTGTGGCCAAGACCACTACCGTCATCAACCTCGGCGCTGTGGCCGCGCTCGAGGGCAGGTCAGTGCTCATCGTGGACGCAGATGCTCAGGGAAACGCCACGAGCGGCCTGGGGATCCATCATGATGACATTGAGAACTGCCTGTACGACCTGCTCTGTGGAGACGGGGAGGTGGCGGCGGATGAGGTCATCCTCCCCACCGCCACCCCGAATCTTGACATTCTGCCCGCGACGATCAACCTGGCGGGCGCACAGATGGTTCTGGCGAACATGATCGCGCGGGAATTCCGGCTCCGCAAGGCCCTTGAGTCCATCCGGGGCGCCTACGACATCATATTGGTCGATACAGGCCCCTCCCTGGGCCTGATGACGGTGAACGCGCTGGCTGCCGCCGACCAGGTGCTCATCCCGATGCAGTGCGAGTACTATGCGATGGAGGGCTTGACCCAGCTTATGCGTGTCATCGCGATGGTTCAGGCGGAGATCAACCCGCCGTTGACGATCGCGGGGGCGATATTGACGATGTACGACGCCCGCACGAACCTCGCTGAGGACGTGGCTGAAGAGGTTCGGCGCAATTTCCCCGGCCGCACATACCAGGCGAAGGTGCCGCGAAACGTCCGGCTCGCCGAGGCGCCCAGCCACGGGATGCCTGCAGTCGTCTATGACAAGCATTGCCCTGGCTCGGCCGCGTACCGAAGGCTCTACTGGGAGGTATTCGCAGATGCGTAAATCAGGACTTGGACGCGGCCTGAGCGAGCTGATCTCGGGTGAGGCGCTGGCGCGCACTCGCGCGGTGCTCGAGGTGCCCCTGGACAAGCTGGAGCCGAACCCCTACCAGCCGCGGCAGGGCATCAATGAGGAGGCGCTGGAGGAGCTGACGCTCTCCATCGAGGCGCATGGGATTGTCCAGCCTGTCATCGTGCGCCGCACGGCCGAGGAGGACGTCTTCCAGATCATCGCGGGGGAGAGGCGATGGCGGGCGGCGCAGCGGGCCGGCCTGCAAACGGTCCCGTGCATCATCCACGATGCCGATGAGCAGAAGATGCTGGAGATTGCGCTGGTTGAGAACCTCCAGCGGCATGATCTTGGGCCAATTGAGGCGGCAAGCGCACTCAGGCACCTCATCCAGCAGTTCGGGCTCACGCAGGACCAGGTCGCCCAGCAGCTCGGGTGCAGCCGATCGAGTGTCGCGAACTCACTGCGCCTGCTCGACCTCCCGATGGAGATCAAGGAGGCCCTGGCGAGCGGCCGGATCTCGCAGGGGCATGCCCGCGCCCTGCTGTCCCTGGCCGATGAGCCTGAGCGGATGCACGAGGTGTTCGCGCGCATCGAGGAAGAGGGCCTGACTGTTCGCGAGGCGGAGGCCATGGCCCGGCAGGCGCCAGGTGAGGTCGAAGCCGAGCCGGATGCGGAGGACGAGCCGGACGAGGAGCGTGCGGCGCCTCAGCCGACCGACCCGCACATCGAGGAAGTGACGCGACGGCTGCGTGACAACCTCGGGACCAAGGTCGTGCTTCTTCCGAAGCCCAAGGGTGGCGGGACCATCCACATAGTCTATCATGATGCCGAGGACCTGGATCGGCTCCTGGCGAAGATTGCGCCGCGGCAGCCTCGAAGCTACATTCGTCTGAGCGATACTCGCAAGTAGCCGACGGATCCGCCAAGCGACGGACGTCAGGTGCATTCAGTCGGCGCGCCTCCGCGCGCCGACCTGCACAAGTGGGTGACGATCAACGATGCGAGACATCCGAATCGGGGCCGCGCAGTTCGAGAACGTCAACGGGGACAAGCAGCACAACCTGGGAGCGATCGCTCGCCTGGCCCAACAGGCGGTCGAGGCGGGGGCAGAGGCCGTCAGCTTCCACGAGGGATGCGTCCCTGCATATACATTTGCGCGAAACCTAGACAAAGCTGCACTTTTCGAGCTTGCGGAGCCGATTCCGGACGGTCCGAGCACGCAGGCGCTCATCGAGATCGCGCGTCAACTGAGAACGGTGCTGCTCGCGGGGCTCGTGGAACGCGATGGAGACCGGCTCTACAACGCCTACGTGTGCGTCGATGGCGGCGGGCTGATCGCCAGGCACCGGAAGCTGCACGCGTTCATCAGCCCGCACCTGAGCAACGGCGATAGCTACACGGTCTTCGATCTCAACGGCGTTCGCTGCGGGATCCTGACCTGTTTCGACAACAACCTCGTCGAGAACGTTCGCATCACGACGCTGATGGGTGCGGACGTGATCTTCATGCCGCACGTCACCTGTTGCCTGCCCTCGCCGATGCCCGGGCGCGGGGCGGTGGATCGGGAGCTGTGGGAGAATCGCGAGCGCGACCCGGTGCGGCTGCGGCAGGAGTTCATGGGGCCGAAGGGCCGCGGCTGGCTGATGCGCTGGCTCCCCGCTCGTGCCTGGGAGAACGGGATCTATGCGGTCTTCACGAACCCGGTCGGGATGGATGATGACCAGGTGCGCAACGGGAACGCGATGATCCTGGACCCGCACGGGGAGATTCTCGCGGAGACCAATGCACTCGGCGAGGACGTCGTGGTCGGGCTGTGCGTGGGGGAGAGGATCGAGGAGTCGTCGGGCAGGCGATACCTGCGGGCCCGGCGGCCGGAGCTGTACGCGAAGCTGGTCGAGGAGCGGGATGAGCCCGCGGTGATCGACTCGGGGTGGGGCGTCGTCAAGGCAGATAGCGACAGCTAGACAGATAGCGCCGCGGTTGGGGTCGCGCTTCGTCAGGGAGTGGGGGATGGCGCGGCGTCTGGCGCGGTGATCGCGAAGCTCGTCGTCGCGAGCGGCTCGTGCTCGTCGCCGAAGTGCACGCTCACGCGGTACTCCCCTGCGGGGAGCATATCCCCGCCGCCTGTCTCGAGCCACGCCTCGCCGCGGCCCTCAGCAGACGTGATCGCGATCTCGGCCCGCGCGCGCGTCACCTCTTTGTCGCCGAAGTCCCACCGAACCGTCACCACTGACCCCGGCATGATCCCCGCGTAGCCGAATACCGTCATGATCCGACCCACGTCGGCGGGGAACGTCGTGCTCAGACCCGTTGGCTCGCCGGCCTCCGTTACGCCCGTAGCCGTCTGGAGCGATCGGATGACCGGGGGCCCCTCGGGCTCGCCGCCGCCCTGCAGGATCTGCGCGGCGCGGGGGAGCGCGACGAAGCTCGCCTCGGCGACGACGTCCGGATACTCGGGTGAGGTGAGCTCGACCTCGTAGATGCCGGACGCGAAGCCGGCGGCGGGCTGAGCCGCTGCGGCGTTGGCGGGCGCCTCGGTTGCCGGCGGCACCGTGGTGGGCGGCGGGTGGATCGCGAAGCGGCCGCGGGCGTGGTCGGCGCCGGGCTCGGCCTCGTGCTCGACCAGCGCGAAGTCGCCAAGGGGCTCGCCCTCATGCGACCAGGTGGCCGTCAGCGGCGCGTCGGCGGGCAAACTCGCGAGGTCGTAGAAGCACCAGATGAGCTCGGTCTCGGCGCTGATGATCTCCGGCGTCTCGTTCGGGCGCTCCGGAGTGGGGGAGAAGACGAGGCGGTTGGCGGCGGTCTCGCCCTCGGGCTCCGGGGCGGGCATGACGATGCCCTCATTGCCAGCCGGCTGCCGGTTGAACAGCGCGTCGCGTCCGAACCACACTCCGAGGCCCGCGCCCGCGAGGGCGCCGAGCAGCGCCAGCATGCAGCCGATCGTGCGCGATCGGCGCCGGCGTGGCCGCCGTGGCTCCTCGTCGGGCGGCGCGGGTTCGGCCTCCTCCTCAGGCGCGATCTCCCCCAGAACGCCGTCCTCGGGAGCATCGGCGGCGTCATCGCGCGGCTCGTCAGCCTCGGGCGGCTGCTGATCCATCGCTGCTCCTCACACGCATTAGCCTTGCCATCGATTAGTGCTTTGGCTCATACTGCACTTAAGACTTCGACCCATTTCCGCAGCCCAGTCTCGACCGGCTCGATCTCAGGCGGCAGCTCATACTCCAGCGCGTAGTCACCGTCGTAGCCGATGCCTTCGAGCGCACCGACCACCCACGCGGGATCGATGTCGCCGTGGCCGAGGTGGACGCGTTCGAAGCCGTCGTCGGAGCGGATGCCGTCCTTGATGTGCACGTGGACGATCCAGTCGGAGAAGACATCGAAGGCCTCGCGGTAGTCCACACCGGCGTGCCAGAGGTTGCAGGGCTCGTAGAGGACGCCAAAGTGCTTCGAGCCGACGGCTTCGCAGAGCCGCAGGACATCCTGCGGGCTGCCGGCGATGGAGCCCCCGTGGTTCTCCATGCCGAGGTACACGCCGGCGGTCTCGGCGTACGCGGCGCTCTCGGCCATCAGCGGGGCGATGCGGTCGATGATCGCCGGGTCCTCACCACGGCCGGGCATGACGCGGATGGAGCGGGCGCCGAGGCGCTTTGCGGCGTCGATGGTGACGCGCATCTTGTGCAGCTCGCCGGCGCGCGCCTCGCCATCGTCGGACGCGAACTCTGCGCCCGGGTAGCTGCCGATGTTCGCGATGGCGACGCCAATGGACGCGGACGCCTCTTCGATGGCGGTGAGCTGCTCGTCGGTCGGGAGCTCGGGGAAGTGCGGCTCGCGGCCCCACAGGTCGGCGCGGAAGACGCCTGAGTCGGCGAGCACCTGCAGGGCGTACTCGTAGGGCTTCTCTCGCATCACGTAGGTGCAGGCTGAGATGCGCTGGATGTCCATGGCAGGCCTCCTCGGCCGAGCTGGCTGTCGCCGCAGGCATTTCGCCGGTCAGCGCGCAGACACCTGCGTGCGCGAGAGGAGGGTGGGGCAGAGCGTCGGTGAAGCTCGTCAGGCAGCGGGAAGCCGGATGGTGAAGGAAGAGCCCTTGCCGAGGGCGCTCTCGACGGTGATTTCGCCGTCGTGCTCCTCGATGATCCGGCGTGCCATATACAGGCCGAGGCCGACCCCCATCCGGCGGCCGTTCTTGCCGTCCTCAGCGGCGCGCACGAATTCGCTGAAGATGTCGTCCTGGATGTCCGGGGAGATCCCCTGCCCGTTGTCAGAGATGGTGAGTTCCAGTCCCCCGTCAGTCGCCGCCGCGGAGGCCCGGATGTGCCCTCCGCCAGGCGTGTACTTCAGCGCGTTGTCGCACAGATTGTGCAGCACGTCCTCAAGCCGGTCGGGATCGGCGTAGGCAGGCGGCAGGCTCTCGGGGATGGCCTTCTCGACGCTCAGGTTCTTGTCGGCGGCGCGGACCTCGAGTGAGGCGCAGACGCGCTCCATGACCTCGCAGACGTTGACCGGCTGGCGCGCGAGCTGGAAGGTCCCCTGGTCGAGGGCGGCAAGGTCGAGGAACTGCCCCACCATGCGCAGCATCCGGTCGGTCTCACTGTCAAGAATAGCGACCATGCGCTCGGCGTTGGAGTCGGTGAGCTGACCGGTGAGTTGCCCGAAGATCTGTGCGACGATCTTGAGCGTGCTGAGCGGCGAGCGCATTTCGTGCGAGAGGAACCTGACCCCGGTCTCTCTCGCGCGCGCCACGGTCTTGAGGTCAGTCACGTCCTGCGAGATGATCAGCCAGCCGGCGGCGCGCGGACTGGAACCCATACGCACGGTGTAGATGCGCAGATCGCAGGGCCTCTCGCCCTCAATCTGGATGTCGCGGATGCTGTGGTTTGATCCACTGGTACCGGCGACGTCGCCAAGGATCTCGCGCAGGAGCGTTCCGCCCGGGCCCCGCGGAAGCTCGTCTGCCGCCTGACCGGTGAGCTTCTCCATCGCGATGCCGGTCAGCTTGACGAGCGGTGGGTTCACCAGACGGATGACGCCGGCGCCGTCAACAAGCACGACGCCCTCTGACATGTGATGCACGACGAGTTCGTTGGTGCGCCTCTCGCGTTCGAGGACGCGGGCGAGGCCGTAGGCGATCCACGTGACCGCGATGGTCGCGAATACGGTGCCGAGCAGGCGGAAGAGGTTCTGGGTGGTCTGCTCAGCCGCGAGGCCAAACGCGATGATGATGACGACGATCAGGCCACCAACGAGGGCGGCGGCGAGTTCCATGACGCTGAAGAACGTGCAGCCGAAGATGAGGGGGATGAACAGCAGAGCGAGGAAGGGGCTCATCATTCCGCCGGTTCCGTAGACGAAGAGGCTTGTCCACAGGACGTCGCCGAACAGCACGACGCCGGCGGCCGTTGTGATCTGGTTGGCCACCTGCAGATCGCGCCAGCGGGCAACGAAGCGCGTCCATATCGTGAGGACGGTGCCGACGAAGAGGGCGAGGTACGCGACGTTGCGGGAGCTGATGACGACGGGAGCGACAGAGAGCACGCCGAGCATGAGGAAGATCAGCGCGACGCGGACGTTACCCGCCGCACGCAACATCGACACCTCGAGCATGGTCTCGGGGCTTTCAGATCCCGCCTGGTCCGTTCCGTTCTCTTCAGTGAGGCCCATCGCCACCGGAACCGCCTCCCCCGTCTCGCCTTCAAGGTCAGAGGGTGTGGTGACCGCATGCAGCTTCGACAACCGCAGCCGCCTATGTCACTCTCTCACCCTATAGGTTCTCTGCCGTGACGAAAGTTCCTTCTCTGTGCCATAAAAAAAGCCGTGCGCCGCGAGTGTTCCCTCGTCCGCACAGAAGCAGTTCGGTCCGCATAGCGCCATCCGCGGGCCGTAGCGCACTCAACTCGACTACCGGATCTCCGCCATGCCGCCCATGTAGGGGCGCAGGGCGTCGGGGACTGCGATCGAGCCGTCCGCCTGCTGGTAGTTCTCGATGACCGCGGCCATGCAGCGGCCCGCGGCGAGGCCCGAACCGTTCATCGTGTTGACGAAGCGCGGCTGCGCTTCCGGCTCGGGCCGGTAGCGCGTGTTTGCCCGGCGCGCCTGGAACTCGCCGTACTGGCTGCACGAGCTGATCTCCACCCAGCGGTCCATGCCGGGCATCCAGACCTCGAGGTCATAGGTGCGCTGGGGCTGGAAACCCATGTCGCCGGTGCACAGGATGATCCGCCGGTAGCGCAGCTCGAGGGCCTGGAGGATCGTCTCGGCGTTGAGCGTGAGCTTCTCCAGCTCCTCGTCGGCCTGTTCGGGCTTGACGAACTTCATCAGCTCGACCTTGTTGAACTGATGCACGCGGATCAGCCCGCGCGACTCCTGACCGGCCGAGCCCGCCTCGCGCCGGAAGCAGGCGGTGTAGGCCACGTAGCAGCGTGGCAGGTCGTCGGCGTCGAGGATCTCGTCCTGATGGATGTTGGTGAGCGGGACTTCGGCGGTGGGGATCAGGTAGAGGCCCTCGCGGGTCTTGAACTGATCCTCCTCGAACTTCGGGAGCGTCGCGGTGCCGATGAGCGAGCGGGTGTTGGCGAGGAAGGGCGGGAATATCTCGGTGTAGCCATGCTCGCGGGTGTGCGTGTTGAGCATGAGCTGGATGAGCGCGCGCTCCATCGCCGCGCCCGCGCCGACGTTCATGACGAAGCGCGCCGCGGCCATCTTCGCCGCGCGCTCGAAGTCGAACATCCCGAGCTGCTCGCCGAGCACCCAGTGGGGGAGAGGCTCGAAGTCGAACGAGGGCGCCTCGCCCTTCTCATAGAGCACCGGGTTCTCCGACTCGTCCTCGCCCTCAGGCACATCGTCATGCGGGAGGTTGGGCAGTTCGAGCATCATCGCCTCGAACTGCGCCTCGACCTCCTCAAGCTGCTCCCCCAGCGCATCGATCTGCTGCGAGATCTCGGCGACCTGCGCCTTGAGCTGCTCGGCGCCCTCGCGATCGCCGCCGCGATACGCGGCGCCGATCAGGTCGGAGATGCGGTTCTTCTCCGCGCGCAGGTTCTCGACCCGGAGGAGCTCGCGACGGGTGGCCTCAAGCTCGATGAGGTGCTCGAGGTCGTAGTCGAAGTGGCGCTTGCGCAGCGCTTCGCGGATGAGGTCGGGCGTCTCGCGGACGATTCTGTGGTCGATCATGCCGGTCTTCTCCTCGGACGTCGGCGGCGGTAGTGACTTGCGGTCTGCGGCAGCCTACTCAGGCCGCCTTCTTGTGGTGAGCATTCCCGTCGCCGTGGTGTCGGACAAGCACACGCGGGCTGATGAACAGTCCCGGGACGGACAGGAGCAGGACGCGACCCCAGTCGCTCGCGGAGAGGACGCCGAGATCGAAGGTTTCGCGCAGGGCCGGGATATACAGCAGAGCCGCGTGCAGCGCGAGTGAGATGGTGACGGCGCCGAACAGGTACTTGTTCTGGCAGCCAATCTGCCGGAACGACTTGCGGTCGGACTGGCAGTTGAAGACGACAAAGAGCTCAAAGAGCACTATCTGCGTGAGCACGACGGTGTGCGCCATGCGCAGGGCGTTCTTTGCGTCCTCAGACATGGCGGCGCGGACGATGATTGTCTCGCCCGCGCTGATGGACGCGCGAGTCCCGGTCGGGTTGAGCTGGATGAGCTCTTCGACGGTGATGTCGTATTGTGAGGCCACCTGTTCGGGCGACTGGCCGGCCTTGACGGTGTAGGTCGTGACTTCGCCGCCGTGCGGGTAGTCGCCGAAAGCGACGACCTCGCCGTAGCTGTAGCCGTGTGCTCGCATCTCCCAGAGGAAGCCGCCGAGTGCGCCCGCGGTGCAGAGCACGGCAACCACCGCGAGGTAGGGGACCATGTCCCCGAGCATGTTCTCCTTCGGGTTGCGCGGCGGCCGGGCCATGATGTCCGGTTCGCCCTTGGTCATGCCGAGGGCGAGGGCAGGGAAGCCGTCGGTGACGAGATTCACCCACAGGATCTGCAGCGGCAGGAGGGGCAGAGGCCATCCGGCGAGGACGGCGATGGAGATGATCAGCAGCTCTCCGAAGTTCGCGGAGAGGAGGAAGCGGGTGAACTTGCGGATGTTGTCGTAGACGACGCGCCCCTCTTCGACGGCGGCGACGATGCTGGCGAAGTTATCGTCGGCGAGGACGATGTCGGAGACTTCGCGCGTGACGTCGGTGCCCTTCTTCGCCATGCCGACGCCGATGTCGGAGTGCTTGATGGCCGGGGCATCGTTGATGCCGTCGCCGGTCATGCCGACGATCTCGCCACGGTCCTGTAGCGCCTCGAGGATGCGCACCTTGTGGTCTGGGGCCATGCGGGCGAGGACCGAGATGTCGCTGATCGCGGCGCTGAGATCCTCATCGGACATCTCGTCAAGCTCGCGGCCGTCGACGACGCGGCCGCCGTTGAGCAGGCCGATCTCCCGCGCGATGGCGGCGGCGGTTGCGCGATGGTCGCCGGTGACCATCTTCACGTCGATGCCGGCGTCGTGGCACTCGGCGATCGACTGGGCGACCTCAGGGCGCGGCGGGTCGATTATGCCGACGAGGCCGATGAAGGTGAGGTCGTGCTCGACTGTTTCGGCGTTGCATGGGTCGCACATCTCGTCCATCCTGCGGTGTGCCAGGGCCAGGACGCGCAGGGCGTCATCGGCCATATCGGCGACGGCGTCGAGCGTCTGCGCGCGCGTCTCCTCATCCATCTCAACGACTTCGCCACCGCGCACCAAGTGTGTGCACAGCGACAGGATCGATTCGGCGGCGCCCTTGGTGGCGACGAGGTAGCCGCCGTTCGCCTCGTGGATGGTGCTCATGCGTTTGCGGGTCGAGTCGAAGGCGACCTCCTGCACGCGCGGGTAGTCGGCGCGAACGTCCTCGTGGTCGAGGCCGATCTTGCAGGCGAGCGGCAGGAGGGCGCCCTCGGTCGGGTCTCCCGTGATCGTCCAGTCGCCCTCTTCGAGCAGTGTGGCATCGTTGCAGAGCGTCGCGGCGCGGGCAAGCTGTTCGAGCGCGGGCACGCCTGTGACGGGTTCGCCGTTGCGGAGGATATCGCCGGACGGCTCGTAGCCGTTGGCTTCGACGGTGTATTCGTGCTCGGCGGTGCGGATGCGGACGACGGCCATCTCATTGGCTGTCATCGTACCGGTCTTGTCGCTGCAGATGACCGTTGTGGAGCCGAGCGCCTCGGCGGCCGACAGGCGCTTGACGATCGCGTTGCGCTTCGCCATGTGCCGGACGGAGATGGCGAGGGAGAGTGTGACGACGGCGGGAAGGCCCTCGGGAATGGCGGCGACGGCGAGACTGACGACGGCCATAAAGAGCCCGAGTGGCTCGCGGTCGCGTACGAGCCAGCCGATCAGGAAGACTATGGCGCAGAGGCCGACGACGACGATCAGCAGCCATGTCGCGAGTCGCTCGAGCTTGGCCTCGAGGCCGGTGTGGGTGGCATCGGTGGTGCGGACCTGAGCGGCGATGCGCCCCATTTGGGTGCTCATGCCGGTCTCGGTGACGATCGCCCGCCCGCGGCCGTAGGTGACATGCGTGCCCATGAAGACTTCAGCGGAGTGCTCGGCGAGCGGGCTGTCGGACGCGTTGGCTTCGGTCTGCTTGCCGACGGGCAGCGACTCTCCTGTGAGGAGGGCCTCGTCGGTCTCGAGGTTGAACGACTCGCAGACGCGGCAGTCGGCAGCGATCTTACCGCCGGTCTCCAGCACGAGGATATCGCCCGGAACCACGTCCTGCGCATCGACCTCGGCCTGTCGGCCGTGACGGACGACGGTGGCGGTGGGGGATGCCATCTTCCGCAGGGCCTCAACGGCCTGCTCGGCGCGGTATTCCTGGAAGAAGCCGAGCACCGCGTTGATGATGACGATCGCCATGATGACGGTCGCGTCGATGTGCTCGCCGATCATGAAGGAGACGGCGGCGGCGACCATCAGCACGATGACGAGGATGTTCGCGAACTGCCGGAGCAGGATCTTCAGCGGGTTGGGGCCGCCGCTCTTGTCGAGCTCATTCGGGCCGTACTGCTCGAGGCGGCGCTTCGCTTCCTCCTGGCTTAACCCGTTCGTGGTATCGGTCTGAAGTTGGTCCGCGACCTCCGCGACGGGCATGGAGTGCCAGTCCTGGGCAGGGGCGGGCTCCGCGGACGTCTTCTGCATCAACGATTCTCCCTGTAGGTGACATTGTGGCGGCCATGCAGGCGGAGGCGGGCCGGCTGCGCGGTCAGCCCTTGACCACAGCCAGCGGAGTCATGCGGGCAACGCGGCACGATATGCCGGCGCCATCGGTGACGCCGATCACGCGGTCCACGTCCTTGTACGCATATGGCGCCTCCTCGGCCAGCGTCTTCACGCCGACCGAGCGCACGTGGATGCCGCGCGCGCGCAGCTCATCCGCCACCGCACCGCCATGCTGGCGCTTCTTGGCAGCCGTGCGCGACATCACCCGCCCCGCGCCATGACAGGTCGAGCCGAAGGTCTGCTGCATCGCGACCTGCGTCCCGCGCAGCAACCACGAGGCCGTGCCCATGTCGCCGGGCACGATCACCGGCTGGCCGATCGCGCGATAGCGCTTCGGCAACTCCTCGTGCCCCGGCCCGAAGGCGCGCGTCGCGCCCTTGCGATGCACGCACAGGCACTTGACGCCACCAGCCACCTCGTGGTCCTCGAACTTCGCCACGTTGTGTGCTACATCATACACCATTTGCAGGCCGATGCGCGAGGTGCCGAGGCCAAGAACTCGCTCGAAAGCCTCGCGAATCCAGTGCGTGATGATCTGGCGGTTGCACCAGCCGTAGTTGGCCGCACAGGCCATTGCGGCATAGTACGCCTCACCCTCAGGCGAGCGCACGGGGGCGCAGGCGAGCTGCCGGTCGGGCAGCTCGAAGCCGTACTTGTGCGCGGCGCGCTGCATCGGCTTGAGGGAGTCGTCGCAGACCTGGTAGCCGAGGCCGCGCGAGCCGGTGTGGATCATCACCGTCACCTGGCCCTCGGCCTCAATGCCCATCGCCCGCGCGGCCTCGCGGTCGTGGATGCGGTCCACGCGCTGTATCTCGAGGAAGTGATTGCCCGAGCCGACCGTGCCGAGCTGCGGAAGGCCGCGCTCAAGGGCGCGATCGGTGAGCGCGCTCGGATCGGCGCCGTCGAGGCAGCCGCGCTCCTCCGTGGCCTCCAGGTCACCGTCGGTGCCGTAGCCCTGCGAGACGGCCCAGCGCGAGCCCTGTTCCAGCACGCGGCGCAGCTCGGCCGGCTTCAGGCGGACCTTGCCCTTCTCGCCGACGCCCGCGGGGATCTCCCGGAAGATGTGATCGTTCAGCGCGTCGAGGCGGTCGCGCACGTCGGCCTCGACCAGGTCGCTGCGCAGCAGCCGCACGCCGCAGTTGATGTCGTAGCCGACGCCGCCGGGGGAGATGACGCCCTCGTTGCAGTCGAAAGCCGCCACGCCGCCGATCGGGAAGCCGTAGCCGTAGTGGCAGTCGGGCATCGCCATCGAGGCGCCGACGATGCCGGGCAGGCAGGCGACGTTCTGAACCTGCGTGAGCGCGGCGTCGTTGCGCATGTCGGCGATCAGCACCTCGTCGGCGAAGACGATGCCGTCGGTGAGCATCCCGTAGTCGGCATCGCGCGGAATGCGCCAGCGATAGTCGTCAAGCTGCTCGAGCACGCCCTCGAATGCGTTGGCCATGGTGCGAGCCTCCTTTGCGCGACGGGGCAACGGCCGACGCATCCAAACGGCGGATGCGTCGCTCCAAACGGCAACGGCGTGACGGCTGACGGGCTGGAAGCCCGTCCCACAAACGGCGACGGCGACGGCTCTAATGCGGCTGGAAGAAGGCGGACAGGCCCTCGTCGCCGCCGGCCTGAGAGGGGCGCTCGCGGGGGTGGCAGGAGAGGCACCACTGTGCGCTCTCCAGGTGCCACGCTCCGCAGCCGGGGCACTGGACGAAGCCGTGCTGCGCACGCCAGACCGCCAGCTTCGCTTGATACAGCAGCAGGCGCTCGAGGCGCTCGCCCATCTCCCCCTCGACATCACTCACCAGTTCCAGGATCTCCCGGATGCGCTCGGGCGGCACGTGAAGCGCGTCCAGCTCATCCTGCGCGGGCGCCGCCGGACCCTCAGGCTCCGCGGGCGCGAGATCATCCATCCGGCGGCCGATGCCGGCGCTGCTGGGCCGGATCTCGTCCACCACGTCCTCACCCAGCGCCTCGTTGACGCGCCCGATGATGGCCGGCGCGTCGAGCTGCAACTGCTGGGCGCGCGGCGCCGACTCGCAGCGGATGTAGAGCGTCCTCCCGCGCAGGCTCACAACGTAGGTGTGCAGGGCATACCACTCGCCCGCCACGCGCGGCCAGACCATCATGCACAGGGACTCGCGCGACTCGTCGAGCAGCCCCACGCTCTTGAGGAAGACCTGCAGCGCGTGGCCGGCCTGTTTGATCGGATTGCTGCGGTCGTTGGGCATGCTTTCCCAGCTCTTCCTGTCCGGCGCGCAACGGCGCCCCTCCCCCCGACCCCCTCCCCCTGGAGCGCGCAAACGGCAGCGCGCTCGGCGGGAGAGGGGGAGAAAGGCAACGACACGCGCCCCCTTCATCTCCCTGCGCGACGTCTACTCCTTGCCCTCGCACGGCTCGCAGGTTGCGTCGTCGGCGCCGCTGCCGATCAGGTGCGCGTCGGCAAGGCGGTCGGCGAGGTGCTCCGGGCAGCACGCGCTCGTAACGATCATCTGCTCGTGGTCGCGGCTCAGGTCGAGCATCGCCGCGCCGCGCGCCGGGTCCAGCTCCGAGAGGCAGTCGTCCAGCAGCAGGATCGGCTGCTGCTCGGTGCGGGCGAGTGCCACGCGCGCCTGGGCGAGCTTGAGCGCCAGCGCCGCCGTGCGCTGTTGGCCCTGCGAGCCGAAGCGGCGCAGATCGACGCCGTCGATCTCGAGCAGCATGTCGTCGCGATGCGGCCCGACCTGCGTGGAGCGGCGGTCCAGCTCGCGACGATGCGTCTCCTCCAGCGCGCGGTAGAACTCGTCGGCCAGCTCACCGTCCGCCTGGGAGTTCACCACCGATGGCTCGTAGCGCACGCTCAGGCCCTCGGCGCCAACGCCGAGGCGCTCGTGCAGCGCGGCCGCCTCGGGCGCGAGCGCGGCGAGGTAGTCGCGACGGTCGATCGTGATCGGCACGCCCGACTCGACGAGCGAATGCGTCCACGGGGCGAGCATGCGGCCGTCGCCACCGCGGTGCGCCATGCCCTTGAGGACCTCGTTGCGCTGGCGCAGCGCACGTCGGTAGCGCGCGAGGTCATCGAGGTAGCGCGCGCTCATCTGCCCGAGCGCGGCGTTGAGGAAGTGCCGCCGCTCGGCAGGCGACCCCTTCACCACGTCCAGCTCGCCGACCCAGAAGAGGATCGCCTGCACGCGTCCGATGATCTCACGCGCGGACGCGACCTCGCGCCCGTCGATCTCCAGCGTCTTCGCGCCCGAACGGTCACCCGAAGGATCGCCGAGGGTGGTGCGCAGCGTCAGCTCGCGGCCGTCCACCACGAAGCGGCCTGTGACGCGGCCCCAGCTCTGCCCGTGCCGGACCATCGTGCGCGCCCGCCCGCCGCGCGCCGAGGTCGTCGTCGCCAGCAGGTAGATCGCCTCGAGGATCGTGGTCTTGCCGGAGGCGTTGGGGCCAAGGACCACGTTGAGGCCCGGCCGGAAGTCAAGCTCCGCCCGCTCGTAGCATCGGAAGTTCTCCAGAGTCAGCGATTGCAGGAACACGGCCCGAGTCCTCTCGCGGCGCTTAGCCGAAGTCGCGCCAGAGCGCGTCGATGGCGAGCATCGCCTTGAGCCCCCACAGGTGGCACCAGGTGTTCTGATAGTCACCTGCGACGATGTAGCCGTAGTTCACGCCCGCCGGGTAGTGCGTCAGGATCGCCTGCTCCATGTAGTCGAGTGTCTCGTCGATCCACTGCAGGTAGCGCGCATCGTCGGTCGCGCGATAGCCGAGCGCGCAGCCGACCATGATCTGCGCCATGCGGTCGTAGACGCAGACCGCACCGGTGCCGGTCGTCGCGCCATCGCCGACCATCGGCGGGGCGCTCGGGTCCGACCAGTCGCGCGTGTTGTGCCGATACCAGCCGCCCTCGGGGGAGCGGCTGTGCTCGGCGAGTTGGTCCAATGCCTCAACCGCGCGGTCGCGGTAGGCGTCGCCGCGGCCCGCGAGGTTGAGCCGGAAGCACGCCTGGATCATGTTCGCGTTGGTGTGCGTGTGCTTGACCGTGCGCTTCGGCGGGCCATTGCCGGCCTTGCCTGCGTAGAACCAGCCGCCGAACTCGTCGTCCCACATTGCGGCGTCGGCGAGGTCCACGACCGTCTGCGCGTAGTCGAGGAAGCGCTGCTCGCCGGTCGCCTCCCACGCGTCCAAGAGCTTGAGCGCGAGGTAGCTCGACCGGTAGAGTTCCTGCGACCGGTCCGGCTGGAAGGCAGCGGTCCCCACGATGTGCGCAAGCACGTTCTCCGCCGCGTCCGCGAACTCTGGTGTGGGTCGCAGGCGGTCGTAGCGCAGGAGTGCGGCCACGCTGATCATGTTGAACTCGGGGAAGAAGTTGGTCTGCCACTCCGCGGTGTGCATGTTCCACTTCAAGTAGAACTGGCGCTGCCCGGCATCGTAGCCGTTGGCGATGACCCACGCGAGCAGGTCATGCGCGTGATCGAGATGGCGCGGGTCCTGCGACAGCTCGGCTATGTCCATCTTGACCGAGGCGAAGAACGACTGCTGCTGGGTGTGGAAGTTGCCCTCATTCGGCTCGGTGGGTGGCATTGAGCGGCTGTTCTGATGGATGGCGCGGCCGTCGAGCACGTCGTGCCAGATGTAGGCGTCATCGACCGCGAGCATCGAGGCCATGCGCAGTTGCACCCAGTTGCGCGAGTGCTGCAGCAGCGGTTCGGCGGCGGCAGATGAGGCGATCGCCGCGACGAGGCAGATTGTCGGGACAAGACTCAGGCGCATGGTGCCGCGTACCTCCACGGTGCGAGCGCATAGAGACGGTGAGGGCACAGACTCGGTCGCCTGTGCCCATGATCTCACCTGACCGATTCGGTGTGCGGCCGCGGGGGCCTCACATGATCTGCATCGGCATGATCACATAGACGTAGTCGTCGGAGTCCTTCGGCTTAAGCGTCCCGGGCGAGAGCGGCTGCGACAGCTCCATCACGACGTCGTCCTCGCCGATGGCGCCCAACGCGTCGAGCAGGTAGCGGGCGTTGAAGGCGATCTCAGGCTCTTCGCCCTCGAGGGTCGCGGGGATCTGCTCCTCGGCGTGCCCGATGTCCTGCGAGTCGGCGGTGATCGTCAGGATGCCGTCTGCGCCGCGCAAAACGACGCGGTTCGCGTCTTCACGCGCGACGATCAGCATGCGCCGCAGCGTGTTCGTGAGGTCGGCGCGGTTGACGGTCACGCGGCGATCGGACTCGTCCGGCAGGACCTTCTCGTAGTTGGGGAACTGTCCCTCGATCAACCGGGAGCCGACGGTCACGGTGCCGAGCGTGAACTGGACCTGCGAGTCCGAGAGGGCCATGCCTATGGTCTCTTCGGACTCGGGGTCAAGGATGCGGAGCACCTCGTTGAGCGCGCGCTCCGAGATGATGGCGGAGCGGCCCTCTTCAAGGGAGATGTCCGCGGTCATCTTGCGCAGCGCGAGCCGGTAGGTGTCCGTAGCGACGACGTCGATGCCGCCGGGCGTGATCTTGAAGAGCGCGCCGGTCAGGATCGGCCGGGTCTCATCGCGCGACGTCGCGAAGACCGTCTGCGAGAGGATCGTGTGCATGTCGTGCTGTGGGATGTCGAAGCGCGCTGGCTCCGACATGGGCGGGAGCATCTCGAAGTCCGCCGCCGACATACCCCGGATGCGGAAACTGGTGCGGGAGGACTCGACCTTGAGCGTGTTGTGCTCGTCGACCTCCAAGCGTATCTCCTCACCCGCGAGCGAGCCGATGACCTCGGTGAGCAGGCGTGGGGGAACGGTAACCGCTCCCTGATCAGTGACGGACGCTTCGATCTCGGCCTCAAGGCTGATGAACTCCAGATCGGTGGCCACCAGCCGTAGTCCGTTCGCGGTGCTCTCGATGTAGATGTTGTTCTGCACCGGCTGGGTGCTCCGTCCCGAGACGCCGTGCGAGACGGTCTGGACGCTCTCATACATCTTTTCCTGGGGGCAGGAGAGGTTCAGCATTACGAAGGTCCTCCTCGCATAACCCGCGCAGAGAGTGGGAATACAACGACCAAGTTAACCGCATCTGCGCTGATGCGTCAAGACAATTCGTTCCAGGACCAGGCAATACCTCCACCTGTCAGAAAAGCTGTGTAGCTATCGGAGCAGACACGACAGGCCTCTGAATCGGACAGCTTTCCACGGCGGTAGTGGTACGTCGCGACCTCTTTAATACCTTACTACTACTCCTACTACGGACGTGGAGAGCGTGGAGAAGCGAGCCCCCATCACCGAAGCTGCACACGTCCGCTGAAGGCAACCTGAAGGCGCTCTTGTGGACGCCCGTGGAGAACACTCAGGGGCCCGGCCGGACTCGCGCGTGACGGCTCCCGAGCGGGTGAAGGTACGTGGAGAGCGTGATCGCTCTCTTCGCGTGGACGATGTGGAATATGTGCGAGCGGCCTCGCGGGCCGCTGGGCAGAACCGGAAGAGAAGGAGCGCACAACCAGGCGGGTTGTCTACAGTACCCACAGCGGAAGTGGGGTCAGGAGGTTCTCCCCACAGAGTCCAGACTCAATTCAGGTCCGATCCACCATGCTGCGGGGAGGGGGCGTTCGTCGGGGCGGTCGGCTCCTCGTCCTTCGCGATGGTCGCACTCACGGCGACCTCGAGGATGTCGCCGTTGGCATCGACGCCCACGCCGACGCTGCCACCCCACCAGTGGGTGTTGACGATGCGCTCCCGGGCAGGTCCGTCCCTGTCGGTCGCCGGGCCCTCGGTGGTTTCGTCGGGCTCCCCGCACGCCTCGATGAGCGTGGAGAGGGTGGTCACCCGGCCGGGAGTGAAGGCCGTCTCACCGTCCGGGGCGATGTCCTTGCGGTGCCAGGAGAGCGTGAAGGGATCGTAGATGTCGAAGTAGGTCTGTAAGCGGCCTCCCTCCTGGACGATCGCCCGCATGCGATCGCCCTCCTCGCAGACGGCGGCGAGGACCTGCTTGCCGGACTCCGTGACGTCGGCGAGGCCCTCCTGGTGGACAATGGGCTCGGGAGTGTGCTCGGGCGGGGTCGGGGCATCTTCAGGGGGGATGTCCGGTGCGAGAGCCACGCCGTCCGCGGGCGGCGCGGCATCCCGCGCGCATCCCGCGCACATGAGCAGCGTTGCGGCGAGTGCCACAGCGGCTGCGAGCAGCAGAGGCGCGGCCTCACGGGTGATCCGTGCTCGGGTCATGGCATTGCGCCTCCCGACACAGCGACAGCCGTCTCCGATCGGACGCTTCGGACAGATTGCTGCCACCATAGCGTGTACATTGTATCGATGTCAACTATGGGGCGGCGGATTGGTCCATTTTCTGAGCGCCGCCAGAGGCAGTGAACGGACAACCTGTACATGCGCGACGAGCCGCTCTCTGAGCGGCTCGTTGGCGCAACACACACACTGCATGGATGAAGGAGTGATGAATACGTTTACTCGAAGGCGGCCTTGAGGTCATTGATGAGCCAGAGGACCTGCTGGTCCTCGTCTATGAGTTCCGCGACCTTATTGTATGAGTGCAGCACGGTAGAGTGGTCGCGGCCGCTGAAGTACTCGCCGATGCGTGCGAGGGAGTTGTCGGTGAGCTCGCGGCAGAGGTAGATCGCAACCTGCCGGGCCCACGCGATATCCGCCGAGCGCTTCTTGGAGACGATGTCGTCCTCGGATACGTCGAGTTCGCCGGCGACGAGCGCGACGATCTCGGCGACGGAGACGCGTCGCTCGCTGGTGGAGGTGGAGTAGTCGCCGATGATGTCCTCGACCAGCGCGCGGGTGATGTGCACGTCGTTGAGCGAGGCGTAGGCACAGATCTTCAGCAGCGCGCCCTCGAGGACGCGGACGTTGAACTCGATCTTCGCGGCGACGTACTCAAGGATGTCGCGCGAGAGGGGCACGCCCTCGGCCTGGGCTTTCTTTTCGAGAATGGCCACGCGCGTCTCGACGTCCGGAACGCGCAGGTCGGCGACGATGCCCATCTCCAGGCGCGAGCGCAGACGGTCGTTCATCAGCTGCAGGTGGCGGGGCGGGCAGTCGGAGGCGATGACGACCTGACGGTTGCTCTCGTAGAGCGTGTTGAAGGTGTGGAAGAACTCCTCCTCCGACGCAGGCCCCTCGATCGCGGCGATGAACTGGATGTCATCGACCAGCAGCCAGACATCGCCCGAGCGGTAGTTGCGACGGAAACGGTCGATGGTGTTGTCGCGCATGCACGAGATCATGTGGTTGACGAATGCCTCGGCAGAGATGCACACGACCTTCACATCGGTGCGGCTGGAGATGATGGAGTGGCCGATCGCCTGGATCAAGTGGGTCTTGCCGAGCCCGGAGGCGGAGTGAATGAAGAGCGGGTTGTAGGCCTGGCCGGGCGACTTGGCGACCTGGAGCGCGGCGGCGTGGGCGAAGCGATTGCAGTCCGCCACGACGAAGTTCTCGAAGGTGTACTTCGGGTTCAGCGGCGACGAGCGCAGCTCGCCGGTGGCGTCGGGGATGGGCGAGACGGGTGCAGGGCTGCGCGCCGGCTTGACCGCGAGGGCCTGCGGTGTGGGGGAGCGTTCGGCGGGCTGCGCGGGGGCCTCCTCGACCAGCCGCCGCTCGGTGGGGCTGGGAGCGGGCTCGGCCACAAGCTCCTCGGGCAGCACCTCGACGCGGATCGTGATGTCGTGCTGCGCGACCTCCGAGACGCACGCATTCATCACGCTCACATGGTGGCGCTCGAGCCAGTCCTTCGCGAACTCGTTCACGACACCCAGGTGAAGGCGATCATCGTTGAGGCCCAGGGCAGTCGCGTTGGTCAGGAAGCCGTCGTACGTGGCCGGGCTGACCTTCTCAGCAAGCAGCGGCAGGCTCGCGCGCCAGATCTGCTCCCCGGACTGCTGTGTCTCGATTGCCATGGATGACAACCCGTCCTTTGCCGTGAATGTGGGCGCGCAGCGGGAACCTCGGAAGGCCCCTCCGCGGGGCGGGCGGGTGCCGCTCGTAGTGAGCGATCAGTGGTGCGATCGGTGCTGTCGATGAATGCGCGCGAAGCGCGACTGCGATGAGTTTCGGTGGAAAACATCGGCCTTCGTCTGCGGCCGGCACGGCCCCAGGCCGTGTCTTTCTTGACCGGCGAGGTTTTCCACATCGTTATCCACACTTGTGGAAAACCTTCGTCACCCTCCCCACGTGGGCAGAGTATACCAGAACCCAAATCGCAATGCAAAGGGAATCTGGGAAATCCCCTGATTCCGTGATACATGGCTATGAGAGGCCTCTACGGGCAATATGGGACTGCGTTGGGGGCCCCGGCAGGCGGTGCAGAGGAAAAAAATCTCCTGTCCATAATGTTGAAAACCTTAACGATGGTGGAGAGACGAAACGCCCATTCTGCGACGAAAACGTGTCAGTCTCGTGCTTTCCGGCGGACGCATGCTGCTGAAGGGAGCAACGAGCTCGGCCTGCCCGCCCGCTGCCGCGCGGTTTGTGGGAAGGCGGAGTGTAACCTCCGCAAAGCGCGGGGACACTTCAGAAGCTCCTGGGCCCGACGCCCGGGACCGCCCCTCAACGATCAGACACCAGTTGAGGGACCATATCCCGCACCTCTTGCACACCGCGTCCCGCTTCCTTCATGATTGCGCTGATGGGCTTGTCAGTTGGCGTATCTCCCGGCAGCTTCAGTTCCTCAATCAATGTATCAGCGCTTACGCCGAATGCCTCGGACACCTGCTCGAGGGTCATTGTGCCCCGGATCTGTCCCGGTGTCAGTGCCGCCGGCTCCCCGTCGCTCCCAGTCCCGGCTTCAGGCCTGGCCGCCGGGACCTCTTCCGGTTGTGTGGACGGTGTCCCCAGGTGCTGAGCAATGACCGTCTCGATCTCCTCGACGTGGCGGCCTGCCCCGTGCATGATGCTGTTGATGGGGCGATTGGCGTCAGTGTCCTCGGGAAGACCGAGTTCAGATAGGATCTGATCAATCGGCATGCCGTAGGCTTCCGAAATCTCACTGAAGGTCATGAAACCTCGAATGTTGTCGGCGGACAACTCCCCTCCGTATTCGACCAGTTCAGTCATGGACTCAGGCAATGACCGCCAGGTGCCCGTCGCCTTGGTTGTGGCGACTACTCCGAAGAACAGCGCCAGGGATGCCACGCCCAGCACGACCGGAGAGAAGGCGCGGCGCCCAATCTTGAACTGCAGAGCACCCGGGACAGGACAGGCATTCACGCACTCGCCGCAGGTAATGCACTCGCCCGTGGTCACCTGCTCCATCGCCTCGACCCGAATATCCATCGGACAGACTCGGTCGCAGACATGACAGTGTACACACGACTGCTCATCACGAACAACACGAGTTGCCCCAATCCTGCTCAGAATGGCCAGAAAACCGCCCAGCGGACAAAGGTAGCGACACCACAACCTGTCCACGAAAAGGGAGCCAATGACGCTGACCAGCAGCAATGCCGCGCCGACGAGGAACTCCGAACGGATCTCCCCGAAGCCACCTGCCAGATGCGCGTAGGTGGCCCATGGGTCATAGGGGGAGAAGACGAGGTCGGCTGTGACCCAGGTAAGGCCGATCACTACTACAAGGACCGCAGTCTTCAGCCATCGAATACTGCCATCGATGGCATTGTCATGGAGGGGCAGTCGCCACTTCGCCTTCCGCCCGATAGTCGCGGCAAACTCCTGCATCGCTCCCAGTGGGCACATCCAGCCACAGAATGCTCTGCGAAAGATCAGGGCGACCAGGACGGTACCTGTCAGCAGGATGATTGCGGACGGCTGGGTGCGCTTGATGAACTCGCCCCCTGCCAGCGTTTCGCGTAGCGTTGCGAGACCGCCGAGTGGGCAGAGAGCATGAATAGTCGGGGCCCCATCAGGTCTCTCGCCGCACTTCTGGTGTAGGAATGCGACATAGGTAATGGCTGCCCAGATCACGACAAGAGCTGAGATACGCAGAATCTTGAAGAACACGGGCTTTCTTTTCATTGAGAAGACTCCCCGGTCACTGCGTGTTGTCCAATGGGATCGCGAGCTATATGGACGGTATTCCACACGGCATCTGGCTCCGCCTTCAGAGGGCAGAGAGCAACAACTGCGACGGCAACGACGACGACGACCGTAACAGGATTCGGCGCTGCGCGCCGACAGGATTGGACGACAACGGCACAGGATAAGGCACCGGCCGGGCAAGGGGGGACGGCGAAGGCGGCAAGGGCCCGCGAGCTACGGCCGCAGCGGGCGGCGGCGGTCGATCAGGTCCGCGCGTACGCCAAGCTGCTCCAGGTACTCAATATACGCTGCGTGCAGGCGCTGCGCCTGGTCGGGATGCTCGGCGAGTACGTCGCGCGCCTGCGCCGGGTCCTCGGAAGTGTGATACAGCTCCGGTTCGGCGAGCGCCCCCGCGTGCTGGAGCGTCCACTCGCCATCGTTGATCGCGTTGTACTGCCGCATGTCGTCGGGCGCGTCGAGCTTGCCGGAGGTGACCGCGACCTCGCGCGACCCCGGCCCGCCCGCGAGAGCCTTCAGCACCGAGACCCCATGTGTGTCCGCGGGCGCGTCGAGGCCCATGATCTCCATCAGCGTCGGCGCGATGTCCACCGGCTGGCAGAGCGCATGGCTCACGAGCCCCTCCGGCAGATTCGGCGCGCGCATCAGCAGCGGCACCCGCGCGACCTCGTCGTAGAATTGCCAGCCCGCCTTCGGCTCGAGCACCGTGTGCTTGCCAATGTACTCGTGCTCGCCATGATACCAGCCGTGGTCGGAGGTGAACGCAACCGCCGTGTCCTCGGCCAGGCCGAGGTCCTCGAGCTTCTGCAGGAAGCGCCCGATCGCCCGGTCCATCATCGTGATCGAGCCCGCGTAGAGCGCACGGGCGTGCTGCAGCTCGGCTTCGGTGAGGTAGCCCGCGTGGTCGTAGCGCGGGTAGATCGCCTCATCGCCCTCGTAGCCGGGATCGTACATGTCCGTGTAGTGCCTCGGCGGCAGCCACGGCTCATGCACGTCGAAGGTGTCGATGAGCAGGTAGAACTTCTCATGCGCCTGATTGCGCTCAAGCCACTCCTCGGCGGCGCGGAACGTCTTCGGCGACGGCCAGTCGGCCTCGTTGTCGCGCGCGCAGTAGTTGCGCGACCACGGCTTCACCCAGTTCTGCGCCTGCCGCAGCTTGTCCGGATCGCACGGGACCTGCCAGTCCACCGGCTCGGTGCGCCAGCGATCGGCGATGTGCCCGCGGATCCACTCGACGCCGTGGAAGCCACGATGGTAGTTCATCCCCGGCGACATGAGCTGCGCATGATCGGCGATGAACTGCGTGACGTAGCCCTGCGCGTTGAGGCGCTCCTGAAGGGCGGAGTTCCCGGCGGCGATCGGTGCCCAGCCGGTGGTGTGAAAGACGTAGTTGGAGCACATCAGGTCATGCCGCTGGGGCACCGTCGGGAACGAGCCGACGTAGCAGTGCTCGTAGGTCACGCCGGACGCGGACAGGTCGTCGAGTGCGGGCGTCTGCACCCAGCCGTTGCCGTAGCAGCCGAGATAGTCGCGGCGGAGCGTGTCACAGACGATGAGAACCAGGTTCACGGTGAGTCGCCTCCGGGAGCAGCGTCGTTCGCGCTGGGGGGAGGGTTCGACGGGGCGGGCGGCGGGGCCTTCGGGGGAACGGCGCCTCTCCCCCCTCGTCCCGAAGGATCGCGCCGTTTGCGATCCGAGGGAGAGGGGGGCGGGGGGGGAGAGGCCGCGTTTGCCGTCGCCCTGAAGTAGGGCACCGGCGCCCCCGTGGCGAACGAACTCGCCGGAGGTCGATGCCACGATGCTCTACCTGACAACCGAGGGCCCCGACCGCGAGCGAGGTGTGCAGCATGGCCGGAAGTTCGGCGTGGAGATCCGCCGCGCGCTCCAGCACGCCCGCTGGGCCGACGGCGGCTCCGCGGCCGAGCGCGAGGCCGCCCAGGCCATGTGGGCGTGGCTCAACGACCACCAGCCGTGGCTGGCACAGGAGATCACCGGCATCGCGCAGGGGGCCGAACTGCCGCTCGACGCCGCCCGGCACCTGAGCCTCTTCTCCGCCACGCGCCAGTTCGGCGAATGCACCACGCTCGGTTTCTGCGACTCCGATCGCGGCCCAATCCTGGCGAAGACCTTCGACATCGGCGCCCAGCGCGATGTGTATCTGCTGCACCGCGTGCGGCCGACCGGAGGCTACAGCTTCCTGCGCGTGAGCTGGGCCGGGAACGTCTGGGCGCCGACGGGCATCAATGAGGCCGGGCTGGCCGTCGGAGGGTCATCAACGCCCGCGCTGCCCGACCAGGACCCCTACGCGATGCCGTGGCACCTGACGCTCAACGCAGTCCTGCGCGAGTGCGCGACCAGCGCGGACGCGGTGGCGCTGCTGGCGTCGATGGACCTCGCGGGCAAGGGGCATAACTACGCGATCATGGACGAGCAGGGCGACGGGGCGCTCGTGCAGAAGTGCGGCGACCGGCAGGCGGTCGTCACACCCGAATGCGACGTGATCTGCGGCACGAACCACTACACGACGCCGGAGTTCGAGGACATCCCCGCGCCGACGGGTGACGCAGGGCACAGCTCCCTCGCGCGGCTGGCGTGGATGCGCGAGACCTTCATCGAGAGCAGCGACCGCCCGCGGCCGACGCTGCAGGGCCTGATCGACGCAGTGCGCCACGACGAGGGCGACGGGCGGCTCTGCCGCAAGGGGTTCCTCGGCGGGCACACACACTACGCGATGGTCTACGTGTGCCGCGAGCGGACGATGCTGGTGAGCGACGGCTACCCGTGCGAGACGGAGTTCGTGCCGCATACGGTGTGACGCCAACGGCGGCGACGACGATCGGAACAGGATTCGGCGCTGCGCGCCGACAGGATGGCGCTGCGCGCCAGCAGGAAACTGCACAGGCTACGGCGACGGCAGGGATCGGGGGCGGGGGGAGAGGCCCGTGCGCACAGGACTGATCAAGGCGCCCGCCGAATCGAGAGAGTGAGACTATGACCATCACGATTGAGCTTGTCATCGAACCCGAGGGCGAGGGGCTGGAGCTGCCCGCCTACGCCACGGAGGGCTCCGCTGGCATGGACCTGCGCGCGGCCATCGACGAGGATGTCGCCGTCGCCCCCGGCGGGCGCGCGCTCATCAGCGCCGGCTTCAGCATGGCGGTGCCGCACGGTTACGAAGCGCAGGTGCGGCCGCGCAGCGGCCTGGCGCTGCGGCACGGCGTGACCGTGCTGAACTCCCCGGGGACGATCGATAGCGACTACCGCGGCACCGTCGGCGTGATCCTCGTGAACCTTGGCGACGAGCCGTTCGTAGTACGACGTGGCGAACGCATCGCGCAGATGATCGTCGCAGCCGTGACGCGCGCAGAGCTGCGGCCGGTCGATGAGCTGCACGAGAGCGCGCGCGGCGACGGCGGCTTCGGCCACACCGGCCGGAGCTGACGGACCATGGCATGAGAGGTGGGGTTGGTTTGACCACGAGGACGCGCACACTGATGCTCACGATCGCGGCGCTTGCGGCGCTGGGCGCTTTCGCGCTTGCAGGCTGCCGGGATGAGGGCACCGGGAACTCGACGGCAGAGCCGCCGGAAGAGGTCGAGGCGCCTCCGGAGATCGCGGAGATTGAGCCTGCGAAGGCCGCGCCGGAGTTCACCGTGGCGCTGGTGGCCGGGGGCGATGCGAGCCTGAGCGACTACGAGGGCAAGATCCTCGTGCTGGACTTCTGGGCGACTTGGTGCGTGGGCTGCGTGGCGGAGTTCCCCAGGTACCAGGAGCTCTACGCGAACTCGGACAGGGAGAAGGTGGCCTATCTCGGCATGTCGCTCGATGGCGACGCGTCCACGGTCGAGGCCTTCCTGAAGAGTCGGCCGGAGATTACGCTGCCGATGGCGATCGCGCCGGAGGCTGTGGTGGACTCGTTTCTGGCGAAGCGCACGCTGCCATCGTCGCGCGTGATCGACGGGAGCGGGATGGTGCGCTACGAGTTCAGCGGCCCCGGCTCGGCGAAGGTCAAGGAGGCCGTGCGGCGGTTGCTGGAGGAAGACGAGAGTGCGGGATAGCGCGGGGACGGTCTCGCCGCCGCTGAAGGCCCCCGGGCGGCTCGCGGCGAAGACGCGCCGGCATGAATGAGACCGGAGACGGGCAATCCACACGGGCTGCCGGATTCGCGGCGGCCCTTTTCAGCGGCGCGGTCATGGGCGTCACGTGGCCGCTGCAGAAGTACGTGCTCGCGCAGGGCGTCGTCGGCCCGGCGACGATGCACTGGCTCAACGTGATCGGCCTCGTCGCGATCATGGCGCCGATCTTCCTGATCCGCCATAGAGGCCGGCTGCGCTACCCCGGCTTCTCCCCGCGCTGGCTGCTGCTGGTGGGCCTGGTCGCCTGTGTCATGCACTTCTGCCGCAAGTGGGGCGTGAACGAGACCTCCTCCACCACCGCTGCGGTGGCCGAGCGCTCCGAGGTCGTCTTCGTCTTCATCCTCTCCTACCTGATCCTGCACAAGCCTGTGCGGCCGATCGGGTGGCTGGGAACGGTCCTGGTACTCTTCGGGACGATCACCGTGGCGCTCGTGGGCTCGGCGGAGCTGCACTTCCACCCGCTGGGGGTCATCGCGCTGGCGATCACCGGCCTGACTGTTGCCGTCAACGCGACCATCATAAAGACGAAGCTCAGCGGCATCCCCAACGAGCTGATCATCCTCGGCAGCATGGCGGTGCAACTGGTCGTATTCAGCGCGTGGGTGACCGGCGGTGGGCTGCTGCCCGAAGTGCGGGCGTTGATGGGCGTCCCGATGCTGGCCGCGCTGGTGGGCATGGGCTCGGTGGTCTGGGGCGGGAATCTGGCGATCTACTACTTCGCGCTCAAGCACGCGCCGATGTGGGCGGTGCGGATGCTCACGCTCAGCGGCCTGCCGGTGGCGACGCTCGCGGACCTGTGGGTGCTGCACGAGCCGGTGACGACCGGGCACGTCATCGGGCTCGTGGCGGCGATGGTCGGGGCGGGGCTGGTGATCCTCGCGGAGCGCAACGGCTGGAACGACGACGACGGGCTGGAAGCCCGTCCCACAAACGGCTGACGGCAAACGGCTGACGGCAAGCGGCGCGGGGTAGAGTTCGGATGCGGATCGATCAGGACCCACGATGGACACGGATGGCGGGCTACATAGCGGCGCTGCTCTCAGGCATCGTCATGGGTCTGTCGTGGGTGATCTTCAAGCTCGAGCTGAACCTCGAGGAACTCGGCCCAGCCGACGTGAACTGGCTCAACATGATCGGCGTGGCCGCGATCATCTGGCCCGTCTACCTGATCCGCAACCGTGAGCACCTGTTCCCGCGCGGGCAACCCTACCGCTGGCTGCTGCTCTTCGCGACCCTCGCAGCCGGCATCTTCTACCTGCGCAACATCGGCGTGGACCTGTGCGGCCCCACCACCGCCGCCATCATCAGCCGCACCGAGACCGGCTTCGTCTTCATCCTCTCCTACCTGATCCTCCACCAGGCCGTAAGCGGTCTCGGCTGGATCGGCACCGCCCTGCTGCTGGTCGGCGCGATGCGCACCATCGGCATCGGCTCGGTGGGCCTGACCTTCCCGCTCGCAGGCGTCGCCGCGCTGGCCGTCGCCGCCGCGCTCATCGCACTCAACGCGGTCATCATCAAGACGCAGTTCAACAAGGTGCCCAACGAGCTGGTCATCCTCGCCAGCGCGACCGTGCAGACGATCGTTTTCTCGATCGCGGTGCCGGCGTTCGTGGGACTCGACGGCGCGCGCTACGTGCTCGCACACCCGCACGCCATGCGGCTCGTGGCGCTCGCGTCGCTGGGGATCGCCGGGAACCTGTTCCTGTACTACTACGCGATGAAGCGCGCGCCGATGTGGGCGGTGCGGGTGCTGGCGCTGGTAGCGCTTCCCGCGGCCGTCGCGGGCGACTACTTCGTGCTTGGCCAGCCGATCACGACGGACGCCGTGCAGGGGATGGGGCTGGTGATCGCCGGGGCGCTTATCGTGATCCACGCGGGCCGGCGGCGGAACGGCGACGGCAACGACTCTTAACAGGATTCGGCGCTGCGCGCCGACAGGATCCCGCCCTGCGGGCGGGAACAGGAAACGGCACAGGATACGGCAAGGCAGAACAGGTGAACGGCGACGGCTGGTTCTGCATGGTGCACGGGATGTTGAGATGAGCCGTTTCTCCCCCTCGCCGGAACGGAGAGGGGGTCGGGGGGAGAGGTCAATAGAGGGAGGCGTCGCTCATGCACACCGACCCCTGGCGCAAGGAGTTCCCGGTCACAGATGAGCTGATCTACCTCAACCACGCCGCCGTCTGCCCGCTGCCGCGGCGGACGGCCGGCGCCGTCTGCGCGATGGCGAACGAGTACCGCGACCGCGGTTCGTGGGACTACCCGCATATCCTCGACACGGTCCGGCGCGGGCGAGAACGCCTCGCGAACCTCATCGACGCCAGGCCGCACGAGGTCGCGTACGTGAAGAACACCACCTCCGGCCTGATGCTCGCCGCCGAGAGCATCCCCTGGCGCGCGGGCGACAGCGTGGTCGTCGCCGGCATCGAGTTCCCCGCCAACGTCTACCCGTGGTTGAACCTGCGGCGGCGCGGCGTCGAAGTGCGCATCGTCGAGGCGCGCGAGCGGCTCCTGCACGTGGACGACTACCGGGCGGCGTGTGACGCGAGCACGCGCGCCATCGCGGTGAGCTGGGTGCAGTACTCGACCGGCCAGCGCATGGACCTACCCGCGCTGGCGGGGATCGCGCGCGAGGTCGGCGCGTACCTGATCGTGGACGCGATCCAGGGCCTCGGCGCGCTGCAGGCGGACGTGGGGGAGATGGGCGCGGACGTGCTCTGCGCCGACGGGCACAAGTGGCTGCTGAGCGTCGAGGGCTGCGCGCCGCTGTTCGTCTCAGACCGCATCATCGGCGACCTCGAGCCCTTCTGGCGCGGCTGGTGCAGTGTGCCCACGCCGATGGACCTCGGCGCGCACGATCAGCCGCCGCGCAATGACGCCAGGCGCTTCGAGGAGGGCTCGGCGAACACCATCGGCGCGGCGGCGCTCGACGCGTCCGCCGGGCTGCTGCTTGAGGTCGGCCCGGCGGAGGTCGAGCGCCGGATCATCGCGCTGACGGACGGGCTGATCGAGGGCCTGCGCGCGGGCGGCTGCACGATCGTGAGCCCGCTCGCGCCCGAGGAGCGCTCGGGAATCGTGTGCTTCGAGCACCCCACGCGGGATGCCGACGAGGTCGTCGAGCGCCTGACGCACGAGGGGATCGCGGCGGCAAGCCGGATGGGGCTCGTGCGCCTGTCACCGCACTTCTACAACGATGAGGGGGAGATTGAGCGCGCGGTGCAGGCTTGCGTATCTTAGTGTCGTAGTCGTACGTAGGACAGGCCTGTCAATTCTGTTCGTGAATCGAGTAACCGACAACTGACAGGCTGGAAAGCCTGTCCTACAACGACAACGACTGACAGGCTGGAAAGCCCATCGTGTAGGGAGGGAACCCCGCCGCCGAAGCGAATCCTTCGACGCGACTGTAGCAAACGCCCCGAACGGATTACTGGAGGCTTTGACCCATGGCCGATACGAAGCTCAAGCTTGGCGTGATGATGCACATCCGCGACGACGCGGAAGCCGCGATCGGGAAGGTCGCTGAGATCGGCGTCCCGTCCGCGCAGCTCGGCTGGCCGCCCAACATGACCGTCGAGCAGGGCGTCGAGGTCAAGCGCATCGCCGATGACCTCGGCGTCGAGATCACGACGCTCTGGGCCGCACTGCCGGGCATCGCGATCTGGAACTTCACCGAGGGCCCGACCACAATCGGCCTCGTGCCAGAGGACTGGCGCGCGCTGCGCGTGCAGGCCCTCGAGCAGGCCGCGCGCTGCGCCGCGAAGATGGGCGTGGAGTCGATCACCACGCACTGCGGCTTCATCCCCGAGTTCCCCGGCGACCCGCTCTACCAGGGCACCGTCTGCGCGCTCAAGCAGGTCATGGGCACCTGCGACTCGCTCGGCGTGCAGTTCTGGTTCGAGACCGGGCAGGAGACGCCGATCACGCTGCTGCGCACCATCCAGGACGTCGGCAGCCCGAACATGGGCATCAACCTCGACCCGGCCAACCTGCTCATGTACGGGAAGGCGAACCCCGTGGACGCGCTCGACACCTTCGGCGAGTGGGTGCGCGGCGTGCACGCCAAGGACGGCGACTACCCGACCGACGGCGCCTCCCTCGGCAAGGAGAAGCCGCTGGGCGAGGGCAAGGTGAACTTCCCGGTGCTGGTGCCCAAGCTCAAGAGCTTCGGCTTCGCGGGCGCGCTGACGATCGAGCGCGAGATCTCCGGCGACAAGCAGGTCGAGGACATCAAGAAGGGGATCGATCTGCTGACGCCGCTGCTGTAACGGCCGGGAATGGGGAACCGAGAAGGGGGCAACGGCAACGGCTATGGCCGTAGTCGGATGACTTGTGTTGTCAGTGACCCAAAACGACACTGAGGAGGAGACAGAGGATGGAAGAGCGCTCAATGTCGCTGATCGGCGATCCGGCACCGGCCTTCACGGCCACGACCACACAGGGGGAGATCAACTTCCCCGACGACTACGAGGGCAAGTGGGTGATCCTGTTCTCACACCCGGCAGACTTCACCCCCGTCTGCACGACCGAGTTCATGACCTTCGCGTCGATGGCTGAGGACTTCAAGGCGCGCAACTGCGAGTTGATCGGGTTGTCAATCGACTCGAACTACTCGCACATCGCCTGGGCCCGCAAGATCAGAGAGGACATCGAGTACAAGGACATGAAGAACGTGGAGATCACGTTCCCGATCATCGCTGACCTGACGATGGAGGTCGCGAACAAGTTCGGGATGATTCAGCCCGGTGCGAGCAGCACCGAGGCCGTCCGTGCCACGTTCCTGATCGACCCGGAGGGCTTCATCCGGGCGATCCTCTACTACCCGCTGAGCAACGGCCGCAACATGAACGAGATCATGCGGGTTCTGGTCGCGATGCAGACCTCGGACGAGCACAAGGTGGCCACCCCGGCGAACTGGGAGCCCGGTGACGAGGTGATCATCCCGCCGCCGCACACCGACGCCGACGCCGACAAGCGCGTGGCAGGCGCGGGCGAGGACTACCGCTGCCTCGACTGGTTCCTGTGCCTGAAGAAGCTGGACGTGTAAGGCGCACGCATTGCCTGAAGACCCAACCGGCCCCCGCGGCGACGCGGGGGCCGGTGTCGTGTTCGGGGGAGGGACGACTGACAGGCTGGAAAGCCTGTCCTACGAACGACTGACGACGACGGCGTCTCACCCTCCCGGAAGGACGCCAACGGCATCTCCGTGGCACGGGCGTCTCGCCCGTGCAGAGCCGTTGCCACGCACAGACAACACCACCTCTCCTACCGCAGCCTCTTCCACTCGTCGATCATCGCCAGCGTGCTCTCCCACGGCATGATGCTGTGCGAGGAAACGCAGGGCGAGAGGATCAGGCCGGCTTCCCCGAAGATCTCGAAGGTCTGCCGGACCGCCTCGCGCGTGGGCTCGGGGCCCTTCCAGAGCTGGTAGGTGCTGCTCGGGCCCGTCCAGAAGCTGCTCACGTCGCTCAGCGCGTCATGCACGCGCTGCGGATCGACGCCGGGGAACGAGAGGTCGATGCCGAAGAACGAGTCGAGCCCCAGCCCGCGCATGTAGTCGAGGATCGGCATGATGCCGGTGTGCGCGGTGTAGGTCATGAGCATCCCGCCCGCATGCGCCGCGTCGCGCTCGGCGCGCAGCCGGTCGCCGAGGAAGCGCTCAAGCATCGTCGGCGAGTAGAAGTCCGCGGTCTCGTAGAAGCCGTTGCGACGGATCATGTCCACGCCGCGGCCCGCGAGCGCCTTGAGTATGCGCATGTTCAGCCCATGCTCGAACTCCAGGTAGGCGTCGACGAGCTCGGGGTTCTCGATGGTCATCATGCACAGCTCGGTCGCGCTGAAGAGGTGCTGGGCGCCCGTCATGCCCGTGCCGCAGTGGGCCAGCGTCGCGAGGTCCCACCGGCCCGCAAGCTCCTGCGCGGAGGCGACGGCGCTCTCCGCCCGAGCCTCGATCGTGGCGTCATCGGCGGGCGCGAGCACGAGCTTGAGGGCCTCAAGGTCCTGCTCGGTCTCGATCCACGGCTCAACGTAGTGGCCGATGTTGAAGTCGCTGTAGAACGGGATATTCTCGCCGAACGGCCACTTCTCGTCATACCTGATCGCGGCGTGCAGGACGCCCGCGGGGGTGTGATAGCTCTTGTGGAGCACGGCGCCCTCAACCCGGATCTCGGGCTCGAACGGCTCGGGGATGCTCGCGTTGACGCCCACGGGGACGACCTGGTCGAGCCCCAGCTCCTCGACCTGGTAGCGGATCTGTTCGTCGCGCGGCGCGTCGGCCGCCCACGGGAACTGCCACTCGCGGCCTCGGCGCTGCGCCGCGCTCAGTGGATTGAACGCCACGCAGCATGGGACGTAGTCAACAGGCTCGCGTCTGATGGCAGCAACCATGCGTTCTCGCGATGTCATTGCGTCTCTCTCCCTGGATTTCTCGCTTTCCCCGCCGACACATAGCGGTTCCCCTCGGCAGCCACAGTATCCTGCCGGAAGGCCGTGCCGCCCGCCGCGCGGAACCCCCATAGGCGCGCACACGGCACAATCGGGTGGTTGAGCATGCTTTCGCGACTGGCTCTCGTGGTAATCGTCGTCACCGAACTGATCGCATCGGCGGCCTTCGCCGATCCGGCGGCCGCCGGCCCGCTGCCCAGCAGCGAGATCGAGCACCCGGCGGTGATGCACATGGTGAGCGACCGCCGCCTCGACGTGGACGATGCCCGCACCGCCGAGCTGGTGCGGCAGGCGATGGCTTTGAGCGACGAGCAGATCGCGCAGATGATTCTCCCCGAGCACGGTCTGATCGACGACCTGGTGTGCCCGACCTGCGGCTCGCAGAAGGTCAACTTCTCGCTGGACCATCCGGACGAACTCGACTGTCCGGAGTGTGGGGCCGTCATCACCGCCGAGACGCTGCCGACCGACTTCGAGACGAGCGGCCCGAATCTGCTGGGTGAGACGGTCACCTACACGCTGAGCACCGTGCGGCCCGGGCCGGTGGGCATCGCGGCGACGATCCGCTTCCGCCGGCACTTCGAGATGGCCGCGGCGGCGCGGGCGCTGGGTGAGGCCTACCACGAGAGCGGCGATGAGGCGCTGGCGCGGCGGTCGGTGCAGATCATGGCGCGCTTCGTGGAAGTCTACCCGCACTGGCCGGTCTTCCAGCGCGGCGGCAAGCCGTACTGGCGGGTCTGGACGATCGGCCCGCCGCGCCCGTACAGCGACTGGCTCTACGGCCGCTGGTCCGACCTGTTCATGTATGAGATCCCGCAGGACCTCGTGTTCGCGTATGACCTGATCTACGAGGCGACCGCGTGGGAGGAGCTGGCGCAGGAGGGCGAGGACCTGCGGCGGGAGATCGAGGAGACGCTGTTTCGCCCGGCGCTTGAGTTCGCGCTGACGGCCCACGCCGACTGTGGCGGGCGCATCTACAACCTCAACCCGACGCTCTACCAGCGGATGATCCACCTCGGCCGCGTGCTCAACGACCCCGACATGGTGCACCAGGCAGTGCGCTTCATGCAGGAAATGATCCGCATGTCCTACCACTTCGACGGGATGGAGTACGAGGGCACGCTGACCTACCACGGGGTGGTGACGTGGCGGCTGGCGATCGCGATGCGGATGCTGTCGGGCTATCAGGACCCGGTGGGCTACGTGGACGAGCGCTTCGGCATTGTGCTGGGCGGCGGGGAGGAGCCGCTGAACATGCCGATCTACCGCCGGGCCGGGCAGGTCACGGGCATGATGACCTTCCCGGACGGCAATCGCGTCTGCGTGCATGATACGAGCTGGGGCGCGGGCCGAGCAGAGACGCCGCCGGAGGTGGAGCCGGCGAACATCGAGCTGAACGCCTACGGGCACTATGCCGTAGGGGGAGGGCGCGGCGCGGACGGGATGCAGGCGCACCTGCACTTCTGCCCGCGCATCAAGGGTGGGCACTTCCACTGGGATCGCCTCGGGCTGATCCTGTGGGGTGCGGGGGAGGAGCTGCTGCCCGACACCGGCTACGTGAACATGGGCAAGCCGCACCGCTACTTCATCAACCGCCAGCTCGCGCACAATAGCGTGGAGGTGTTCTTCGACACCCCACTCGAGGAGCCGGAGATCGTGCCGCCCGCCGAGGCGCCGACCGACCCGGTCGGGCGCTTCAGGGCGCTGGCGGAGGCTGAGAGGCCGGTGGTCTACGCGCGCTCGCAGCTCATCGCGTATGATCCCGGCACGGTCTCGGACGGCCGCGTGCAACTCATCGCGGCAACCTCGCCGGGCCCCGAGTGGATGGGCATGCAGCGGCAGGAGCGGCACCTGCTGATGGTGCGCGTGGATGAGCGGCGCAGCTACCTCGTGGACGTCTTCCGCGTGGCGGGCGGCGACCGCCATCGCTTCACCCTCCGCGCCAGCGCCGATGAGGACGTGGCGACGGAGTGCGCGCTGCCGATGGAGCCGGTGCCGGGCACGCTCGCGGGGCCGGATGTCCCCTACGGACAGGTGACGAAGGGCACCGAGCCCTATTCGTGGCTGGTGCACGACATGCGCCGCGCGCAGACCGCCGAGCCGTGGGAGCTGACCTGGACGGGCGCGGACAGCGGCGCGTCGCTGCGCGCGTTCTTCGCCCCGCAGCAGGGCGCGGAGGTGACGCTCGGGATGTCGCCGACGCTGCGCCGGGCGATGCAGGACGCGCGCAGGGCCGACGACTACCAGGGTCCGCACCTGCTGGTCGAGCATGACGGGCCGGAGAGCCTGTTCGCGGCGGTCTACGACTGCTGGCCGGAGGGCTCCGCGCCCGCGGTGCAGTCGGTGGCGTGGGAGACGCTCGGCGAGGGCTCGGACGCGGCGCTCGCGCTGCGGGTGACGCTTAACGGTCGCGAGGACGTGGTCTACTGCAGCCTCGATCGCGAGGAGCGCGAGGTTGCGGGCGTGCGCTTCGCAGGACCGTGGGCGGTTGCGTCGCTGCGCGAGGGCAGGCCGCAGTGGGCGTGGGCGCATGACGGCTCGGTCGCGTGGCGCACGCGCGCGGAGGGCATCAGCGTCAGCGCGCCGGAGCGCATCGAGCTGCCGCTGGTGGCCACGCGGCGCACGGAGGATGGTGCGGCAGCGGACGCGCTGGTGGTGGCGGGCGCGATTCCCGACGCAGAGGGCCTCGTGGGCCAGTGGGTGCGCGCGCTGCTCGGCGACGACCCGGCCTACGGCTACGGCGTGGCGGCGGTGCGCACCGAGGGCGGGCGGACGGTGCTGGAGCTCACGGGCGGCCCGGGGCTGAGCGTGGTGGACGACCGCTGGGAGCTGCTCTTCAACCCGTTCTTCCGGGGAGACGGTCCGTGCCGGGTGGAGATCAGCCGCAGCGCGTTTGGCGAGGCGGACGGCCTGTAACAGGATTCGGCGCTGCGCGCCGACAGGATGGCGCTTCGCACCAACAGGAACGGCAAACAGCGGGGGTTACAGGATGAAAAGGACCAACGGAGAGGTCGTTGGAGAGGCCGACCGCCGGCAGACGCATCGCGTCTGGCGGCGTGTGCCGCCAGCCGTCCGCGCCCCGACCCGCTCCATCCTTGCCGTTCGTGGAGCAGGCATCCCTGCCTGCTGCCGTTGCGAACCGCCGCGTTGACGCACCTCGTCATTTCATCCGGAGGCGGGGGGGACATGGCTAAGCGAGAGGACGTTGAGCGACCGGAAAGCGCAGCGCAGCCCCCCATCGACGCCGGAGTGGGTGAGCCCCCCGTCGAGCGGCCCCGGCACCGTGCGCCCGCCATCGAGCTTGTCGCCCTCGCGGTCTTCATCGCCGCGTCGGTCGGCTTCGCCATCATCACGCTGCCCTTCGGCACGCCCGACGAACCCGGGCACGCCGTCTACGCCGAGGCCCTCTCGCACGGCAGGCTCCCGACGCCGGAGTTCAGCGGCCGGCCGGCCCCCCCCGAAGCCGCCTACCCATCCCCGCAGGCCCACCATCCGCCGCTTTACTACGCCATCACAGGCGGCGTGTGGGCGCTGAGCGGCCGGCAGCCGGGGCTGCTCGCGCAGATCGCCCGCGGAGTGAGTGTCCTCGCCGGGATCGCGGCCCTGCTGCTGCTGCGCGGGGCGATGCACCGGGCGTTCCCCGACCGTCCGCTCGCGGTGGCGGCGGGCCTCGCGATCGTTGTGAGCTCGACGGGCTTCACCTACGTGATGGGCAGCTTCAACAGCGATCCGCTGGCGGTGCTCGCCGTCTGCGCGGCGCTGTACCTGGCGGTGAGGGCGCTCGGGTCGGAGCGGCCGACGCGCTGGATGGTGGCGCTGGGCGCGTGCCTGGGCGTGGGGCTGCTGGCAAAGCTCACGTCGGTGGTGATCGTGGTGCCGATCGCGATCGCTGCTGTCTACGTGGCACGGCGGGAGGGGCGCGGACCGCTGCGCGCGGCGGGCCTGGCGTTCGCGGCACTTGGTGTGGCGGCGGTCATCTCCGGACCGTGGTTCGTGCGCAATCAGATCGTGCTGGGCACGCCGACCTTCAACTGCGCGACGCGCCCGGTCTTCGAGTCGGCGTCTCTGCTGCTCCCCAACTGGGACGCGGCGACGCTGCTGACGTTGATCACGCTCGAGGAGCTGACCATCGCGCCGTGGTGGCCGGACTGGCTGCTGAAGACGCGCGGATCGATCATCGGCGGCCTGGCCTTTCCGGAGAGTGCTGAGGTGGCTCGGCCTCTCTGGAAGGTGCTGCTGCCGCTCGCGGTCGGCGTGATGGGGCTCGGGGGTGTCGTGCGGACACTGCGCACAGGCGAAGGATGGGGCGCGGACCCGCGTCGGCGCGCGGTGCTGTGGATGCTGCTCCTGCTGCCGGTCGCGACCACGCTCGGGATACTCCAGCAGATGCTGCTGGTGGACTCAGTCATCATGCGCTGGACGGGGCGCTACGTGGGCACGATGATTCCGCCGCTTGGGATGGCGCTGGGGTTGGGCTTCGCAACGCTGCTGCCGCGGCGGCTGCGGGCCGCGCTGCCCGTGCTGGCGCTGATCGTCGCCGTGGCGCTCAACGCACTCGCGCTGGTGGAGGTGCGGCGGTTCTACGAGTCGCCGCCGTCGATCCACAGACCTCGGGGACTGAGCGCGGCGGCGTCAGCGGTCGGCCGGGCTGAGGTGGCCGTGCACGCGGCGGATGCGCGCGAGGTCGGCGACCATCTGCATGCCGTCAGTGAGGGCGTTGACCTTCGTGTCGGGCGAGTTCACCCAGCGCACCGGTACCTCGACGACCGTGAGGCCAAGGCGCAGCGCGATGAAGATCAGCTCCGCGTCGAAGGCCCAGCGTTCGAGCTGCTGGTGGGGGAAGACGGCCTCGACGGCCTCGCGCGTGTACATCTTGAAGCCGCACTGTGTGTCGTGGATGCCTGAGCCGAGGATCGCGCGCTGGACGACTGAGAACATGCGCCCGGCGGTCTGGCGCATGAACGGCTGCGGCACCGCAAGGTCTGAGTCGCGCAGCGCGCGGGAGCCGATGGCGATGTCGGCGCCGCGCTCGATCGCCGCGCGCAGGTCCACCACGTGCTCGATCGGCGTGGAGAGATCGGCATCGGAGAACAGGGCGAGGCGGCCGGCCGATTCGGTCATGCCGCGCCGGACGGAGTAGCCCTTGCCGCGATTCTGCTCGTTGACGAGCACGCGTCCGGGGACCGGCGAACCCTCGATGATCTCCCGAGCAAGCTCCGGGGTGGCGTCGGAGCTGCCGTCATCCACGACGATGACTTCAGTCGGCCACGGCTGCTCGCCGAGGTACTCCGCCACGCGATCAAGCGTCGGGCCCAGGCGCTGCTCCTCATTGTATGCCGGGATGATGACGGACAGCTCGACCGTTTGCGACTCAGTCATGACGGCGCTCTCTTCCCTCCGCGGGCGGTGGCAGCATAGCGGATAGCTCTTCGACTGTGGCTGGTGCTTTTCCTTCATCCGCGGGAGGTCGGGTCGGCAGCGTCGTCGAAGTCACGATATAGCGACGGCGCAGGCGGAGGTGGAGTGATGGTCAAGTCGGCCGAATGGCTCTCCGGGGGCTGGGCGCTCGTCAAGCCCTACCTCGGCACGTACATCCTCATTGCGCTGGTGGCGGGGCTGCTGTCCACGCTGACGGTGGGCATCCTGGCGGGTCCGCTCGCCTGCGGCTGGCTGATGATCCTCCTGCGGCAGAAGCGGGATCCGTCCTACGAGCCGCAGTTCGGCGACCTGTGGAAGGGCTTCGAGGTCTTCGGGCAGTCGTTCCTCGCCTGGCTGGTGATCGCGATCGTGGGGGCGATCGGCGGGGGATTGGTGAGCGTCCTCGTGTCGGTCATCGAGGCGGTGCCGGTCGTCGGGCAGTTGCTTGCGCCGATGACCGGGGCGGTCCTGGGCGTGTGCATGCTGGTGGTCTTCCTCTACGTGTTCCCGCTGATCGCCGACCGGCGGATGGACTTCTGGGCCGCGATCCAGCTCAGCGCGGAGACCACCGCGCCGGAGTTCCTGCCCTTCGCGGGCTTCGGCCTGATCCTCTACCTGCTCAACGCGGTCGGCGCGGCCCTGTGCGGCGTCGGCGCGCTGATCACCGGCCCGATCGTGATGGCCGGCGTGCTCGCGTCCTACGAGGACGTGCTCTCCGGTGCGGCAGCGCCTGTCGCGGACTCGCCAGAGACTCCAGGCCCGCAGTAACGCGTGCGCAGAGACCGGAGAACCGCATTTCTTTGACGCGGGGGATACCATCCACACGCGCCCCAAGAATGTCGGGAGAGGAAGCAATATGGGTAACGTGAAGATCGGCGAGTGGCTCTCTGAAGCATGGACGATCGTCTCCCAGGACCTTGTCACGCATATCCTGCTGGCCTTGATCGTAGGGCTCGGCTCCGGCCTCACCGGTGGGCTGCTGTCTGGGCCGCTGATGGGTGGCTATCTGTGGATCATCTTCAAGAAGATGAAGGACCCCTCCTACACCCCCGCCGTCGGCGACGTCGGCAAGGGCTTTGAGAACTTCGTGCAGCTTTTCCTGGTCGCGATCGTGGGTGGCATCATCGCGAGCCTGGGCGTCATCGGCTGCGTCGTAGGCGTGTTCTTCACCAGCGCGCTCGTCGTGCTGGCGCTGCCGCTCGTGGTTGAGCGCGGCATGGCGTTCTGGCCCGCGATCACTGAGAGCATGAGCAGGACGAAGCAGAGCATGATGGGCTGGGTCGTCTTCGTGCTCGTGGTTGGCCTGCTCAACGCACTGGGCAGCGCGGTCGCGGTCGGTTTCCTCATCACGCTGCCGATCGGGATCACGGCCCTCGCCATCGGCTACCGCGAGACCGTGGGCCTCTCCGGCGCCGCGCCGGCGGCGGCCGCTCCGGCGGCCCCGCAGGCCCCCATCGCGCCTCCCGGCCCCGGCACGGAGGGCGGCACGACGCAGTAACGGCAAGGGATGCGCATGAAGCTTGTACTGAGCGCCGACAATCAGCCGGCGGCGAGCGTGGTCATCGAGGCCGACTCGCCGCCGGCCGTTTCTTTCGCCGCGAGTGAGTTGAGTCGCTACCTCGCGATCCTCACCGGCGGGCGGTTCCCTGTGTGTGAGGGGGAGGCGGCGGAGGGGGCGGTGATACGGCTGGGCACGGCGCCTCACCCCCCCGGCCTCCCTCTCCCTGGCGTCGCAGACGACGCGACGCAAGCGGGAGAGGGGGGAGAACGGCAGACGGGCTGGAAGCCCGTCCTACAAACGACAAACGGCACGACGCTGGCGCGTGGTTCGTACGCGTGGCGGGTGCATGAGGGTGGGGTGGAGGTCGTCGGGGAGCGGCCGGGGGCGGTGCTGCACGCGGTCTACGCGCTGCTTGAGACGATCGGCTGCCGGTGGCTGCACCCGCGCGATGGCGGGGAGATCGTGCCGCGCATCCCGCGCATCGAGCTGGCTCTCGGCGAACACGCCGCGCAGCCCGAGCTGGCCCACCGCGAGCTGACGAACCTCCACTCGATCGACCGCGAGTACCCCCTGCACATCGACTGGATGGCGAAGAACCGCCTCAACCGCTTCATGGCGTTCCTCAACGTGGAGGGCTCGCAGGAGGCGTTCGCGGAGTTCATCGAGCCCGAGCTGGCCGCGCGTGACATGGACGCGACCCTCGGCCATCACAGCTTCCGCTTCCTGCTGCCACCCGAGCAGCACTTCGCCGACCATCCGGAGTGGTACGCGCTCATCGACGGGGAGCGCAGCCCCGACGGGCAGCTCTGCACGTCGAACCCGGAGGTCGCCGAGCGGGCTGCCGAGCGCATCTGCGAGCTGTTCGACGCCCACCCGACCGTGGAGATGTTCGGCCTGTGGCCCAATGACGGCTTCCGCTGGTGCGAGTGCGACGAGTGCGCGAAGCTCGAGCCGCAGATGCCCTCGCGCTTGCGCTCCGACGCCCCGCGGCGCACCGACACCTACCGGCTCTTCGTGAACGCAGTTGCCGAGCGCGTCGCGCGGGCGCACCCCGACCGGCGCATCGGCGCGCTGGCCTACGTCAACTACGCCGACGCGCCCGAGGCGGTGCGGCCCGCGGACAACGTGGCGGTGTGCTTCGCGCCCTTCCTCCGCTGCCTCAAGCACCCGCTCCGCCCGGACGTGGAGTGCGAGCGGCTCAACGCCGCGTACGCGCGGGAGTTCGAGCGCTGGCGCGGGATGGTCGCGGGCGACCTCTACCTCTTCAGCTACCTCTCGCAGATACACACGCTCTCGCTGCCCTACCCGATCCACACGATGCTGCCGGCGAACTGGCAGTGGCTGATTGACGCGGGCTGCGACGGCTTCGTGATGGAGTTCGTGCCCGAGGAGTGGGGCGCGTTCGGCGCGAATCTCGAGCTGATCGCACGGCTCGCGTGGGAGCCCGACACCGACGCGCAGGCGTGGCTGGGGGAGCGTGACGAGCTGATCTACGGCCCGGCGGCGGCGGTGATGGGCGACTACCGGCGGGAGCTGGCTGAGGTCATGATCGCGGGCGGCGGCTGCACCGGGCACTACGACGTGACGTGGACGCGCGGAGCCGACGAGCGAACGCTGCGGGCAGCGCTGGACGCGCTCGGGAAGGCCCGGGCGCTCGCAGCCACCGGTGAGAAGCGGCACTGGCAGGCGGCGGAGCAGGCGTGGGTAGGGCTGGAGCTGCTGATGCGCGCGGGCGAGTGGCAGCGCCTGCTGCGCGACGGCCTGCAGGACCGCGCGGACGAGGCGCTGGAGCGCATGGTGGCGTTCGCGTCGGAGCAGGCGGACAGCGGCGCGGTGGACGCGGCGAGGTATGAGCGGTTGCTCAGCTAGCCGACGCAGGAGGGGGCGGCGATGCAGGCGCGACAGGCGGTCGCAGTGGCGGCAGTGCTCACGTGCGCCCTGATCGGGGGCTGCGCGCCCGGGCCTCTGCACCAGCCTGCGTGCAACGGTGACTTCATCACGATCGAGCGGCGCCTCGCGCGCGGCGCGGACCCAGACGCAGTGGACGAACACGGGCGCACCGCGCTGCATTACGCCGCCATGCTCGGGCACCTGCACACCGCCTCGGTGCTGCTCTCGGGCGGCGCCGATCCCGACACCCGTGACAGCAATGGGCGTACGCCGCTGCTCATCGCGATCAGCACCGGTCAGCACGACCTGGCCGAGCTGCTGGTCGTGCGCGGGGCGGACGTGACGCTGCCCCTGCGTCGCGAGATAGCCGCGCCCGACGGTTCGGGCCCGCCGACGATCGAGGTGGGTGAGACGCCGCTGCAGCGCACCTGCGAGCGAGGCGACGACGTACTCGCGAGGCTGCTCCTCGAAGCAGGCGCGGACGTGAACGCGTCTGCTGGGGACGGCGACACTCCGCTGGCGCTGGCGATGGACTCGGGCAACACCGAGCTGGTCCGGGTGCTGCTGGAGGCGGGGGCCCTCGCGAGCCGCCCGGACGCACGGGGTGAAACGGCGGCTTCGGACGTGCAACCGAAGGGAGACTGAGACGCGGTGGTGGAACTGACCGGACTGACGACGATGCTGCTGCTGGCACTCGCGCTGGCGCCGACCGGCCTCGCGGACGAGCTGGAGCCGCGCTGGGGCTGGCGGCTGGATGAGGCCGCCGATGGGCGCTGCGAGCCAGTGGTGGGGGAGATCGCGCTGGCGATCGAGGGCGCGGATGGCGTTGCGACGGGCGAGGGCCTCGGGACGATCGTCGCGGGCAGCATCGAGTGCCTCGTGCGGCCGCTTGCGGGCGGACGGGTGGAGCTGATCTCCTTCGCCGACGAGGGCGCACCCGCGGGCGAGTGGTCAGGGCTGGCGCTGGACGAGGAGATGCGGCCGGTCTTCCGCGTGTATCACTACCCCGAGGCGGGCGAGGCCCGCGCGGACGAGCCGCTGGAGGTCGGGCGCGAGCATCACCTCGCGGCGACGTGGGGCGCGGACGGCCTGCGACTCTACGTGAACGGCGTCCTGCGCGCGCACTCCGAGGAGCGCAAGGCGCTGCACGCGATGGAGGGCATCACGCTCGGCGGCGGCGAGGGCCGCGCGGCCATCGAGCAGCTCGCGATCTTCACGCGACCGCTCTCCGACGCGGCGATCGCCGAGCACGTGCGTGAGCCGCGGCCGTTGCAGGCGCCCGCGATCGGTGGCGACGGTCCGGCGCAACTGAGCGTGGCTGACTTCGCGTCGGCGGCGTCGATGACCGGCGGCATCCAGGAGGCCGTGGACGCGCTGCCCGCAGGCGGCGGTGAGGTCTACGTGCCGCCCGGCCGCTACGTGCTGAAGTGTGCGGTGCATCTGCGCAGCAACGTGACGCTGCGCGGGGCAGGGCCGAGCACGCTGCTGGTGCGGCCGGCGGATGCGCACTCGCTCGCGACCGCGACGGTGGCGGTCGGCGACCGGAGCATCGCGGTCGAGGACGCGTCGGGCTTCGAGGTTGGCGCGGAGGTCGCGTTCCACGGGAAGCAGACCGGGTGGTTCGCCACGCAGGCGCTCATCACCGCGATCGACGGCAACCGCGTGACCCTCGACCGGGGCGTTGGCAAGGGCTTCACGCCGGAGGAGGGCGCGGCGCTTGGCAACCTCTACCCGATGGTGACTGCCGAGCACGCGCGCGCGGTGACGATCCGCGACCTGGCGATCGACGAGCGCCCCGGCGCCCGTCAGGGCCATCCGAACGAGGGCCCGGCGTCCTTCACGTGGGAGGCGATCCACCTCTACAACTGCCGCGACAGCCGCATCGAGGCCTGTCAGGTGCGCAATCACATCTCCGACGGGATCGGCGTTCAGGGCGGGCGCGGGGTGACGGTCACCGGCTGCGTGGTGGAGAACTGCCGCGGCCACGGGCTGCATCCGGGCGTCTACGTGCGCGAGAGCACGTGGACGGGGAATGCCTCGCGCGGCAACGCGGGCGACGGGCTCTACTTCTGCGTGGCGGTGCGCGACAGCATCGTGAGCGGCAACGTCTGCGTGGACAACGCAGGCCACGGGATCGGCGGGCTGGGCGCGGGGCAGATCGGCGACAAGTACAACGTGGTCTCGGCGAACGTCTGCGCGCGCAACGGCCGGGCGGGGATCGAAGCGATCCTCGGCGGCGACAACGTCATCAGCGGCAACATCTGCCGGGACAACTCCCAGTCCGAGCCGGGCCGCTGGCCGGGCATCCTGCTCGACCGCACCACGGACACGATCGTCACCGGCAACCTGTGCCTCGACACGCAGCCCGAGCCGACACAGACGCAGGCGGTCGTCGAGACGGATGGGTGCGAGCGGAACACGGTCGGCGGGAACGGGTAAGCGGCAGCCTCGCCGTGGTGCGGACGCCTCCGTCCGCACAGTCACTCCGCGCCGATCTCCATGACCTCAAAGCCGCGCGCGAGGATGGTGGCGGTAGCCTGCTCGTGCCCCGCGATCCCCGTCTCCAGCGTCACCGTCTGCTCGTCCTCCGAGATGTTCGCGAGCACGATCGCGGTCGAGCCGTCCGGCGCGCGCCACGCGGAACACAGCACCGCCGGGAGCTCCGCTACGAACGCGGCCTTGTACCGCCACGTCGAGCGCACCGTCGGCAGCTCGGAGACGATGCGCGGCTCGGGCAGCATCTCCCCGAAGAGCAGCCACGGCTTCGCGCGCTGCCACGTCTGCACGAGCGTGCGGTACCACGCCGCCGCCTCGGGAGCGTAGGTTGGCAGGTCCGGGCGCACCCAGCCGGGCTGGATACCGAGCACCAGCGCCTGCGCCTGCGCCGTGATGAACTCGTCGATTTTGACATCGCCGGCCTGCTCGTCCTCGGGGTAGTTGCGCAGCATCGACGAGGCGTCGTACCACTTGCCCACCGGCCGCCCCTGGCAGACGGAGTAGTCGTGGTAGACCGCCTGCCATAGCGGGATGTTGTCCGGGTAGCGCGAGCCGTAGGTGAAGTTGAGATCGTTGAGGTCGATGTAGACCTCGCACGGCTCCTCGCCGCCGGTGAAGAAGTCCGGCTCGATCGGCTCGCAGGCCGCGCGCAGCTTGCGCAGCATCTCCCGGCGGCCCTGCACCCAGTGGTTGCCCGGCCCCGGCTCGTGCCCGTGCTCGGTGGCGTAGCACGGGGCGGCGCCCGCGGTGCCGAGCTCGTCGAGGTAGAGGCCCGTCACGCCCTGCTGCACGAAGCCCGCGCAGTAGCCAGCGAAGTAGTCCTGCCAGTGCTCGGAGGCCGGGCACATCACGGCGGTCGCGCCCTCCTTGATCGGCTCGGTGACGACCTGGCCCTGCGCGTTGATGACCGCGGCGCTGGCGAGGTCGAGCGTCTGCCACTCGGGGATGCCGGTGTCGAAGCGCCGGATGTTCGTGTAGGGAATGACCGGCACGCCCGCGTCCTCGACCGCCGCGATCGTTTCCTCAAACTGGCGCGGCCACGTCTGCCGACCGTGCGCGACGTCGAAGGCCGGCAGCATCCACGTCGTCCACCACCAGCCCACCGGGACGCCGAAGTAATCCTCGAAGTCCTCGGCGAGCTTGCGGTTGCGCTCAAGGGCCAGCGGCGGGTACTGCTCGCGAAGCTCATCGGGCGTCAGCGCCCGCACCTCGGTCAGGCTGCGCTCGGGCGGGCGCGTCCAGTCGGTCTTGTCCCGCGCGATGTGCCCGACCATCCACACGTCCGTGTCAGTCACCGGCGCCGGCACGTCGCGCTCGGCGAGCGTCCCGGCCCGGCACCACTCCTGCTCCGTGGCCCACTGCCGGTAGAGGCGCGCGGCCTCATACCAGCCGCCCGTGACCGGACCGATGGCGACCGGGTAGGGCGTGGACCACTGGCGAGCGCCCGCGGGTGGCTGGTGCTCCACTGAGTAGCGGAGGCCCGCCGTCACCTCCGCGCTCATGTTCAGCACCTTCAGGTGCCCGGCGCCATCGTGCGGCGCGAGGTAGAGGCCGCCCTGCGGGTCGGTGAGCGCCATCAGTTGCATGCTTGCGCCCGAGGAGGGGTAGCGCGCGGCGACGGCCGTCGGGTTGCTGAAGGGGTCGCGGATGAGCGCGCCGATGCCGCGCGGCCAGGCGAGCGAGTCATCGGTCGGGTCGCCGCCCAGCGGGAGGATCTCCGCGAGCACCGGGAAGCGCAGCGATGCCAGCTCATACGCCTCGTCGTGCAGCGTGACTTCGCAGGTCAGGCGCGCGAGCGGATCGCCGGCCACCACGGTTGCGCTCACGGTCACGTCCAGCACCGGCCTGCCATCGACCGCCACGCCCTGCCATGTCAGCGTCGCGCCGCTCGCGGCCCCCCCCGGCTGCGGCTGCGCCGAGAGCTGCGCGCCATCATCGGGGGTGATCCGCAGCATCCCGCCCTCCGGCCCGCGCAGCGCGACCTCCCAGAGGTTCACGCCCGGCAGGATGCCATCGGGGCCCTCGAGATACGCCCGCCCGTCGGGCACGCGCAGGTCGCGGATCTGCACGCGGGCGCCTGCCGCCACGAAACGCATCGCGACGGCATCGCAGCCGATCGCGATCAGTTCGCGGGCGGGCGCGTGCTCCGGCGCCTCGGCCCAGAACTCGATGTCATCGAAGAGCACGTCGGCGGTCGAGTCGTAGCTCAGCGCCCACGCGCCAAGGTGCGCGATGGGCTTGTCCGGCACGAAGGTGTGCTCCATGAGCACCCACTCGCCGACGCGCTCGACGCTCGTGTTCGCGAACAGCCCGACGCCGGTTCCGTCCATGTTGCGGCCGTAGAGGTCGATGCACTGCAGGGCGTTCGGGTCGGTCGCGCCGCGCTTCACGCGGTAGCGCAGGTGCACCGGCCGCGGCTCATCCTGGTTGAGCTGCACCGAGGGCTGGTAGGCGCGGACCTTCGCCGCCGAGGGGTTCGTGAGCCGCAAAGCGCCCTCGCCGGAGGCGACGTCCTCGGTCTCCAGCACGATCTCCCCGGGCGCACCGCCGCCCCAGAAGCGCCAACCGTCGAGGCCGTCCTCGAAGCCGGGGTTGCGGACGAGGTTGCGCTGTGCGAACGCGGGTACGGCGATGGCGCAGATGATGAAGGCGATGGTGAGCGTGCGGCGCATGGCTGGACCTCCGCGCGGTAGTGCTTGGCGACGGAAGGAGGTTCGCTCGCAGGCGGCGGAAGGCCTTCAGAGCGTCCGCACCACGGGGGAAGGCCGCCGGGCTCGGCGAAGCGAACCGTCCCGAGCATCCATCCGACGAGCGAGGGACGGTGGTGAGTCATGGCGCTGAGCGTGGGCGCAGTGGGCTGCGGGGCGTTCGGGAAGCACTTCATCGAGCTGATCCGGGACCACCCGGAGGTCGATCGGATCGCGCTGTGCGACCTCGACGCGGACAAGCTGGCCAGCTGCGCGAAGAAGTTCGGAATCGAGGAGTGCTACCCGAGCCTCGATGATCTGCTCAAGACCGACATCGACGCGGTGATGATCTTCACGCAGCCGTGGCTGCACGCGCCGCAGGCCATCGCGGCGATGGAGACGGGCAAGCACGCCTACACCGCGGTGCCGATCATCGCGCTCTCCGACGGCGATGAGATGCTCGAGTGGTGCGACAGGGTCGTCGAAGCCGCCGGGCGCACCGGCCAGCTCTACATGATGGGCGAGACGACCTGCTACCGCGCGGAAAGCATCTTCTGCCGCCGCAAGGCCGCCGCGGGCGAGTTCGGCCACTTCGCATACTCCGAGGGCCACTACCTGCACGACATCTCGCACAACCTCAAGAACGTGGCGATGTGGCGCTGGGGCGCGCAGTGGAACGACAGCAAGCGCGGCGGCATCCCTATGCACTACCCGACACACTCCACCGGCGGGATCATCGACATCACCGGCGCGCACATGACCCACGTCTCGGCGATGGGCTACGCGATGCCCGACGAGGACTGGCACCTGCCCGACACGACCTCCGGGAACATCTACGGCGACATGATCGGTCTGTACAGGATGAGCGACGGCTCCGTCGCGCGAATCGCGGAGATGCGCCGGATCGGCACCCCCTGCCAGGAGACCTTCCGGCTCTACGGCACCGAGGGCGCGTTCGAGCGCAACTTCAGCGGCGCGACATGGCTGACGAAGAAGACGCAGGAGCCGGTGGACCTCGGCGAGGTCGCGGACCCACTGCCCGAGGCGCTCAGCGCGAACAAGGGCGGCCACGGTGGCTCGCACGCCTACCTCGTGCACGAGTTCGTGAGCGCGTGCCTCGAGGAGCGCCAGCCGCGGGTGAACGCGTGGCAGGCGGCGCGTTTCCTGGCGCCGGGCGTGATGGCGTACAAGTCCGTCCAGCGCGACGGCGAGCTGCTGGCGGTACCCGATTGGGGCGACGCGCCGGAGTGACGGCGGACGGCTGTGTGTCGTTCGTAGGACAGGCTTTCCAGCCTGTCAGTCGTAGACCGCTGCCCGGCAGACGCTGGAGAAGCCCGCATGAACCGCACACTTGCGATAATCCTCGGTGTGGGCCTGGGACTGGCGCTGCTCGGCGCCGGCGCGTGGGTCTTCGCGCGTGAGGACGTCCGCGACCTGCGCCTGCAGATCGTCCGCAACGTGGACCCCGGCGCCTTCGAGCAGCAGTCCCGGGCGCTCTTCGAGCAGCGCTACCCCGATGAGAAGCCGCTCAACTGGGCGATCGCCGATACCGCCGAACGCTTCTACCACGAGCAGCCGATGGGCCGCTTCGTCCTGCACGAGAATGACTGCTCGGACTTCGTCGGCTGCATCATCGACGAGGCGCTCGGCGCAGACGCGCGCTTCAACCGCGACAGTGACGAGCACGCGCTCTGCGGCGAGGGCGGCTCAACGCCACGCGCGCTCTTCGACATCCGGAGGCTGCCAGAGAGGGGGGCGGTCCAGCCGGGCGACATTGTGCACGTGCGGCATTCGCCGTGGTACGCACCACACGAGGACTCGATCGGGCACGTCGGCGTCGTCGGTCCGGACGGGCGCGTGATCGACTTCACGAAGCTCAAGAGCTGGTCCAGCGCGCGCTACAACCAGGTGGAGTTCGACTTCTTCATCCAGAACAACGCGCCGGACGAGGTGAGGATCGGAAGGCTGCGGCCGGAGTTCCGCTACCGGGTGCTGGATATACGGCAGTGAGGGCACCGGCCCTGCGTCGTTCGTAGGACAGGCTTTCCAGCCTGTCAGTTGTTGACGTCCGTCCCGGCCCTCAGCTCCGGCACCGCCCCCGCTTCCGGGAAGCGATAGATCACCAGCGCCCCGGTGTCGTGCACCGCTTGCAGCCACGAGAGCCCCCGCAGCGCGCTCGCCTGTCCCGGCGTCGCCGCTACCCAGCCGCAGCCGGACTCGCGCAAGATCTCCCTACGCCGCGCCTGCGCGGTGCCCGGCGCGAAGAACTCCTCCGCCAGCGCCTGCTTGCCCTGCGGATCGACCGTTACCTGCAGATGCCCGACGGACACATGCCGCAGCGCGTAGCGACAGCAGTACTGCCCCACGGTCATGCTCGTGAACACGCGCGCGTCCGGCGGGGTGTTGGCCTCGATCCACTCGAAGCCCTGGAGCATCCCGAGCGGGATGCGCGCCTGCTGCGCCCGCGCCCCGTGAACCAGCAGCATCACGTTCGTCGGTAGGATCGCGACCAGCAGTAGCACGAGCGCGAGTCTGCGCGCGCGGCCCTCCGAGCCGGCCAGTCGGTCGCGCAACCACGGCAACACGCACCCGGCCATGCCCGCGCCGGCGAGCAGAGCCAGGGGGATATGTATTCCCTCGACCGCGCGGCGCTCGAAGGGCACCAGGGGATAGGAGTAGGCCATCAGCACGCTGACGAGCGCCCAGAGCACGAGGAATTGCCCGACCGGCGGCGCAGGCGGAACGTCGTCGGCGGGCTCCCTGCGCATGGCGCCGCGCCCGAGGATCGCCAGCGGCAGCACGATGCCCATGCCGATCAGGTAGACGTGCAGCGCGGGCGAGCGCAGCAGGTTCTGCTCCGACCACACCGCCACCATCGGATGCGTCTTCGACTGCAGCGCGTACGCGGCCGCCGGGATCGTCGCGCCCGCCAGCGCCCACGCGTTGACGGCCACCGTGCGCGCGGGGACGCGCGCCAGTGCGCAGACCGCGGTGTGCAGCACCAGCAGCGGCCCCCAGACCACGATGTCGTAGGGATGCACCGCGATCAGCAGCAGCGCCCAGCCGGCCGCGGCGAAGCTGAGGCGCATCGACGGCGCGCGCCAGGCCCTCAGCAGCGTCAGCGCCAACAGCGCCATCAGGCACAGCGTGAGCGTGAAGTGCGGCAGCAGGAATGAGTGATACGCCCAGAGCTCGGGCATGAGGTCGGCGGAGAAGATGACGGTGCGGCCCGCGAGGGCGTTGATTACGTCGCAGATCGCCCCGAAGCCACTGCCCAGCGCGCCGATCGCGAAGGCGAAGAGGCGCGCGTTGGGGTCGCGGAAGACCTCACTGATCAGCCGCCAGAGGATCAACAGATAGGCGAAGGCGAGGGCGACGGCGACGATGCGGTAGAGGATGATCGGCGGGATGGGGATGATGCGCGCGAGCATCCCGAGCGCGACCCACTGCGGGCCGACGAACATCGGCGGCGCCTGCTCGGCGGTCGCGAGGTTGTCCATGAGCACGCCCCCGGCCTGCGCCTGGCGTGCCCACATCAGGTAGAGGTTCTGATCGTTGTGCGCCTCGACGAAGCCGGTGAAGACCTCATCCGCGGGGCAGGTGAGCGCCTGCCACGCGTGCGGAATCGCCGATGACAGCGCCAGCGCGACGCTCAGCGCGAGCACCCAGCGCGGCCAGGCAGGAGTTCTGTCGGCAGTCGTGCCGCTCACCCGCGCGGGCTCCTCCCATCCCACTCTTCGCCGAAGCTCCTCGGCTTGTTGCCACCGCCCCGCGGGATGTTCGGCTTGAACTCCACCGATGACAGCCAGCCGACGAAGGGCCGTGCGAGCTGCATCGAGAGCACGCGGAACTCGCCCGGGCCAAGCGTCACGAAGACCACCGGGCGGTTGAGGGCGACGGCGTCATCGCTGTAGTGGAAGGCGCCGACGTAGCCGCGTCGGACGCCTTCGGGGCCGACCGACACCGTGTGCACGTCGAGCGGCTGCGTGCGCGGCTCGAAGATCAGGTCCACCGGCGCGCCGGTGTTGTTCCACAGCGCGAGGATCCCCTCGTCATTGCGTATGAAGGGCCGGAAGCCGACGGACGCCGTCGGGGCGCTGCCGATCTCCGGAGACTGCTTGAGGATCGACACCGGGATCGCCGCCGCCAACTCGCGCGAAAGCTCGCAGTAGGCCTCACCAACCGGCCCGCGCAGCTCGCCCGCGGCGTCGAGGAGCGTCCATGCGTCCGCGCCCTCGGGAGCGTCTTCGGGTCGTGCGGCGATCGTCCAGCCCGTGGCGCCCTGCCACGCGCAGACCGCCAGCGTGCGCGCCAGCAGCGCCGCATCGCACTCCGCCGAGCCGGTCGAGCGCGCGGCAAGGTCGGCGAAGAACATGGGCAGCCGGGCGCTCTGACGGATCGCCGCCGGCGCCTGGTCGATTTCGAGCGCGGCCGCGACCGCCGTCCAGCAGGGCTGGGGGCCGGTGACGTTCGCGCGATCGAGCATGACCTTGCGTGCCGGGCGGGCGCCGAGGATCGGCAGCCGCAGGGAGGGTGCGGAGATGTTGCCGCCACTGCCCAGCGTGGCCGCCACGGCGAGGTCCGCCTCCGCGATCGTGGGCGGCGGACCAGGCAGCAGGTCGGCGGGTGGGCCGAGGAGGAAGAGCGGGACCTGCGCATCATCGGCCGCCCGGCGCAGCGCGCGGGTCGGCGCCGCACCGTCGCCATCGGACTCCCCGCCGCGTGGGTAGTAGACGGCCGCGAACTCAGCCTCAGTCGGGATCCGGGTGACGGCGGTCGCCACTGCCTCCTCCGACCAGGGAGAGGGGAGCAGCCACAGGCGGGTCAGATCGCCGCGCAGGCCGGTCGCGGGTGCGGTCGCGATCAGCGGAACTCCCAGCGCAGGCAGCGCCGCGAGCAGCTCCGCGGGCGGCGCGGCCCCGATGCAGGCGACGCCCGGCGCGGGATAGGACGGCACGACCTCGATCTCGACCGGCGCGGACGCTTCGGAGTCGTCGCTGCGGAAGGTCATGCGCGCCCGGAAGGTGCCGACGCGGAACGCCTGCAGTGAGGCCTCGAAGACCGTGTCCGCGCCGAGGCGGATGACGACGGTGCGCTCCGGCGCGAAGAAGCCTGGAGGGCCGGCGACCGCGACCGTCAGGTCTTTCTCCTTCATCGAGCGATTGCGCACGGCCAGGCGGATCGTGCCGCGATGGCCGCGCGCGGCCATCACCATCGGCGGCATCGTGACCTCCAGCCCACCGACCTGCACGATCAGCTCCGAGGTGCCGGCGATTGGGCGCGAGATCGCATCGAGCAGCCCCTCGGGCTCCCAGCCCTCAGGCAGCGGCTCAGCGAAGATCGCAGCGTCCTCGAATGGCTCGGCGGCGGGCGGGTCGGTGGCGGCGACCGTGACGCTGTCGATCAGCCACGGCCCGCCACCCTCAACGCCGATCGCGACGGACGCGGGCGCACCCGGCGGAGGCAGCAGCTCGGCGGAGAGCGTGTGCCAGCCGGAGCCGGCGTCTTCGGCGCTGAGCGCCACCTGCGCGGCGAGCTCGCCGGCATCGGGCGCGAGCGCAAGCAGCAGGCGCGACTGCGCACCCTTGCCGGGGCCCTTGACGCGCACTTCGACGCGCTGCCAGCCGGTGAGGGGCTGCTCGGATGCGCCTGAGCGCGCCCAGCCTCCGGGCAGCGAGAGCGCGCCGCGCGTGCCCTCATTCGCGCCGACCTCCGCGCCCTCGGGCAGCGCCCAGCCGGCGGCGCCGTCCGCGAACTCCGGGTTCGCCGGGAACTGCGCCCACGCGGCGGAGGCGGCGAGGGTGAGTGTGATGCTGATCGCGAGTGCGGCCCATCGGTCGGTCATGAGCGTAGGCTCCTCAGCTCAGACTCCGGCGCGCTCGAAGAGCGCCTCGTAGAAGTTGCGCCATGCGATCACCAGCGCGATCAGCGCCAGCACCGCGCTCCCCGCCAGCGCCGCCGCCGCCGTCCCCGCGGAGATCGCGTTGACGGACGACTCGCGCCGCTCGATCGCGTAGGCCACCGCCGCATCGAGCCTGCGCTCAAGCTCCCCCGTGCGCTCGCCGCCCGCGATCATCTGCCGGACGCGCTGAGGCAGGAAGCGCAGGTCCGCGACGGCGCCGTCGAGGCTCTCGCCCGCCCGCACCGCCGTAGCGGCCCGCGCGGCGGACGCGCGCATCGGCTCGTGGCCGGTCGCATCGGCCGCAAGGTCCAGCGCACGGTGGAATGTGACTCCGGCGCGCTGTGCCAGGTTCAGTGTGCGAAGAAACCGCGCCACTGCCGACCAGCGCGCCATCGAGCCGAAGACGGGGATCGCCATGGCCACGCGCGAGCGCAGGTCGGCGAACACGCGGATCGCGTTGAGCGCGCGGAGGGCGTAGAGCAAGACGATCACGCCCGCAAGGATCGGGAGCAGGCGCGTGGCGGCCAGCTCGGCGTACCAGCGGAAGCCGCGCGCGATCATCCACGGGAAGGGCGCGACCAGCAGCGCCAGCACGAGCACCGCGCCGTAGTAGAGCCGCAGCCACTTGAGGCGGCCCTGCAGGCGCGCGTCGGTCTCGTACTGCTCGGCGAGCTCGCCGAGCATCTCCGGCAGCGCGCCAAGCTCCTCTCCGGCCTCAACGAAGCCCACCACGTGGCGCGGCAAGATCGCGGGGTAGCGCGCGATCTGCTCCGCGAGGCCCACGCCCTCGGCGGCCTGCTCGCTGATCTCGCGCGCCACGCGGCGCAGGCGGCGGTCGCCGAGGAGGTCGGAGAGCTCGTCGAAGGCGTCATGGGCATTCACGCCCGCGCGCAGCAGCGAGGCGAGCTGGGTGAAGAACTGCGCGAGGTGCGCGGACGAGACCGGGCGGAGGTAGTGGACAACGCTCGAGCCCCACGGTGACGCGCCGACCTCGGCGATGCGGACGGGGAAGAGGCCCTCGTCACGCAGCGCACGTGCGGCCTCACGCGAGTCGGCGGCGCGGATCGCCCCGCTGGTGCGCTCGCCGTCGCGGCTGTGCGCTTCGTACTGGAACTGAGGCATGATCGCCACCGGGTGCGGTGCGGATGCGCGCTCTGGGGGTATTGTAACGCGCGCGGGCCGAGGTTTCAACGCTGATGGTTCGGCGTGGGCGATCTGCCGGGGTTCTCAGAGGGCATGAGCGGCCTGGCGTTGAACTGCCTCAGTGCCGTGAGGTCAGTTCCGCAATTCCGCTGAAGTCACGAGCGCAGAGGGGACGTGTTCGCGGTGATGGCCACACCGCACCTGCTTGCCAGCGCGGCCATCGGCCGGGGGCTGCAGCGGCGTCCCCTGCTGGCGGTCGCCACGGCCTTCGCGTTCCACTTCGTCCTCGATGCCACGCCGCACCTTGACTCCAACGACCTCTTTGGCTCTCCCGCCGGTTTCACCGGCCTGGAGGTAGGCATCGCCATCGTGGACTTCGTGCTCGCCTGCGTCCTGATCGGCCTTCTGATCCGAGGGCGCGCATGGTGGAAGATGGCGCTGTGGGGCGCGTTCAGCGGCATCGTTCTCGACTTGGTGGACACGATCCCGCCGGTGGGGCCGTGGTTCGTCGCCTGGCGCGGCACGGCGTGGCTCAATCGTCTCCATCACGGGATTCAGCCCGACGTGCCGTCCGACCAGTTGCTCCTCGGCTTTGGGACGCAGGCGGTGGTGATCGCGGTCAGCGCCTGGTTCCTGCTGCGGAGGGACCGCGATCAGGAGAAGTGACGACCTGCCGGCGCCGCCATCCCGAGCGTACACGAAAGGGCCGGCCGCGCGGGGGTCAACGCGCGGCCGGCGAGGTTGAGCCGAGGTGCGCTATCCACGCGGGTTGAGTATCCGCTCGGCCACCTTATCCGGGTCAACTCGATAGGTTCCGGACTCGACCTGTGCCTTCAGTTCCGCGACCCGCTCGGCACGCACCTCCGGCGCCTGTGCCAGAGCGGCCCGAGCAGCCTTGATCTCCTCCGCGCGACTGCTCAGCGCGAGCTGATCCGGGCCACCGGTTGCCCTGGTGGAAGCCACGTCTCGCAGCGGCCCCGCACCCTCCACTTCCTGCCCGGTCACCCGGCCCACGTTGCTGCGACCAATGTTGTGTAGCCTGCTCGGATCGATCCTCACTGCACTCGTCCCCTCTCCTCAATACGAACGGCCCCCACGCATACTGCATATCATATATCGGCAGCATGCCCGGGGGCTTTAGGACTTTTTTGAAGTTTTTTCTGAGGCGAGCCGGTCGTCGCCGGTCAGGGATGGATCGACGCCTTCACCTTACGCGCCTCTTCGGCCATCAGCGTGCCCATCAGTGTGAAGCAGTAGCCGCCGTCTTGCCAGGTGATCGAGCGATCGCGCTCGATCGGGCCGGGGCTTCCCGAGGCCTGGCGCTGGAAGAGGCTGAAGGTGTCCGCGCCGTTGCTGAAGGAGAGCCAGATCGTGGGCTTGTCCCCGACCTCGATGACTGTGACGTGGTCGCTGTGGAAGCTGTAGCCGGGCGGGAAGTAGCCGGGCATAGCGGCCCTGAAGCCGGCCTTCTGTTGCGCCTCCTCCAGCGTCATGCTCTCGCTGGGGCGCTGCGCCTCGACCACCGTGACGCCTGCCGGCGGCTCGAACTCGAAGAGCCCGGGGGCGAATGAGGGGCTGAAGGTGATTCGCGTGTAGTACGCGGACGACTTGACGCGCCCATGCGAGTCGAAGCGTTGGGTCTTGAGCTCGATGGAGTGCTCGGCGTCCACCCACGTCTTCTTCACCGGCACGCCGCGGGGCGTGTAGACCTTCACGACGTGCGCCTGGCGGCCCGCGATGCTCTCGATACCGACGTACTGCGCGCGCATCTGACCGGCGAGCTCGGCGAGCTCCTCCAGCCGCGTCGCGATGACTCGCTCGGGCGGAGGCAGTTGCGTGTGCACCGCCCGCCCGGTCGCGGGGGTGAACTCCCAGTGCTCCTGGCCGGTGGTCAGGCAGAGCTTGCCGCGCTCGGAGTCGGGCGCGAGGAAGAAGATGCGCAGGTTCGCGGGGGCGTCGCAGTCGATCTTCTGCTCGACGCCGAGGATCTTCTGGCCGTTGGCGAAGACCACGACGGTGCGGATGCCGGAGAAGTCCACGGATGCGCGGGAGAGGATGCTCTGGCGAAGAATCTCCATCGGCTGCGGCTCCGCGCCCGCGGCCACGAGTGCCACGGCGATCAGCGCGGTGAGTGCGACCGCGGTCGTGCGGGTTCTCGTCGTCGATCTGCGTTGCTTCATCGAGCCGGAGCCATCCATCAGTTCGAAGTGTACACCACGAGACTCACGCCGGCATCATCGGCCAGCGGCTGCGTCATCTCAAGCGCCTGGTGGCGCAGGAGAAGCTCATCAAGCTCCGCCTCGCTTGCCGCGGGGCTGGAGACGGCGATCGCGGTCGGCCCGCCGGACACAATCTGCTCTGGCGAGCCACCGTCGAGACCGTGGTTTACCCAGACGGCGCCACCCGCGACAGCGAGTGCAATGGCCGTGCCGACCGCCGCCGCGCGCGCCCACGAGGGCTGGCGCGAAGGAACGAACATCTCGGCAATGCGAGCGGCCCAGCCGGGCTGCGCCTGCTCGCTCGCGATCTGATCGAGCACCCGCCCGGTGAAACCGGCCGGCGCATGCTCACCCGGCAGCGAACGCACCATCACGAAGGTCTCGCGCAGGATCAGCGCCTCGTAGCGGCACTGCGCGCACACCTCAAGGTGCGCGACCGCCGCCGCGCATAGCTGCTCGGTGCTTCCCCAACATTCCACGAACTCCACCCGCACCTCTTCGCACGTCATCTGTCTCGCCCTCCAACTCCCCGCCCGGCACAACGGGTCCGTCATCTAGCGGACGACTCGGCGGCTCTTCTGGTTCGTCAGCGCTCAACTTCGAGCTCCCCCGCCGCCACGAGCTCCTCCAGCGAGTCCTTCAACCGGCTGCGCGCGTTGAACAGCCGGCTCTTCACGGTGCCGAGCGGCACGTTGAGGATCTCCGCGATGTCCTCGTAGGTCTCCCCCTGCAGTTCGTAGAGGATCATCACGTCGCGCAGCTTCTCCGGCAGCTCCACGATCGCCCGGCGCACGGCCACCTGCGTCTCGCGCGTGGTGGACGTCTCCTCGGGACTACCGCTGTCGTCAGGGATCTCGCGCTCGTACTCGCCGTCATCGGACTCGAGCGGCTCGTCCAGTGAGTACGTCGGTTCGGTCCGCTTGCGCTTGCGCACGACATCGATCGCGAGGTTGCCGGCGATCCGGTAGAGCCACGTATGAAAGCTGGACGCGCCCCGGAAGCGGGGAAGAGACCGGTACGCGCGCAGGAAGGCCTCCTGCGTCACGTCCTCAGCCTCATACGGATCGTTGAGCATCCGGGAGACGTAGCTGTAAATCTTGTCCTTGTACTCATCCACGAGTTGGCTGAAGGCCGCGCGATCGCCTCTGCGAGCGCGCTCGACCAGGTCCTCGATATCCCGTTGGCTGAGTTGCCTGGCCTTCGCCATTGGTAGACGTTGCTTTCCTGTCAGTGTTCAGAGCGCGGGCGGTCCCACGCCTCACAATACGCTCACGTCTGTGGAAACGCGGCTGCGTTACTGATCGAACAGGCTCCCGCTGGCCGGGCCCGGCGGCTCGTCCGCGGCGGGATGCTCGGGCGTATTCGCGGCCTCCTCGGGCGGCACGCGCCCGCCCGCGGCGCCGGAGTGCGAGCCGACGTAGATGTAGCGCTCGAAGAGCCGCTGGTAGTCAGACCAGCGCGAGCCCGCGGCCTGGCCGTCGGCGATTACCTGGCTGAAGTACTGCACGTGCGCGTCGAGGTTGTCGGCGTAATGCAGCGCACACGCCTCGGCAGTCATCGGCAGCACAGGCGCACCGTACTCGCGCTGCCCGTGATGCGAAAGAAGCAGGTGTGTAAGGCGATTCGACAGCTCTTCGGGGAACCGCTCGATTCGGTCGATGGCCTTGTTCACCATCCGGTCTGTCAGCACCGTGTGCCCGACCAGCCGCCCCGTGTCAGTGTATTCGATTGCGGCCTTGCACTCAAGCTCGGCGACCTTGCCCAGATCGTGCAGCAGGGCACCCGCCATCATCAGGTCGCGGTCGAGCTCGGGATGCACCCGTGCGACCGTCTCGAGCACCTCAGCCACGCCGATGGTGTGCTCCAGCAGCCCGCCGAGGTGCGAGTGATGCAGGGACTTGGCGCCTGGCGCGCGGCTGTAGCGGTCCATGAAGGCCTCGTCGCCGAAGAAGTAGTTCAGCAGCGCGGAGAGGTGCGGGTTGCGCACGCTCGCGACGCTCTCCAGCAGGCGCTCGCGCAGATCGCCGAGGTCCCGGCTGCTTGAGGGCACGAGGTCGGCGGCGTCGGTCTCGGCCTGCTCGGCGGGCTTGAGCTTCTCGATGACGAGCTGCTTCTGCCCGCGGTACTCCTCGACGACGGCGCGGACGGTGACCGGATCGCCCTCGGCGAAGAGTGCGGCGGCCTCCTCGGCGCCATCCCACATGCGAGCGGTGATCTCACCGGTGGCGTCGGCGAGAGTCAGTGACAGGTACTGTCCGGGCTTGGACTTGAAGGAGGCGAGGGACCTGGACTTGGCGGCGTAGGTGCCGACGATGCGCTCCCCGATTTCGAGTTCGGCGACGGTCTTGCCGGGCATGGGTGGAATCTCCCCTTGGACGGCAGCAAACGGCGCGTCCGAGAGTATTCGCCGAGGGGTGCGCGACGGCCTCTGCGGGGGACCGTTCGGCCTGCTACTCCGCCGCTGCGGCCTTCAGCACCGTGATGCGGCCACCGGAGGCGGTAACGATCTCCCCCAGGCCGCAGCCGTCCACGTCCGCGATGATCGCCCAGCCCAGCCACAGCGGCGCCTGCCACCGGATCTCGCCCCTGCCATCGTCATCAGTGCCGATGCACAGCGGGCCGACGATGAACTCGCCCTTCCCGTCGCCGTCGGCGTCGGCGCACAGCACCGGGCCCGAGACCGCGAACGGAAGCTCCAGTTCCCACTCCGTGTCGCCGGTCCACAGGTCGCGGCAGATGAACGTGCGGCTGTTGCGCAGGGCGTATCCGGCCTCCAGTGAGCCATCGCCATCGACATCCACCAGCCCCGCCCGGTCCGGCACATCATAGCCCACGTCCTCCCGCCAGACGCCCTCCCTCGGATCAGGCTTCATGAGGCCGAATCTCCCATGGCCGAGCGGCACGAACCAGTGAGGCTCCGTGGCCTCAGGCGAATCGTAGACGGGGCAGTAGCTGTTGTAGAGCAGCGCGGCATAGAGCGAATCGTCCGCAGTGATGTTGGGCGTGTGGTAGAGGCGGGCGAAGCTCCCGTCCTCGCCGCGCAGGAACGCCATGTAGCTGTACATGTCCATCAGGACTTCCTCGACCCCGTCGCCGTCCACGTCGAAGGCACTCGGGATGCCGATCGGGCGGTAGGCCCGCCACAGGCCGTTGTTGTCAAACATGTCGCGGAACCAGACGACGTGACCATCGCGTCCGTCGAGGAGGAACGTCCCCTCCACGGTGCGGTCCGGACTCGCCACGGAGATCGCCAGCCCGGCTCGCGGACCGGGAAGGAACTCACCCGCGTTCCAGGCGACGACCTCGGCATCCTCGCTTGGCGGCAGCCCCTCCAGCGCGCTCTCCCACAGCAGCGAGTTGTCGGCCCGCCAGGCCCTGACGCACAGGCCACCGGTGGCCGTCCGGCCCGGCGCGATCAGGCAGAGGCGGCCGCTACCCTCGAGGTCGTACAGCAGCGGCCCCAAGCGGCCCCGCGGCGCCTCGATCTCGTGCTCCGCCAGCACCTGGGCCTCTCCTTCACTCGAGAGCGAGTAGACGCGCACGACGTCGCCGGGGCAGGCGGCGACGATCTCCGCGCTGCCATCGCCGTTGAGATCGGCCGCCGAGAGTGACGCCGGACGTCCGCCGACAAGCGGCAGGTCCCATCGTGCCTCCCCCGGCCAGTCGATCGCCTGGAGCGTGCCGGATGTGCCGGTGACCAGCATCCGGAGCCCGGCGCTTGCGCGCCCGTCCTCGGCTGCCAGTGCCAGGCGGAGGTCGGCCGCGATGAGACCGCGATCGCTCGTCTCCGCCACCTTCGCGAGTTCGCCGCCGCTCAGCCGGTAGCGTGCGAGCCGCTGGCCATGCTCATCGGAATGGACCAGCAGTATCTCGGACCGCTCCCCCACGATTCCGTAGAGGCGGCTTGCCTCGAAGCTCGCGAGCCTCTCCACTGCGCCGGAGCCGGAGAAGCGCAACACCTCCAGCGGAGCGGCCGTCGCCGGCAATGCGGCGCACGATCAGGCAGCTTCCGCCTTCGGGTTGCGAGCACAGTCCCGCGCAGACGCTGTCGGGCAGCTCGACCTCGACCTCACCGGTGCCGCCGTCCCGGACGCGGACGAAGGGGCGGAAGCCCTGCTCGGGATCCCGCACGTTGTAGACGATCTCAGTCGATCCGTCGGCGTCCACGTCGCCGATCGTGAGGCAGTCGAGGGCAACGCCGGGCGTTTTGTAGACCTCACCGTAGTAGTGCTGCCAGGCAAGCTCCGACGGACCGTGGCGGTTCAGGCGGATGCCGTGCACGTGCTGCTGGATGGCCTCGCCCGCGACGCAGATGATCGGCGCGCCGTCGCGGGCGGTACCGAGCGCCCACGGGCCGTAGTTGCGCCGGTGGCCGCCGCCGATCTGGTACACGAGGGAACTGATCTGTTCGCCGGTGCGCGCGTCGAAGCCCCGGCAGCGGTGGTGGCGCACGTTCCAGATCACGGGCTCGCCGGGCACGCTCAGGTCGAACCGGATATCGCAGCCGTGGTCGGCGCGTTCGGGATGCTCGCCCGGCTCCACCACCGTGCGCTCCCAGACGATCCGCGGCTCATCATCGGGCGGGAAGTTGATCAGACAGCCCTGCTCCCCGTACTGCATGAAGACAGCGGCTTCCATGCCGGGGAGATCGGGCAGCACGTCGGCTACCTGGCAGCGGACGTAGGCGTGCGGCGGCTCGAAGACGTGCCGCCAGTAGCGCTGACCGGTGGTCGCATCGAGCACGGCCAGCCGGTTCGCGGCGGTTAGCACCACGTAGTCGTGCCCGTCTCCGCGGAGGTCGCCGAAGAACGCCAGCGAGCCCGAGTCGGCGCCGGTCCACAGCACCTCGCCATCCGTGCTCACCAGGCGCAGGCGGCCGTCGTTGACCAGCAGCCGGTCCTGCGCGTCCGCTGTCTGCACGCGCCGGACCCAGCTCAGCTCTCCGCCGACCTCGATGGTGGCCGAGACCTCGGGCGCCTCGCGCATACCGAGCACAAGCGGCGAGAAGCCCGTCAACTGCCTGTCATGCAGCACGCGCGGCCATCCGGTGTCCCAGACGTCGGCGCACCGGACGCCGGGCAGCAGCGGATGCGTCTCCTGTGCGCCGGCAGCACCGGCGCACACGCCGGCGATAGCAGCGACCAGAAGCCAGGCAGGTTGCTCCGCCATCATCTCGCCCTCCGCGTCGAGATCGACCGCCGAGGCCGGCGGTCAGTTCGCCTCGCCCAGGTCGATCGTGACCTCCACAGGCTCCTCGCCGCCATAGAGGGTCACCTGCTCCTGCCCGCCCAGGAGGCGCCCGGGCTGCGCGGGATCTTGCAGCGCGATGACGTAGCTCAGCCCAGGCAGCAGGTGCTCGATGCGCGCCTTCCCGTCCGCGTCAAGCTGCACGTCGCGCGCGTGGACGATGGCCGGCTTCGGCAGCCCGCCAATCATCGGCACCCCCTGACCGAACACCTCCACCTGCGCACCCGCGAGCGGTCGACCATCAGCGGCCAGAACCTTCACGATGATCGTCGCGAGCGGCGCGAGCTGGATCGTAGGCTCGTATGCGTTCTGCGGATCCACCGGTGTCAGCATTCCACGTGTCCCGTCGGGCGACACCGCGACAATTGCCTGATCCTGCGCGCCGCTGAGGCCCTTGACCTCAAAGCGCCCCTCAGCGTCGGTCACCGCCGGCTCCCCGCTCCACATGAACACGTTCAGCGGCTGCACCGTCGCGCCCTCCACCGGCTCGCCCGCCTCGTCGATGACACTCCCGCGGAGGCTGAAGCCGCCGCGTATGATGGTCAGCGGCGCCAGCTCGACTACCTCGCCGGGCTGCAGCTCGACTGCCTGCCAGCGTTCGTCGCGGTTGGCCAGATAGCGCGCAAACTGGCGATCCGGCCCGATCCGCATGCCGATTCCCGGCGGCAAAGGCGCGATCTCGGCGACGCCGTCCGCGTTGGCCTGCACGTTGATGGGCAAGCCCACGTCGGGACTCGCGTCGTCGAACCACACGCGGAAGACCGCATCCGTGACGGGTGCCGCTTCCCCATCGATTGCGGCGACTGTGGCAGTCGCGGCTTCCTGGAGTGTCAGCGCGACTTCCCCACCCGCCTCGTCCGCAGAGGCGACGACGGTGGCTGCGACGAGGCCCCGCTCCTCGTCCAGCGCATACGCCAGCGCGCCCGAGTGCCCCCGTGATCGATAGACGACTGCGACCTCCCCCTGCGCATTGGTTTGCTGGGGCTCGATCCGCGACGCTGACAGTTCGCCGCCGCCGCACCAGTAGACATCGACGCCCGGCGCGGGCGTGCCATCCGGATTGACGACCCGGATCACGAGGTCCGGCGCGCGCGTGATCCGGAAGTCGAAGACCGGCTCATCGTCGGGCGCGATCTCCTGCTTGTACTCCCTCGGCTCTCGGTCCCGGCCACCCTCAGGCGTTCCCCCGTATACACGGTTCAGTCCAGGCGGCAGGTGCATCAGATACTGTCCGGTCTCATCCGTTCGGGTGACCTGCACCCAGGCAGTGGAGGACGGGTGCGCGGGACCGTAGGCTCCGACCCACACGTCGGGGATCGGCTCCCCCGTGTCCGCCCAGGTGACGGTGCCGCGGACGACCACGCCCTCGATGGCCTCGAAGTCGCGGCCCTCGACATGCTGCCCGGACTCGACGACAATGCCCTCTTGGGCCACCGCGGTCCACTCGGGCGGCGCATCCACGATCACGTTGTAGGTGCCCGCCGCGAGACCCCGGATCGTGTAGGCGCCATCATTCCCGGTCACGGCGTCGCCGTAGCCCATCGTGCGGGTGCTGTGGTGCCCCTGCGCCCCAATGCGCACCCCCTCCAGCGGCTCTCCGTCGCGGGTCAGGCGACCGCTGATGACGGCCTCGCGCTGCAACTCGATGCTGATATCATCACCGGTCCGTGGCCAGTTGTCCCGCTGCGTCTCGTGGCGCCCGGCGTAGCCCTCGGCGTCGGTGCGAAGCCACGCAGTCGCGTCCGGCGGCAGGCCGCCGATGCTGAAGCGCCCGTCCCCTCCAGTGATAGCGGCGGGAGCGTGCTCCCAGTCGTACGTGCTTGTGCGACCGAAGGGGCCGCTGCCTCCGCCGGGGATGCCCCAGACAGTCACTTCGGCCCCGTCGATGGGCACGCCGTCGGCGTCCACGACCGTGCCGGTGATGGGCTCACCCTCCGCGGGCAGGGCGATCTCGACGGTCTCACCCGGCTTCGCATCGGCGCCTCCGAGGCCAAAGCCCTCAGCGATGGCCGCGACACCGTAGCTATCCTTCACCCGCTCGGTGTCGAAGATCAGCGCGAAGCCGCCGTCCTCCGCGGTCGTCACGGACGTCCACTGCTGCCCCTTATCGGCATAGTCGTCTCGAACCCCAACGTGTGCCCCTGCAACGGGCGCGCCGTCCGGCCCAACCACGCGTCCGTCGATCCTCACCTCATCGGCGAACAGGGCTGTTGCAGACAGCGTAAGCAGCGTCAGCACGGCGATCGTCAGCGTCCGTGACATGACACGTTCCCCTCTCGTTGTGCTCGCGACAACGACCGCAGGCTGGAATGCCTGAAGCGCAGAGCGCTTTGCGCGAGTTCGCTTCGCGAACGTCGATGCTCCACGAACGGCACGAACGGACATCTGACAGGCTGGAAAGCCTGTCCTACAGCACCGTATTCGTCAGCATCACCGCCGAGATGCGCGCGCCGTCCTCGCGCGCGAGGATGCGGACGGTGTGCTCGCCCGCGTCGAGCTTCGCCGTCGGGCCCTGGGTCCACAGCCACTCGCCCATCCGGCCCGCGTTGCCGAACTCCACCGGGTCGGCGTCGTCGATCTGCGCGTAGAACGAATTGCCCTTGTCATCGAGCCACCAGCAGTGCCCGAGCAGCGTGTACTCGCCCGCCGTCGGGAGCGTCAGCGTCCACGTGGCCGAGCCCGCGTCATCAGCGGCCTGCCAGGGGCTCGGGTTGAAGCGCACGTCGCGCGGCACGTGGATGAAGCGCATCCCGCCGTCGTCGTCGATGGCGAACGGCTCCGTGAGCGCGGCTGCGTCCGCCTCGGACTGCTCACGCACCATCGACTCCACGACGCGCACCGTGAAGTCGCGCTTCCACGTGCGGTCGCCGCAGGTAATCTCCAGCAGCGAGTCTGCCGAGCATGGCGCGGTCCCGTCGGGCGGACAGGCGGTGACGGTGGCGGTCGCGGTCTCGCCCGGCCCGATGGTGAGCGTGGTCGGCTCACACGCGATGCGCAGGAGCTCGGAGGTACCCCGGAGCGTTGCCTCGACCGGCTCGTCGGTGGTGTTGCGCAGTTGCACCTGGCCCTGCCACGGCTGGTCCGGGCAGCAGATCGGGATGCTGTCGGGCAGGAGGACCTCCAGCGGCGTGATTCGCGGCTGCACGTGCGCGAGCGAGGAGTACATCCACGAACACGAGCGCGAGCTTGGGCCGGTCATGCTCAGCAGCTCCTCGGTCAGCGTGCCGAACCAGTCATCGCCGGTGTAGCGGTAGGGGTAGCTGAGCGCGCCCGTGCACTGGGTGGTGGCGCTGTAGCCGGTCTTGCAGCGTGGCGCCTGCTTGTACCAGAAGCGCGCGGGCGGCCCCATCGGCTCGGTGGTCAGCCACTCACCGACGCCGAGGCACATGCGCATCGCGCGCTCCTCACCGGTGGCCTCGTAGAAGCGCCCGAGGCCGCGGCCGAGGATGCCGTGCATGAATGCGGTGCCGCCCTCGTAGGAGGGCTGCTCGGAGATCGGCACGCTCACCACGCCGCGCACCGGGTCCTGGATCGTCGCCATCCAGTCGAGGATCGAGTCGCCGGCGGCCTTGTAGCGCTCGTCACCGGTCATGCGGTAGAGGCTCGAGAGCGCGATGAGCGTCCAGCCCGGCCCGCGCTCCTGGCCGCCGGCGCCGTAGCGACCGTTCTCGACCGTCCAGACGTACCAGTCGCCCATCTTGCGCGCGGTCTCCTCGGCGCGCACGTCACCGGTGAGCAGCCAGTAATCCAGCAGGCCCTCGACCCACGAGTGGCCGTTGCTCGCGCCACCGACGCAGTGGTCCGGGAACCAGCCCTCGTCGACAATATGCCTGGAGTTGTGATGGTGCGGGGCGCCGATGAGATGCTCGCGGCCCGGGGCCCAGTGGTAGCAGTCCGTGGCTTCGTAGTGCCGCGCGGCCTCCTCACCGATCTCGAAGTAGCGCCGGTCACCGGAGCGGAACCACTCCACGAGGAAGCCGTGATGGTGGTCATACTCCTGGTTGCTCCAGAACGTGTAACTCGGCCCGTAGCCCCACTCGAAGGTGTCGTCCCCGTAGTTCTCCATCCCGTACTCGCTGCGCTTCTCGCGCTTGGCCATGTAGCCCTCGTGGAGGTGGTCGATGGCCTCCTCGTAGCGCGGGAAGAGGAACTCGTTCTCGGCGGGCATCTCACCGAGCGCCAGTGTGCCGACTGCGTAGCGCGAGTCGGACGCAGCGATGAGACGGTCGCGGAAGGCCTCGAAGGCGTCGGCCGAGTTCGTGTCCGTGCCTGCGGGCTCGAAGCCCAGCATCACCTCATGCGTGATGCCCTCGCCCTGGTAGAGCACGAACGGGCCGTCGGAGAACTGCGTGTGGCTGTCCATCGGGATCAGGTCGAGCGCGATGCCGCCCGCGCCAACCTCGACGGCCTTCGGCCACTTCTCCCACCACCAGCGGGTGGCGACGGCGAGCGCCGGGCCGTTGCCGCCCGTGGGCGCGAGGCGCGCGAAGCCCTGCGTGCGAACCTGCTGTGCGGCGGGACCATCGGCGCCGATCGTGCCGCTGTCAAGCTCGAGCTGGCTGCACGAGGCGGACGCGCCGGAGGCGGGCGCGTCATCGCCCCAGACGGTCGCCTGCGCGCCATCGCCCGCCCACGGGCAGGGCATGTTCAGCCGCACCTGCCGGAGCTTCTGCGTCTCCGTGTCCTCCTTGTGCGTGAAGACGTAGCTCAGGCGCGTGGTCGGCGAGCCGAGGTAGAACTCCTGGATGATGTCGAACTCCAGCAGCGTCGAGCCATCTTCGGCGGTGTGCCGGCCGATGCGCCGGATCACCGCGCGCAGCGGCCCAGCCTCGATCACCTGCGTGTCGGTGACCTCGCCCAGCGCGGAGGAGTATTGCGTGCCATCCTCGGCGGTCACCAGCGCGGCCCACGGCTCATCGCCGATCATCTGCGTGCCGTCGAGCACCGCGCTGTCCACGAGCGTGCCGCGGGTGGTGCTCAGCGTGGCCTGCAGCGGCCCGGTGTTCACGGCGATGCGGCCGTCCTGCTCGTTGACGGTCAGTATCCGCCCCGGGAACTCCGCGGGCCGCACCTGTGAGCCGAACTCGACGGTGTACTGCGCGTTCGCATTGGCATCGACCGACGCGGGGAAGCTCACCAGCGCGAACATCACTGAGCCGTCGGGCCAGGAGTTGAGCGCCCGCGCCTGCACCGGGACCTCCGCGCCGGAGGCGTCGAGCACGCGCAGATTCCGCGCTGAGGTCAGCGCCCCGTACGCGAAGGGCAGGCCCTGCGTGGCGACTTCGCCCGAGCGCGCGACGCCCGCGTGGTCGCTGACGGTCATCGTGAACGAGTCGCGCGCAGGCTCCTCGCCCGGCTGGTAACACGGTGGCTCGATCGCGACCTCCTCGCGCACGGGCTTGCGCTCGACCAGCTCGCGCGGGAGCAGCGCGATCTCCTCGACGCGCATGACCTCCGTGCGGTCGCGCGTGGCGTCGAGGCGCACCTCGTCGCCGCGATTGACCTGCACCGGGCCGAAGACCGCGTGCCACTGCCCGTAGTCATCGGCGGTCATTTGCACCTCGCCGACCTGCTTCCCGCCAACCGACAGCCGCAGTCGCGACTGGCCGGTGTGGTCGTCGCGCAGGCCGATGGCGGCGTAGTACTGGCCGCTCTCGCCGGTGAACGGGCGGCGCAGCGAGCCCTCCGGCGCGCCGATTTGCATCGCGCCATCATCCTCGGCGAAGCCCTCGGCCTCCATCTGCCGCGCGGGGATGCGCTGGATGCCCGGGAACATCTCGACGCCCGCCCAGAAGACCTCGGTCAGGAAGGGCTTCTCCGTGCCCTGGCGGTCGCGCACCTGCAGGGAGATGGTGACCTCGTCCTTGCCGCGGATCGCGTTGGAGATGTCCGCGAGGTAGAAGCGCCGGTCGGCCGGGCGGGGGTTGCGGCCCAGCACGTCCATGTCCCAGACCTGCTCGCCATCGACGAGCACTTCGCAGAAGCGCATATCGCGCTTCTTGTTCTCGTAGGTGGCTACAGCGCGGTCACCCTCATAGTCCCTGTCCACGCCGCCGCAGTAGTCATCGGAGACGTAGAAGCGCAGGTAGCAGCCGCCCTCGGCGTCCACGGGGACGGTGCGGCTCACGCGCCCGAAGGCGCCCTCCTCGGTGTCCTCGTGCGGGTGCGAGATCGTGAAGACCGCCCGGCGGTCGGGCTTGCCGGTGAACTTGCCCTGCGACTCGAAGGTCCAGCCTGCGCCTTGGCGCCCGTCGTCGAGCGGCCACGCGCCGCCCGCGGTGGGCTCGGGCAGCAGGTCGGAGACGCTGCGGTGGTAGCACTCGGGCACGGCGCTCGCTCCTTCCGGCCAGTCGGGGGAGTGTGAGAGCGCATACGTGACGAGGTTCGCGAACAGCTTCGCGCCGGCGGAATCGGGCCCGTCGCCATCGCTGAACCAGGCATGCTCGGGGATCAACTGCGTCAGCACGATCCGCCCCATGCCATACTCAAGCTCGATCATCCCGTAGTGCTCGCCATCGCTGGCGGCGGGCTCCGCGTCCCAGCCCTGCTGCTTCCCGGCGCTGATGAGTGGCACCCAGCCCTCGCCCAGGTCGTACCAGGCGTCGTAGATGCTGCCCATGTGGACCTGCAGGAGCGTCTCGCGCGTGAGTTCGTTCGGCTGGTGGAAGATCGGGTGGTCGGGCACGAGGACCTCGCCGAACTCGTACGAGCGATCGTTCTTCGCGGGCACGGGCAGCCACGCATCGGCCCTGCGGTTGCGCATGCCGAGGAAGACGCCGCCGCTGTCGACGAAGCGCCGGAGCCTGGTAGGCGAGTCCTTGATGGGCGAGCGGTCCTCGTCCATGGCGCTGATGATGACGGTGTAGTCGAAGATGTTGATGCGCCCGGCCTTGTAGTCGGGCCAGGTGGTCTGCTCGAAGGGGATGTCGAGGGCTTCAAGGGCGGACGCGGTCCCGCCTCCGCCGACGAGCAGCACGCGCGGCTCGGCGGCAAGGACCGCACTCGCTACGAGCAGGACGATCAGCGCGACGGTCAGTGTGCGGGTCATGGTGAGTGCCTCCTGATAGCTGCGAACGACGTCGTTGCCCAGTCGTATGGAGGGGAGGGGCTTCAGCCGCTCCCACGTGCTCCGATACCCCCCAACGGCCGACGCATGTAAACGGCACATGCGTCGCTCCGAACGACAACGGCGGAACGGCGAACGGCTCACTCGCAGATCGCCTGAAGCTCCGCGAGGCGTTCGGGTGACTGGCGCTGCGCGTCCGGCAGCGGGTCGGGTAGGCCCAACCATGAGTACTTCCCGCCCGTCGCCGGGTTGAAGGGCAGAAGCTCAATCCGCTCCACGCCGAGGCTCCTTGCCAGCGTCGCGATCTCGCGGACCGCCTCGTCCGTGTCATTCACGCCCGGGATCAGCGGCACGCGCACCAGCACGTCCGCGCCGCTCGCGAGCAACGCCCGCAGGTTCGCGATGATCTGCTCGTTCGGCGCGCCCGTGTACGCCTCGTGGGCCGCCGAGTCCGCCAGCTTCAGATCGTAGAGCCACAGGTCCAAGGCCTCGGCGAGGCGCTCGATCGTCTCCCATGGCGCGAGCCCGCAGGTCTCCAGCGCCACGTGGATGCCCGCGTCGCGGCAGAGGCTCGCGATGGCGTGCGCGAAGTCGGCCTGCGCGGTCGGCTCGCCGCCGGTGATCGTCACCCCGCCGCCCGTGCGCGCGAAGAAGGGCGTCAGGCGCGCTGCCATGTCGGCGATCTCGCCCGCGGTCGCCTCGCGGCCCTTGACCTCCAGCGCGCCCGCCGGGCAGGCCTCGATGCACGCGCCGCACAGCGTGCAGCGCGCGCGATCCTCCGGGGCGATCAGCCCCGGTCGGCGGATGCGCTGCGGGCAGGCATTCACGCACGCGCCGCAGTGTGTGCAGCGGGTCTCGTACCAGACGATCTCGGGCGCGAATGCCTGCGACTCGGGGCTGTGACACCACGCGCAGTGCAGCGGGCAGCCCTTCAGGAAGACGGTCATACGCACGCCGGGTCCATCGTGCAGCGCGGTCTGGTCGATATCGAAGATCGTGCCGGTCACATCGCGCAAGTCCTTCACCAGCCCAACTCCTCGCGCGCGATGACTTCCTCCTGCGCGTGCTTGCTCAGCAGCACGAAGGGCACGAGGTAGCCGCCGATGCGCACGAACAGGTCGCGGTGCGCGTCGGGATTCGCCTGCGCCGCGCGCATCTGCTCGGTGGAGGCGAGGTTGAACTGAAGCTGGTAGGCGCCGAGGTCCATCGCGGCCTCGGTGAGGCCCTTGAGCGCGTCGGCGCCCTCGTCGGTGTCGAGCACACTCGCCTGGAAGCGCACGTTGCAGGTGGTGCCGCCGAGCCCGCGCGAGTTGTCGAACTCGTCGGTGATCGAGCGTACCAGCGCCGGGAAGCCGTTCGTCTGCACGCCGGTGCAGTTCATGATCGAATTCGCCAGCGGCTCGCCCGCGAGGCGGCCGTCGGGTGTGGCGGGCGTGCGCTCGCCGTAGGCGATCCAGACGGTCCAGCCGAGGAAGCCGGGCAGGAACGGGCCTCCGAGGTAGTTGCGGTTGCCCTCGACCAGGTCCGACCAGCCCCCCGCGACTTCGCCGAAGAGCCGGTTGCACTGGGCATCGTCGGTCCCATGCTTGGGGCAGTCGCGCTTGATCGCGCGGCGCAGGTCGTCGTGGCCGCGGAAGTTGTCGCGGATCGCCGAGCGGAAGTTGTCGAGCGTGTACTCGCCGCGCTCCTCGACCAGCGTCTGCACCGCCGCGAGCGCGTCCACCACGTTCGACGCGCCGACCGCCTCGGGCTGGATGAAGTTGTAGAGCGCGCCGCCGTCGGACATGTTCCGGCCGCTCTCGATGCAGCCCTCGATGAGGCACGAAAGCAGCGGGAAGGGCCGGTGGATCGACTGCAGCCACAGGTCGCGGTTGCACTGGATCACCGCGCCATCGACCGCATGGGCCAGCACGCGCTCGTAGGCGTGGCGGAGTTCGGCGTACGTTGTAGGACAGGCTTTCCAGCCTGTCAATGTCCTACGAACGGCCCAACTGGCGGGCGGGTCGGTCAGCCGCAGGCCGACGTCCGCCGCGAAGTCATCGGCATGGCCCTTCTCCGGGTGCACGCCGCCGAAGAGCGCGTACTCCAGGCACATCGCGAGGTTGACGTAGGGCCATGCGACGTGCGGGTTGCTGCGGCCCATGATCGAAGTCTCGGTGCAGGTGCTGGGCAGGTGATCGACCGCGTGCTCGAAGGGCACGCCGTGCCGCACGAGGCCCTTCGTGATTTGGTCGGAGTTGAAGATCGATGGCTGGCCCTTGCCGTTGCGCAGCAGGGCCATCGCGTGGCGCATGAACTGCGGATCGATGTCCGCGTGCCACGAGATGTCGATGCCGGGGAAGTACATCTCCACCCGATCGGTCAGCTCGAGGATGCGGAACGAAAGCTCGTTGGTGCCGTCGGAGCCGTCGGGCTTGCGGCCGCCGATCACGAGAATCACAGCGCTCATCGACGGGCCCTGGAACTCGTTGCACTTGATCATGAGCTGGGCCAGCAGGTCCTCGGTAAGCGCCTCGTCGAGCGTGCCCGCATCGCGTTCGGCCTCGTAGAAACGCCGCAGCCACTGATCGATGCGCCCCGGGCCGAAGCAGTGGTGATGCTGGGAGTTCTCCAGCGCGCAGCCCATGAACATGAACCAGCCGAGCTGGATCGCCTCGCGGAAGCTGCGCGGCGGCTCGTGGGCGATCTGCCGGCAGGTCGCGGCGGCCTCGCGCAGGTCATCGGCCCACGCGGGATCGGTGGCGTCGTCGGCCATCTCCTGCGCGAGGTCGGCGTAGCGCTCGATGAGCCGCTGCAGGCCGCCGAGGGCGATGCGCGCGGCCTCGTAGAAGTGCTGCTTCGCAGGCGTCTGCGGGTCGTCGGGCCGCAGCGCGTGCTCGGCGTCGTCGATGCGCTCCATGATGCCGCCGAGGCCCTGCTTGCACGCGGTCGGGTAGTCCGGCGCCATGTGCCCCTCGGAGACGAAGCCGCGCCACTGCTCACGCCCGAGGTAGGCGTTCGCCTCGGCGATCTCCGCGGCGAGGGCCTCATCGGCGTGCGTGTTCGGGTGCCGGCCGACGAGCCTCTCGCCCTCGCGGATGCGCACGGGCATCTGCTCGAAGAGGTGCGCGACGGCCTGCGCCACGCGTATCTGCCGGCGCGGCTCACCCTCGGTGGCGCGGAAGCTCTCGGCCATGATGATCGCGCGCTCGTCGAAGGCGCCCCCGTCGGCGAGGACGTCCTCGCGCAGCGCGCGCGACCACTCCGAGAGCCCGTCGGGGCCTACGGGGCGGGGCAGGGCGTCGGTTGTACGATCTGCGACGGTTGCCATGATCGGTCTCCTTCGCGTGAATGCGAACGACAACAGCGACGGGCTGGAAGCCCGTCCTACAAACGACGTAACGTCAACGACGTCGTTCTCCCCCTCTCCCGCTTGAAACCGCGTCGTTTGCGGTTTCCAGGGAGAGGGGGCCGGGGGGTGAGGTAGCCTTACGCTAGTTAAACACCGCCCGCTGCTCCCGGATGATGCGCCGCTGGCCCTCGGCCCAGGGGTCGAGGAGCTCGCGCAGATACCAGACCTCTTCCGGATTCGCGTCGGCGAGGTTGTTCGCCTCGCTGAAGTCCTCAGCGATGTTCGACAGCCACACCTCGGGCACCGAGTCGTCGTTGTCGCGCAATCCTCCGTTGAGCACCAGCTTCCAGTCGCCGCGGCGGATGGCGGTCTGGCCCGCGAGGTGCCAGGCGATCCAGTCGTGGGGATTATCCGCCCCGTTGACCACCATGTCCAGCAGCGAGACGCCGTCGAGGTCATAGCGGGACAGATCGCCGCCCACCGCCTCGAGCATCGTGGGGAAGATGTCCATCATGATACCCACTTCCGAGGACACCTGCCCGCCGGCGATGGTTCCCGGCCAACTCATGATCGCGGGCTCGCGGACGCCGCCGTCCCAGCAGGTGCCCTTGTGCCCCTTCAGGCCGCCGGTGGTGCCGCCGTAGTAGGGGTCCCTGGTGCCATCGAGCCAGTTGCGCGTCTCCCGCGACGGGCCGTTGTCCGACGAGAAGAAGATGAGGGTGTCCTCGCGGATGCCCTCGGCCTCCAGCGCCGCGATGATCCGGCCCACGCCATCGTCCATGCACGCGATCATTGCCGCCATGATCTGCTTGTCCCACGGCAAGTGGTCGAAGCGCGAGACATACTCCTCCGGAGCGTGCATGGGGTAGTGCGGCGCGTTGAAGGACGTGTAGAGGAAGAAGGGCTCGCTGTCGCGCGCGCTCTCGCGGATGTAGTTGACCGAGCGCTCGGTGATCATGCTCGTCATGTACTCACCGTTGCGCCAGACCTCGTTCCCGTTCTCCCACAGGTCGTGTAGCGGGTCCACGCCGCGGCTTTGCATGTAGTAGAACAGGTGCGAGTAGTAGTCGATGCAGCCGGAGAGGTGGCCGAACCACTGCTGGAAGCCGAAGTTGTGCGGCATCGAGCGCGGCGTGACGCCGAGATGCCACTTGCCGAAGAGCGCGGTCCGGTAGCCTTCCGCGCCAAGGGCGTGGGCGATGGTGTTGGTGCGCTTGGACTCGGGCAGGCCCTCGGATTCGCGGTTGCTGGGCAGGACGCCGTTGACGCCCGCGTGGTCGGGGTACTGGCCGGTCATCAGCGCAGCGCGCGAGCCAGAGCAGACGGCGCAGTTGGAGTACCAGTCGGTGAAGCGCACGCCGGAGCCGGCGAGGGCGTCGAGGTGCGGGGTGCGCACGTGCGTATCGCCCATGCACGACAGGTCGCCGTAGCCGAGGTCGTCGGTGTAGATCACGATGATGTTGGGCCGGTCGCCGGGCATAGAGCCGTCACTCCCATGTGCCGCGTCTGTGAAGCCGCGGGGGATGCTTCGCGCAAAGGGAGGCGGGACCTGCATTCAGGGGCGCTAAGAGGAGGCGCGCAGAAGGGCATCCAGCAGCTCCTGCGCGCGGGCGTTCTCGCCGAGGGCTGCACGTAGTTCGCCCTTGTCTGGGGCGTCGGCGGCGAGGCGCTGGGCGACCGCGTCGAGGGGTGCCGGGTACGGAACAGCTGGGCGGGATGACGAGGTTCAAGAGAAGTAGAGCAGAGCCGTTCTTCCTGTGATGCCGAGGTAGGTCACGGCAGGATGAGTGACGAAGCGGGCGCACACGAGCACCCTTGTGTGCCAGGCGCGCGATGCCGCCCTGCATCCCCGGTGGCGTACACAGCACTGCGACGGCTAACCTGTTAGTGCGGGCTCGATGTCGCGCGTCAGCGCTTCAAGAGCCTCTGCCTCCGCCACATCGTTCGTGAAATCAAGCGGAAGCTGGATCGGCTCGCCCGGATTGTAGTTCTCGTTGTAGCTGTCAGCATCAGTCTTCAGCTGCTTGCAGTCTGCGACTACCGCTTGCCGACGCGTCTGTAGCGCTGTCTCCATGTGCGGCCGAGACGCGTGGTCAATGCTGTCCCATTCCCATGCGAACTGCCCGTCCTTGTTGCGTCTCTGCGCGGCGTGGTTCCGCCGGACAGATCGGCCTTGGGGGTCGGTTATGTACTCCTGCGCCAGTGCGTCGGCCATTAGCCGCGCGAGTCGCTCCTCGGCGTCGCTAGGAGGCGGCTCGTACTTCCCCGTAGCTATGGCCCAACGAGCCATCTCTCGCATGCGGGCTGGCCACGGCTGCCCGTCGGCGACATATGCATCCTTGATGTCCAGATACTGTTGCTGCTGCGTGGGTCCGCGCATTGTTTCGCGTCCTCCTCATTCGACTGGAGGCGGAACCTGCCCCCAGCCATCGGTGAGCGTTGACTGAGTGACGTTGTCTCGGACCTTCTCCAGCATTGGCCGCATAGCAGACCAAGGGATTTCCTGACGGAACTGAAGCTGCCCAACCACTATCCCGGGGTGTACTCGCAGTCTAGCCGCAAATCCCAAGATCTTCTGCCGTCCGTATAAGGGCCGCGTCCGTGCGATGAAGTCGTCCAAACTCTCTTGTGGAATAAGGAGGTCCGCAGCGAAGCGGTTGGCCTCCGTCTCAGCGTCATCCTCCGCTGGTCGCGCGGACTCACCGGCGAGTTCGGCATCAATGCTCAATGCGTCCCCGCTAGCGACGTGACCCAACTCGTGCGCAAGGGTAAACCAGAAGCAGTCGATACGGTCGTACCTGAGAGACAACGCGATCACCGGGCTCTTGCGATCTATCCAGAAGCATGCTCCGTCGATCGTTGTCTTGGGCAACTGCTCGATGACAAGGAGCCTGATCCCTGCATCCGCAAGAACTCTGGCCACGCGTCGTGTCTCTTGTGCGCTGAGGAGCAAGCTCCTGAGTTCCGTCAGACCTCGACTGAGCGAGCGACGAGAGAATGGTGCAGCCTGCACGGCGGTTGCGAGATGTCTCGCCCGAAACAGCCACGCCCACTGCGCCGGGCTTACCTCCTGATTTACGCGTCGGGCGGCATGTGGCAGGTTGAGTGGCTCGTCGAGACTCCGTATCCCGTAGTAGCGCTTCACGCTCTCTTCCAGTACCCCTGCGTCGTCGGATGGTTTAAGCCAGTGACGCTTGATCATGTCCTTGATAGGAGCGAACGCATGCAGCCGAGCACGGCGCGTGATGGCGTCATCGACGTCCGCGATCTGAGTCAGTCTGTACTTGCCATCCAGTTCTATCCAGTACTGCGCCGGCGTCTCGAGCGCAGCGGCCAGTTCCTTGGCTATGTCCGGCGAGATTGCCCTCTTGCCGGAGACAAGGTCACTCACATCTCTTGGGGAGCGACCGATGATCTCTGCCAGTTGTGCCTGCGTCCAATCCCGAGCACCCAGCATTGCCCTGATAGCGTCTCCTGGATCCATTGCCTCAGCTTGCGACATTGTGTCCTCCTGTCTGTTCGTGGTTGCCAATGACATTGTAGTCCCTACCCAGCAGTCTTGTCAATAGCACTATTTCGAAATATCGAAATATGACAATCGAAGATGGTTCCCAGCCGACGGGCCAGTCTCCAGCGCATGAGTACTCCTCACTTCCGCACGATCGCCGCCATGTAGTCGCGCGGGAGTCGCAGCTCAACGTAGCGCCCGCCGTCCTGCTCGACCACCGGCGCCTCGAAGTCCTCGACCTCCTGCCCGTCGGCGCCGTAGACGTGCACGTCGAACTCGGACGCGTCGCCCCAGCCGAAGTTGCCGGAGGTGTTCGTCAGGATGCGCTCCTGCGCGAGGATGTAGCCCGCGTGCAGCTCCAGCGGCGTGCACGGGAACATCTGCGCGGTGATCGACGGGTACTTTGAGGTGACCGACGCCGAGTAGAAGTAGTAGAGGGCGCCGTAGTCGAGGCTGCGGCGCATCCCATCCACGCAGTCCTGCGTGGTGCGCTCCGAGAGGTGGTCGCCAAGGGCGATCGGCGTGTAGAGCTGCCCGCGCAGCAGGTTACTCACCGAGCCGGTCTCGATGAAGCGCGGGAAGTGCAGCCCCGTCATCGTCCGCGTGTTCGGCGAGCCGTTGCCGATCATCATCGACCGGTCGAGTATCTCCTGCGCGAGCCGCTGTCGGAAGGACAGGCTGATCAGTGAGACCGCGGCCTTCTTGCGCGTGATCAGCATTGTCTCGGGGTTCACGTCGGCGCTGCGGCCGTCCCACGGCTCGCCATAGTGGTACGGATAGCGGCTCTGCGACAACTCGTCCCAGTAGACGCCGTCGGCGCCGATGTCCTCGAGGAT
>JALGSW010000196.1 GCA_029821635.1 Candidatus Zipacnadia bacterium
CCAGCGACATCGCCGTCAGCATGTCAGCCGTGACCCCGCACTTCGCCAGGAGACTCAGCACCGTCCCCAGCAGACGCGCACGCAGCCGCTGACTGGCCACCATGAGCCCCCGGTCACCTGCGGCATAGCAGTCGGCAGGAGGTCTTCCCTCTGACTTCATCGCAAAGCGTCCTCCGTACACCGCACACGCACAGGCAGCATGTTCCACCGCAGCCGGCGCACTGCAGAACCAGTGTTATGAAATCTTATTGCTCGGTGCCGATATCCTGTCAGCGGCAGGTGTGTATGACCGAAGTAGATATCCGTAACTCCGTGCATCGTCTCGCTTCCGTTACGCTCCAGCGCACGCAGGATCTTCCGCACAGTCCTCTTCGCCCCGTGGATTGTCGCCACCCCTCTGTGCACCCGCGCAAGAATGCACGCACGATACGCCAGGGTCCACCACCGGCCGCGGATCCATTCCGCCGGAATCAACCTGCGCGTAAACGGATCGCCGCCACGGCTTCCAGACGCCAGATCACCGTGCAGAAACAACGCCGTGCCAAGACGCAGATATGCCGGATGCCACGAGAAATTGTCCGCCTCCGCGGCAATCGCATCCAGCCGCTGCGCGAACGGCTCAATGCCATCGTGATTCCCCAGAACGTAATAGAACTCACAGCCGGGGAAAGATTCCACCAACGCGCGCAGCCATTCCTCCGCCGCGGTAAGCGACGCCTCAATCCCCGGTAACGTCGTCCAGCGAAAATCGAACACGTCGCCATTCAGCACAATAAAATCTGCGTCCTGCGCCGCCTCGTGGACAGCGGCCAGGTAATCCGCAGCCACAGACCTCTGTGCCAACAGGTGCAGGTCGGACAGCACCCATCCAGAGCGCTCGGATTGACTCTCGTTTTCCACCCTCTCCCTCACCATTCTCATCCCACTGGCAACCGTCTTGTGCGCGAACCACGCCTCTGCAACCAGGCAGCAGCCATCTCCTGCCCGCCCTCCTCGATCGGCCCAACGGCAGTGACCTTCAGCGTCTGCTTCACCGCAGGAAACAGCGGCATCCTCATGTTGTCCACCGGAAAAAGACCCCGCACATCAATCCGTCAATCCCCTGGGGCAAACCCGGTGGCAACACACCCCGCGTACCTAAATACTTCACCTCCTCCGCCTCAACCACCTTTCCCAGCGTCATCTGGCCACTCATATCCTTATCGCGTACACTCATGCCATTGCCCCGCGCCCGATGCCGTCGTCTGCCGCCTCGGCCAACAGGGCTTCGTTCACGGTCGAGGAGGACCTCGGCGACTACTACGTCGTGCCCGTCTCCGAGCAGGTGGACGATGGCGGAGGCATGGGCCACACCGCCACCTTCGGCCGTAACCTTGTCTTCAAGCGCTGTAGCTTCGTGGCGCTCGCGCCGTGAGAGGTCGCAACGCCAACGCAGGCGAACGTGAGGTGGTCTGCCGCACGCGCGCGGAAAGCGACCGTCGTTGATTGGAGCCACCTCATGACCGCACGCGCGATCATCGCCTGCGTCCTGCTGGGCGCCGCCACGCACGTATTCGCCGAACCGATCCCCGCCGGCGGCTTCGAGGGTGACGCCGAGGCCGTCGCGCAGGCATGGACGCTCGGCGCGGGCGTCACCATCGCGCGCGGCAACGCCGCGCCGGGCGATGCCGCCGAGGGCGAGGCGTTCCTGCAGTGCTCCTGCGTCGAAGCCGGCAGCGGCTCGTGGGCCGAGTCGCGCGCAATCCCGGTCGAGCCGAACACGGGCTATGTCGCGCGCTGCCGGCTGCAGGTGCTCGACACCGGCGCGCACTTCACCTTCGGTGTGCGCTCGGGCGGCGAGTACCTCGCCTCCGTCGACTCCTACGCAGGCCCGCGCGGCGCATGGGACGAGGTCGAGCTGCCCTTCCGCACCGGCGATTCGGCCTCACTCTCAGTCATCTGCTCGCGCCGCTACGGCCGCGGCAGCATCCTCTTCGACGACGTGCGCCTCGAGCGCGACGACTCCGTGCGTGTCGGCGACCTGTCCCCCGCCCCGAACCCTATGCCCGAGCCGACCGCCGCCGAGGGCGAGTGCGGCTTCATCGTTTCCCAGCGCCCGTGGATCGAGCCCGTCCACCCCACCTGGCTACCCCGCCGCAGGGATGTCGTCGATCAACTGACCGTCCGGCTCGCGCCCGGTGAGTACGAACCGCTGACGGTCTCCGTGACCGCGCTCAGGCCGCTGGCGTCGGTGAACGCGCAGGTCGCTGTGAGCCACTTCCCCGCCAACGCGATCTCCATCGGCCACGTGCGCACCATGAAGCGCTGGCTCACCAACTCCGCGCCGCTGCAGCCCGGCCAGCGCTTCGAGCGCAGGCCGATGTTCGTCTTCCCCGGAGCGTCCGGGCCGGTCGCCGGGGGCGAGACCCAGCGCCTGTGGCTGACCGTCCACGCGCCCGAGGACGCCACGCCCGGGACGTACGAGGGCGCGCTCACGATCTCCGCAGGCGCGGGCGAGGCCACCACGCTGCCGCTGAGCGTCGAGGTGCTGCCGATCGACCTCCCCGAGCCCGACGCGACCTTCGGCATGTACTACCGACAGACGCATCAGTACGATGACCTGCGCACCGACGCGTTCATGGAGCGCTCCCTGCAGGACATGCGCGAGCATGGCTGCAACTCGTTCAGCGTCTACGCGGACGTCGAGCGCAAGCTCCCCGACGGCACCTGGGAGATCACGCTCGACAACGCCGACGCGAAGGTCGGCCTGCTCACGCAGATGGGCCTGTTGGAGCGCTTGGGCCTGGCGCGCGCGGACCATCCGCAACTGCTGCTCGCGCACGGTGAGACCGACGGGCGCTTCCACTACGGCTCCAAGCTGGTGCGCACGGTCGAGGAGCGCGCTCGCGAGGGCGGCTGGCCCGCGCTGCTCTGGTACCTCGTCGATGAGCCCTCGCCTGAGCGCGAACCGTTGCTGCGCGAGGTCGCGGGGGTGGTGCATGATGTGCCCGGCGCGCGCACCGTCACTGCCATCGGCGACCCGACCGCGCTGGGCAAGTACTACGATGTGTGGATCGTGAGCAACACCCTGCGCGACTTCGACCGCGTGCTCGCGCAGGCCGCGGAGACGGGCGCGGAGGTCTGGACCTACAACTGCGTCTGGAACGGCGCGCAGCCGCGCAATGACCGCTACTTCACCGGCCTCTTCACGTGGGCCTACGGGCTGGGCGGCAACTGGCAGTGGTGCTATTGCGAGCAGGGCGGCGGACGCATCGGCCTCGACGGGCAGGTCGAGCCCGCGCTGCCTACCTACGGCGACCCGTGGCGCGTGCAGTACGTCGCGCCGGGCGTGGAGTTCAACGCGCCCACCGTCGGCTGGGAGGGCCGGCGCGAAGGCATCGACGACCTGCGCTACCTCCAGGCGCTGGAGGTGGCTATCGCGGCCCACCGCGCAGACCGCCCCGAGCTCGCACGCGAGGCCGAAGGCTTCCTCTCGCATGTGCGCGGTCGTGCCAGGCGCCCGGATACGTCGCTGCCGGCCTCGCAGATCGCGCGCGTCTACGACGTGGTCGAGCAGCCGGAGCTTGACCCCACGGACTACGACGCCATCCGCCGCCGCGCCGCGGACCTGATCGTGGCGCTGACCGCGCCGTAGGGAGAGGCCGCCCCCCGCGGCGGCCTGTGCCGTTCGCCGTAGCCGTACGGAGGGGCCGCCCTGAGCCGCCCGCGTCGTTTGCGGGTGGCGAAGTCGGCCCACGCACCACGAGCACATTCTACCGCGAGCGCGAACGACCGGGCCGACTTCGCCCGGCTCGCTTCGCTCGTCGGGCTCAGGCCGGCCCCTCCGTACGACATGCGCAACCGATCGGACCACAAGGAGCTAACCCATCATGCACGGCATCTCCATCGCACTCACACTCTCCATGGCCGCCCACGGCTGGGGCGGCGGTCACACGGTCATCCGCGAACGCGCCATCACCTGCCTGCCCGCGTGGCAGCAGGAGTTGCTCGGCGATGCCACGCCCGCCCTCTGCCGCGACTACGCCGCCCTTCAGGACCAGCACGCGGGTGGCAAACGCCCCGACCTCGACGCCTACTGCAAGCCCGAGGGCGCGACCGTCTCGCTCCACGACGTCAACGCCGTCCCGGCGTCCACCATCGCGTTCCGCTGGTATCTGCAGCGCATCCGCGACTGCGTGCAGGCGGGGGACATGGACGAAACCGCGCGCTACCTCGGCGTGCTCTGCCACTGGGTCGAGGACACCGGCTCGATGAGCCTGCACTGCACCGAGGGCTTCATCAACGAGACGTATCTGCGCGAGCTGATCCCGCCGCCGAGCGAGAAGCGCGGCCGCCACTACCTCTACGCGGCCAGCGGCATCTCCGACAACGGGCGCTACGACATGCCCGAGAGCGAGGACCACACGCCCGTGCTGCTCGGCCGCACACCGGAGGAGGCGGCTCTGCACATGCAGCGCCGCCAGCGTCTGCAGGCGCAGGCCGCGCGGCAGATCATCGTCCCGTTCGTGATGGATGAGATGCACGGGGATGGCTCGGTCGCGGCGCGGCTGCGCGGGCAGCTTGTCTCGAACGCGAGCCGCACCAGCGCCGACCTGATCTACACCGCGCTGAGCCTCGCCACGGACCGCATCGAGGGCGCCACCACGCAGCTCGATGAGGTGCCGCTGACCGACTTCGTCTCCGACTACCGTGGCGGGAAGAGCTCGCCGCCATGGCGCTGGACGCCGTTCGTACTCGATGCCTGCTACGACCAGCAGCGCAACGTGGTGCCGCTGGAACTGCCGACGGCCGATGGCCCTGTGCGCTTTGAGCGCGGCGTGGGGATGGGCGTGCCCTTCGCGCTGAAGTGGACTTTCGGCCCCGCGGGCGTCTACACGCGCGTGGCGGCGACCGTGGGCCTGCTCCCGGCGTCGGCGGAGGGCACGGGGGCGGTGTTCGCGCTGCTCGCGAGCGGTGAGGAGATCGCGTGCTCGGAGCCGATCCACGCGGGTGCCCCGGCCCGAACGCTGGAGGCGGCGCTGCCTCTGGCAGGCGATGCGCTCGAGCTGACGTTGGAGACGCGCCTGCCCGATGGCGTGTCGGGGACGGGCTGCATGGCGGTGTGGGGACAGCCGAGGCTGGTGCGGTGAGTGCGGGCGAGGGCACCCGCACCACAGAACAGATCGCGATGCCCGCGTGGTGCGGACGCCCTCGTCCGCACAGCCCGCGCCGTCTCCCCCTTCACCGTTCCCCTCGCTACCCGAACACCTCCGCGTTCGCGTCCGCGTAGCGCCCCTCCGTGCCCAGTTCCAGGTACACCTCGATCGCGCCGAGGTAGTCGTCGATGATCTCCCACTCCGTCGGCAGCGGGAAGAAGGGCACGCGGCCCACGTAGCCCTGCCGGCCCTCGTAGGACATCCACATCAGCTTCGCGTGCTTGTGCAGCAGCGCCGAGTTGCAGAAGAACGCGGGCGGCACCGGCGGGTCGTCGTCGCCGTGCAGCTTGTTCAGCGGCCGGCCCTTCGCCCCGAACAGCGCCTCCGCACGCCGCTGCCACTCGCGCATCACCGGCCAGTACGGCGCCTCGTGCGAGCGCACCTGGAAGGCGAAGTTGGAGCCGCACGCGTGCAGGTCGAGGATCGCGTCCAGCCCGGCGCCCTGCGCAAGCCCGAGCAGCGCCTGCACCTCGACCGCCTCGGAGTGATCGTCGCTCAGACGCCGGTTGATCGCCCAGCCCGCGCCGTTGAACTGCCCGCCCACGAACACCGCGTCCGCCGGGTCGAAGTAGTAGCACGGCTCCTGCGATTCCGAATCGTAGGGCACGAGGTCGCCGTTCGTCTGGATGCCCGAGGAATACGCGACGGTCGTTTCGATGCCCTGCGCGTAGAAGCTGTCTGGGCAGACGCTGCGCCCGTCGGGGTTCAGGCAGGGGACGAGCAGCAGGTGCAGGCCGCCCGCAAGCTCCAGCAGCCGTTCGTGCGGCTCGCCCGCCAGGTCGCGGCCGGTCTCCAGCAGGTGGATCAGGTTCATCACGCTCGCGACGCCGCCCGGCTCGTGCCCGTGCGTCCCGCCGATCACCATCAGCTTGCGCGCCCCGGGGTTCGCATACTCCACCACCTGCAACGGAAAGCCGAGCGACGATTCGCCGAACTGCCGCAGTTCGCCCTGTGCGAGGTGGTGGCGCAGGTAGCGCTGCACATCGCCGAGGTTCGCGAGCCAGTAGTCGGGCGTGATGATGCGCGGGATCTTGATCTGCATGGAGGGGCCTCCTATTCGTCTTCTGCACGGGTCGGTCGGACCTCTCCCCCCGACCCCCTCTCCGGGCGCAAGCGCACGGCGAGGGGGGGAACGACGCCGTTGCCGTATACCCCCGCCGGAACGGAGGGGGTGCCGGCGCGTCGTTTGCGCCGGCGGGGGAGGTCAGTTCACCGGCTGTCTGAGCACGGTCTTGAGCTTAGCGGGATCGGTGCGGCGCGGGTCGGACAGGTAGATCTCGTGGTGCTTACCGCGCCGCTCGCGGCCCTGCTCGGCGATGAAGGCGTGCAGGCGCTCGATCGTCGGCGCTTCCTCGGCGTAGGGGCCGATGTGGATGACCTGCGCGGACAGGCCCTCAGCATACTCCTCGAAGCGCATTCCGTCAGCCGCGACCAGGCACTTCTTCTCGCACGCCTTCGTGTGGCCCTGCAGGTAGAGCTCGCGGTCCACCGGCTCGGGTACCATGAGCATCATCGTCCACTGCCACGCGCCGCGGTCCGCCTCGGGGAAGGCCGCCATGTCCTCCGCCCACCAGAGCCCCTCCAGCGGCGGCACCACGAAGTCGAGGTCGGCGCTGCGTTCCTTGACGATGAACTTGATCGAGTAGGCGACGGCGTAGAGCGCCTCGATAGTCTGCTCATACCACGGCTCGGTGTTCGGGTCGCCCGTGCCATCGACCATGATGAAGTTCATCGGCGGCACCTCGATCATCACCGGCTCGGTAGGCGGCGCGTAGAGGTTCTTGTGGAGCTTCTTGAAGTCGCGCTTGGGCATGAGAGTGACCCCATCGCGTGTGATAGCGAACGCAGGAGTGCGGCGCTGTCCGCCTGACCATTCCCCCGCGGGGGCGGTGGGTCCTGCATGAGGGAGGGACGCCGTCGTGGTTCTCCCCCTCTCCCGCCCGGACCGCGTCGTTTGCGGTCCCAGGGAGAGGGGGCCGGGGGGAGGGGCAGCCGTTCGCGACGGCCAACGGCGCCTCCCCCGCCCTCGCAAACGACGCTCGGGCACCCCCTCCGTTCCGGAGGGGGCAACGGTCGTCGGCTTCCGGGGGNNCGGGGGGAGGGGCAGCCGTTCGCGACGGCCAACGGCGCCTCCCCCGCCCTCGCAAACGACGCTCGGGCACCCCCTCCGTTCCGGAGGGGGCAACGGTCGTCGGCTTCCGGGGGGCGAGGTGCCCTTGCAGGTCCCTCGCGCCCTTCGGCTGAAGTACTCGCCCGCAGCAGCTCAGCGAGCGAGGAGGCGCGAAATGAACTTCGTCATCGTCATCATCGACACGCTCCGCTACGACCACGTCGGCGCGCATGGGAACGACTGGATTCGCACCCCCAACCTCGACCGCCTCGCCGCGCAGTCGTTGGTCTTCAACAACGCTTTCGCGGCGAGCTTCCCGACCATCCCCCACCGCACCGACGTGATGACCGGCCGCTACGGCGCGCCGATGCATCCGTGGAAGCCACTGCGACACGATGCGATCACCTTCCCGCGCTGGCTGCACGAACAGGCGGAGTACGCCACGCAGCTCATCCACGACACCCCGCACCTGGTCAACGGTGGGCACAACTTCGACTGGCCCTTCAACGCGTGGACGCAGATCCGCGGCGCGGAGGTCGATCGGTCGTGGATCGATGACAGCCAGGACGGGCTCGCGAACTTCGCGCACGACCCGCTCTTCGACTTCGTCGAGCGCGAGCCGCAGAGCCTGAACCTCTTCCCCAGCTACGTGCGCTCCAACCGCCAGCGCGCGCGCCACGAGGACTGGAACTGCGCGCGCACGTTCACGACCGCCGCCTCGTGGGTGCGCGACAACGCCTCGCGCGACAAGTCCCTGCTGTGGGTGGACTGCTTCGACCCGCACGAGCCGTGGGACGTGCCGCCCGAGTTCGCCACGCTCTACGCCGATGACCCGAGCTGGGACGGGCGCATCGACCCGCGCGCGTTCCTCGTGCACTCCACCGAGGGCACGCCCGAGGAGGCGCAGCGGCGCGTCGCCGCCCTCTACTCCGCGAAAGTCACGTGGGTGGACCGCTGGCTCGGCGAGCTGCTCGACGCGCTCGAGGAGACCGGCCAGGCCGACCGCACGTGCGTGCTGCTCACGTCCGACCACGGGACGAACCTCGGCGAGAGAGGGCGCTTCGGCAAGACCGCGCCGGTGGGCGAGTGGGAGGCGCATGTGCCCTTCATGCTGCGCCTGCCCGGTGGCGCGGAGGTCGGGCGCTCCGAGGCCATCGTGCAGCCTCAGGATATCTTCCCGACCGTCTGCGCGCTGGCGGGCGTTGCGACTGCGCCGGAGGCACAGGGCCGCGATCTGCTAGGACAGGCGCGCGCGGGCGGGCCAGGCACGCGGGAGATCGCGATCGCCGGCAACGCACCCGCCCCCGGATGGGCGGACTCGGAGCGCGGCCTCTTCACGATCTTTGATGGCGAGCGCTCGCTGGAGGTCGCGCCACGCATCGAGGACAGCATCCTCCGCGAGATGGGCTCGCGAGACGACGTATCCGCGGGCAACGAGGCGCTGATCGACGAGCTGTGGCGCAAGGGCCTCAAGGAGATAGGCGACCGCGGGCTCGACGAGGACATCCTTGGCTGGCTGGGCTCGCAGGGCGAGCGCGACTTCCCCGAGGACCCGGTCTACTGGGAGGGCTACCCGGGGCCGGCGGGCTTCATGCCCTACTTCCGCCGCCTGTGGAACGACTGGTAGGAGGTCACGTCGATCCTGATGGCGCATCGCGAGGAGCTTAGGGAGCGCTACGTGTCGCTGGTCAGCCGGGAACTCGCGAACATCGCCCAGGAATTGCTGCAGGCGGGCTAGAACCGCCGGCGGCCGTTGTTGCCGTCAGTCGTTCGTGGGACAGGCTTCGGGCCTGTCACCGTTCATGGTTGCCCTGGTCCGATCGACTCAGCACATGGAGGTAGGAACATGATTCGAGCTGCTGCCGTGATCGCGCTGCTGTCGCTGCTGGCGCTCTGCGCAAACGCCGACGTGACACTCAACGGGATGTTCAAGGACAACATGGTGCTGCAAAGGGGGATTGAGGTGCCCGTGTGGGGCTCCGCCGAGCCGGGCGAGCAGGTGACCGTCAGCTCCTGCGGCCAGACGGAGAATGCCACCACCGGCGAGGACGGCAAGTGGATGGTACGCCTCGACCCGATCGAGATGCAGGAGCCGTTCGCGATGACCGTCGCGGGCAACAACGAGATCGCGCTCCAGAACGTGGTCATGGGCGACGTGTGGATCTGCTCCGGCCAGTCGAACATGGCGTTCACGGTGGGAAGTGCGCTCAATGCCGCGGAAGAGATCGCGAACGCGGACTTCCCGATGATCCGGTTCTGCACCGTGCCGCGCGTCACGTCCACCGAGCCCCTCGACCAGGTCAACGCGACGTGGGCGGTGTGCTCGCCCGCGACGGCCGGCGGCTTCAGTGCAGTGGGCTACTTCTTCGGCCGCGACGTCCACCAGGCGCTCGACGTGCCGATTGGCCTGATCAACACGAGTTGGGGCGGGACACCCGCCGATGCCTGGACGAGCGCTGAGAAGCTCGCCGGCGACCCGGACTACGCGCCCGTCTTCGACTGGTGGGCACAGGCGATCGAGCGCTACCCCGAGGCGATGGAGAAGTACACTAATGAGACGCTGCCCGCGTGGCAGGCGAAGTACAACGCAGCAAAGGCCGCCGGTGAGGCGCTACCGCGCAGGCCGCGGCCGCCGGTTGGGGCCGACAACTCCCGCCGACCCCACAATCTCTACAACGCGATGATCGCCCCGCTGATCCCGTTCGGGATCAAGGGCGCAATCTGGTATCAGGGCGAGTCAAACGCCCACGGGGGCGGCAGCGCGCCGACCAGCGGCGCGTGGCAGTACCGCAAGCTCTTCGCCACGATGATCGAGGACTGGCGCGAGCGCTGGGGCGAGGGCGACTTCCCGTTCGCATGGGTGAGCCTCGCGAACTACCGCCCGGTGGTCGAGGAGCCCGCCGAGAGCCAGTGGGCCGAACTGCGCGAGTCGCAGACAAAGACGCTCTCGCTGCCCAACACCGGCCAGGCGCTCGCGATCGACGTAGGCGAGGCCGACGACATCCACCCGAGGGACAAGCAGACCGTGGGCCATCGGCTCGCGCTCTGGGCGCTCGATGACGTCTATGAGCAGGACGTCGTCTCACAGGGCCCGATGTACGAGTCGATGGACGTCGAGGGCAACCGCATCTGGCTGCACTTCGCCAACGCGGCCGACAGGCCGCGACGCGGCGTCACCGAGAACGCCCCCTACCCCAGCCCGCTGCTGGGTTTCCAGATCGCCGGAGCCAACCGCCGGTGGGTCTGGGCCGAGGCCATGGTCTGGGGCGATGAGGTCGTCGTGTGGTCAGATGAGGTCTCGAAGCCCGTCGCGGTTCGTTACGCCTGGGCGAACAACCCGGTCGCGAGCCTCTACAACAGCGCGCGCCTGCCGGCGGTGCCCTTCCGCACCGACCACTGGCCGCTGCTGAGCCAGCCCGCGGAGTAGCTCGCGGGGCGTCTCGACACTCGCCAAGCGCGGCGGCCGGAGTGCGGATCCATCGCCTCCGGCCGCCTCTCAGTTGCCTCAGCAAACGCTCAAGTTCCGGCGCCCCCCGCCGATAACAGCGAAGACAGGGCGGTTCCGCCTGATCCGAGAGAAACTTTTTTTTGGCGAATTTAGAGGCTGCAGGGGCCTTCTGCTCGAAGCCGAAACCCCGTGTGGCCCTTGGCCTCCCGAGGTCCTTGAGCAAGCCTTGAGGTAATCGCGAGCGGGTATAGAGGCAACACCATGCCGAGAAAGAGTTTCATTGAGCCCTTGACAGGAAACAACTGAGACGTATACTGACCGTGCACAGTCGGGCCACAGAAGCTTGAGCGAACCTTGAGGCGCGACAGATCGGGCAGCGGGACCAGCGGCGCGCTTGTCGCTCGGCCCCCCGGGAACTGGCCGATCACACCGGACGCAGGTCCATCAAGCGAGCTTAGGCTCACCGGCCCGAACAACACACACAGCATGAGGAGGCGGACACGAATGTTCAAGCTCTGGAAGGACGAAGAGGGTCTGACCACCGTCGAGTACGCGCTGCTTCTGGCTCTGGTCGTTGTGGCTGGCATTCTGGCGTGGCAGGGCCTCGGCAACACCGTGCAGAACACGGTGACGGACTCGTCCGGCACGATCGCCAACGCGGCCAGCTAGGCGATCCAACCGGCTGACGTCACCGCATCTTCGGCCCGCCCGGGCCAGCCGGTGTATCGAATTCCTGTCTCACAAGTGTAGCGGATAGAACCGTAGGCGCTTGCAGGAGACAGGACGTCCAGCCGGCGGTAGGCGAGGGAGCGCAAGCTCCCTCGCCTCATATTTGTACTACCCTCTCTCCGTGTCCGTGTGTCCCGTGATCGACCGCTCAATCAGCGCCCATGCAGCGGCCTTGTTCGGAATCCGCCCCCGGACCGCCGTGTCGAGGTCCGATGCGGCGAACGGCGGCACCGCCGAGCCCACGCATGACGGGCAGCCATCCTCGCAGCCGCACTCCCTGATCACCCGCGCAACCGTCCGCATGATGTCGTCGAACTTCTCCATGCAGCGCGACGCGAAGCCCATCCCGCCGGGGTAGCGGTCGTGCACGAAGAGCGCATCCCGCCCGAGGTTGGATGAGTCCACGACCGTGCCGATGTCCTGCACGTCCGCCATCACGTAGAGCGGCGCGACCTCGACGAACACGTTCGCGATCCCGATCAGGGCCTCCCCCACGATCATCTTCTGCCGCATCAGCTCCTCCACCACGTCCTCGCGCGGCACGAACCACATCGCCACCGTCTCCAGCTCCTGCGGCGGCAGCTCCAGCTTCTCCCAGCCAAGCGAGTCGCGACTGGCGAACTTGATCTTCTTGAACATCGGAATCTCCGTCGTCACCGTCACATCGCCGAAGCCCAGCGGCGCGTTGAACCAGTCATCCTCCTCTTCGGTCTCGTCGATGCGGATCCTCGACGACTGCACCGACTGCGTGTAGTAGTCGAGGTCCCGCCTGTCCACATGCGCGATCTTCTGATCGATGTCCAGGTGCTCAACGAAGTATGTCTCCGCCCCGTGGATGTACACCGCATGATCGTGAAGCTGGCTCAGCGCCGAGACCTCGTCCAGCGTTCCGATGACTCGCTCGCCCTCGCGCTCGTCCTGGATCGTGTAGACCGGGCCGGAGATGTTGCGCAGGTTCACGTTCGACGCCGGGTACTCCGAACTCGCCCAGTACCAGTGATCGCGCAGGTGCCGCACGACCTCGTCATCCTCGAGCAGCTCGAGCACCACGTCCGCGTAGGGGCCGAAGTCGGCCGCTTCGGCGTCCGCCAGCGGCAGCTCATGCGTGGCGCAGCGCAGGTGGCCGATCGTGATGTGCGGGTTGTCCGGGTCCACCACCGCCTGCTCGGGACTCTGATCGAACAGGTAGTCGCTGTGCGCCATGAGGTACTGATCCATCGGCGTGTTCTGCCCGACGAGGAAGACCAGCGCCTCCTCCTCCCCACGCCCCGCGCGCCCGGACATCTGCCACGTGCTGGCGACCGTGCCGGGGTAGCCCACGAGGATACACGCATCCAGCGAGCCGATGTCGATCCCGAGCTCCAGCGCGTTCGTGGAGGCCACGCCGAGGATCTCGCGCTCGACCAGTCGCCGCTCGATCTCCCGCCTCTCCGCGGGCAGGTAGCCGCCTCGGTAGGCCTGCACGGAGTCGCCGAGCCGCCGCGAGATCGGCCGCAGGCGGTCGCGCACGCCCTTGAAGAGCAGCTCGGACGCCAGCCGCGTGCGCACGAAGGCGATCGTCTGGACCTCCTCGCGCACCAGCTCGGTCATCAGGTCGATCGCCTCGCTCAGTGCACTGCGCCGATCCCCGCCCACGCGCCAGTTCTCACCCGAGCCATGGGCAGCGGTGCTCAGCGGCTTCGGGTTCCAGAGCACGAAGCGCCTGGGGCCGCGCGGCGCGCCGTCATCGTCCACGAGCTGCATCGGCGTGCCGGTGATGCGCCCGGCGTGCTCGGCGGGATTGCCGATGGTGGCCGAGCAGCAGATGAACTGCGGGTCGGCGCCGTAGTGGCGGCAGACGCGCCGCAGCCTGCGCATGACATTGCTCAGATGTGAGCCGAAGACGCCGCGGTAGGCGTGGACCTCGTCGATGACCACGTAGCGCAGGTGGGTGAAGAAGCGGTTCCAGCGCGCGTGGTGCGGCAGGATGCCCTGGTGCAGCATGTCCGGGTTCGTCAGCACCACGTTCCCGGCGTCGCGCAGGCGCCTGCGGAGGTTGCTCGGGGTGTCGCCGTCGAAAGTGCCCGCCATGAACCAACTGCTCATCTCATCGGTCTCGAGCCGCCCGAGGCCGCGGAGTTGATCCTGCGCGAGGGCCTTGGTCGGGTAGATGTAGAGCGCGGTGGCCATGGTGTCCTCGAGCATGGCCTCGACGACGGGAATGTTGTAGCAGAGGGTCTTCCCGGAGGCGGTGCTGGTGACGATGACGACGTTCTCGCCGGCGCGGACGTGCTCGATGGCCTCGGCCTGGTGGGTGTAGAGGCGCGTGATGCCGTCAGCCCCGAGCGCGGCCTCAACGGACGGGTGCAGGCCCGCTTCGAGGTCGGCATAGCAGGCCTCACGCGGCGGAATGACCTGGATATGAGCCATCTGCTGCTCGAAGAAGTCATTCCCGCGGATGCGGTCGATAAAGGTTGCTGCGTCCATGTGGCCTCCGTTGTTGCTGAGAGTCGCCAGCCGTCAGTCGTTTGCCTCTTGCTGTCAGCCACTGCTCCTGTGCCCCCTGCGCCCTCGCAGGGGGCCGTCAGCCCTCCCGCTTCTTCTTCATCCGCCGCGCCTTCGCCGCAATGGAGTCGCCGTGCTTGATCGGCTCGCGCGGCTCGTCGGGCTGCTCGGTGCGCGTGCCCTCCGGCTCGCCCTCAGCCTGCTGATCGTCCGGGCGGCCGGCCGCGATACCACGTCGGTGGCTTCGCGTGCACGCCGCTCATTCCCTCCGGCGGACCGTGCCGCGCCGCATACGGCGACAGCCCATCCTCCGGCTCGTGCTTCGCGAGCTTCTTCCGCAGGCGCTTGCCGAACTCGTTGCGCCGCTCGTGGCGCTTCGCCGCATCCGGCGTGTCCAGATCGGCCTCAGGCTCAGGATCGGGGTAGTCCGTCTGCACCAGCGGCTGTGGCTCAATCGGGTGGAAGACCGTTGGCTCGCGGGAGCGTTCAAGCCGCCGCTGCAGCGCCCTCTCCAGCCGCACGCGCCCCGCCTCCTCGGTGTCCGTGAGGCTGATCGTATCCGGGTTACGCAGGTTCGTCCCGTCGCCGAGCAGCCCCTCCAGGATCATCAGCGCCGCGGCCTTCGACGGCACTGAGCCCTCGTGGCGTTCCACGTTCCACGCCGCGTACTGCCGCAGCGGCTTGCCCACGCACACCGGGCAGCCATCGGCGCAGTCGCATGCGCGGATGTGCTCCAGCACCGTGGGCATGATCTCGTGCAGCCGCTCGTAGGCTTTCTCGGTGAAGCCCAGCCCGTGCAGGTAGCCCTCGAAGATGAAGATCGTCTGCCACGGTGAGTTCGCCGAGCCGATCGAGTGCGAGAAGTCGAGCGTGTCGCAGGTCATGAACGCGGGCAGCAGCATCCGCGTCGCGTAGCCGATCCCGCGCAGGCCCGAGTGCGCGTCCAACCCCGCCATGCGCACCTGCTCGAGAAGCGCCTCCGGCGGCTCCAGCCAGAACGCCATCGTCTCCAGCGTCAGCGTGGGCAGATTCAGCTCGTGGCGCGAGATCGCGTCCAGCTCGTAGAAGTGCACCTTCTCGTAGCCCCAGGTGCCTTCGTACGCGGTCACCTCGCCCCAGTACGCAGTGCCCGTCCCGTAGGGCTTCTCGCGCAGCCGGTGGTCGATGTGATGCACGTCCTCGCCACCGAGCGGCTGCGTGTAGTAGTCCACGTTGACGCGCTTGACGTAGCAGCGCCGG
>JALGSW010000197.1 GCA_029821635.1 Candidatus Zipacnadia bacterium
GTGCCCGTCCCGTAGGGCTTCTCGCGCAGCCGGTGGTCGATGTGATGCACGTCCTCGCCACCGAGCGGCTGCGTGTAGTAGTCCACGTTGACGCGCTTGACGTAGCAGCGCCGGCGCTCCATATCGAGCTCCTGCACCTCGTACGTGTCGCCGCGGTGCATGTAGATCGCCTGCGGGTGAATGATGGGCTCGGCGTCGTAGCGCGCGATTTCGCCCAACGTCGCACCAGACTGCTCGTCCTGGATGATCACGTTCGCGATGTCGCAGGCGCGCAGCGACACCTCGTGCTGAGGCGTCTCCGAGGCCGCGTGGTACCAGCGATCGACGAGGTGCTTGAGCTTGCGGTTGCGCTCCAGCACGCCCAGCACGATCTCGGCGAAGCGCCCGAACACGCGCGTCTCGTCGTCGAGCAGCGGCAGTTCGTGCGCGGCGCAGCGCAGGTGGCCGGTGATGACGAACGGGTTGTCGGCGTCCACGACCGCGTCCTCGATCGGGCGCCCGAAGAGATACTCCGGATGGCCCATGATGTACTGGTTGATCGCGGTGTCGAGGCCGACGAGCACCGAGAGCGACTGCCGCTCGCCCCGCCCCGCGCGCCCGGTCTGCTGGAAGAACGACGCGAGCGTGCCGGGGTAGCCGACCACGATCGAGGCGTCGAGCGCCCCCACGTCGATCCCAAGCTCCAGTGCGGAGGTGGTCGAGACGCCCATCAGCTCGCCCGCGAAAAGCTGCCGCTCGATCTCGCGTCGCTCCTGGGGCAGATAGCCGCCCCGGTAGGGCGTGACCTTGCGGGTGAGGTCCGGCGCCTGCTTCGCGAGCGTCTCGGTCACGTAGCGGTGGATCATCTCGGCGGTCATCTTGGCCTTGGAGAACGTGATCGTCGGCACGCCGCACTGCAGCAGCGCGGTCATCAGTTCGTGCGCCTCGACGTTCGCGCTGCGCCGCGAGCGCCACTGCCGGGCGCGATCGCGCGGCGGGTTCCAGAGCACGTACGTGCGCTGGCCGCGCGGGCTGCCGTCCTCGTCGATGACCTCAACGGGCCGCCCGACGACCTTGCGCGTCAACTCCTGTGGGTTCGCGATAGTGGCGGAGCAGCCGATGACCTGCGGCGCGGTCTCGTAGTGCGCGCAGACGCGCCACAGGCGGCGCATCAGGTTCGCCATGTTCGCGCCGAAGATGCCCGAGTAGACGTGCATCTCGTCGAGGACGATAAGCTGCAGGCGCGAGAGGAACTCGGCCCAGCGGGCATGCTGGGGCATCAGCGACGCGTGGACCATGTCCGGATTGCTGAAGATCAGCGACCCACCGTCGCGAAGCTGCCTGCGCAGGTTCGAGGGCGTGTCTCCATCGTAGACGCCCGCCAGGATGCCGTCGAGTCCGGCCTCGTCGAGCAGCCGGCGCATCGACTGGAACTGGTCCTGGCAGAGGGCCTTCGTTGGAAAGAGCAGCAGGGCGGTCGCGTCGGGGTCGCGCAGGAGCATCTCGATGGCCGGGACCTGGTAGCAGAGCGACTTGCCCGATGCGGTGCCGGTGACCACGAGCAGGTCTCCCCCGCCGCGCGCGAGGTCGATAGCCGCCGCCTGGTGGGTGTAGAGGCGCCCGATCCCGCGACCGCTCAGAGCCCGCTGGACGGGTGCCGAGAGCGGCTGGTCGGGATCGGCGAACTGGGCGTCGCGCTCGGGGACACCGCGAACGTGTACGATCTGTTCGCGGTATCCGCGGTCGCTCCGCAGGTCTTCGAGGAAATCGGTGAAGTCCATCGCGCTGGTGGGACGCCTTCCGTGATGACGGCTCGCATCCCCGCGCGGTCAGTATACACGATGTCGAACGGGCGTTTCAAGCTCGATGAGTCTGTTCGGCCCCACCGTGGCACGGGCGTCCCGCCCGTGCAGAGCCGTTGCCCTACCCATGGCACAGCCGGCCTACCCGTGGCACGGGCGTCCCGCCCGTGCAGAGCCGTTGGCCTGCCCGTGCCACGCAGAGGCCGTCAGCCCTCTACTCGTTCCCAACCTCGTACCAGATCGTCGCGAGGTCTGCGCCAACGCTGATCGCCTCGCCGCCCGCGATCGGCTCGCGGCGAGTGCCGTCGCCTGCCAGCGGCCATGCGCGCAGGTCGTCCCGCCCGGCGATGCGCACCGTCAGCGATACGCCCTCGCAGATCGTCGGCCCGCGGCCCCACTCGCGACCGACGGTCGTGCGCTCCTCGTCCCAGCCCATCTCCTGGTTCTCGACGCGGTTGAGCGCCACCAGCAGCATCCGGCGCGACTGCGCCAGCGGCAGCCCGTCCATGCTCGTCAGCGCGAGCGCAGCGTAGCCGTTGCTCGTCTGTCCCACGTCGAACGTCACGCCGCCGACCTCAACCGTCCGGCCCGCGACCGGCCCCAACAGCACCTTCGTGCGCTCCGTGTCAACCATGAAGACGCCGCCATCCTCTTCCACCGGAGACCACGAGACCGGTGCCCGCCAGGTCCCATCCGCGTGTTCCGAGAGGACGAACGGCTCATCCCGGTCGGTCCACTCAATCTGCTGCCTCGCGTGGAGGAGATCGCCCGGCTGCCCGACGCTCCCCCCGTTGTCGCGCACGAACTCAGCCACGCGATCCATCGGCAGGGCGAGTCGCGACACCGATGGCGCCCGCTGGACATCGCCTCGACGGAACAGGTTCGCGGCCACGGGCAGCATCGCGAGCTTCGCGGCATCGCCGGACATCGCGAAGTAGCCGTCGATCGCGTCCGTGGCCCAGTCCTCGGGGTGGCCGCCGTAAGCGAACTCGAAGATCCCGTCCCAGTCCTGCACCGCAGCCACCGCCGCGAGCATCGGCATGCACTCGGCGCGATAGTCGTTCGGCGCCGGGTGGTTGTACTCGCTGACCGTGAACGGCTTGCCCGCCAGCCGGAACATCGCCAGCCGCGTGAGCGTGTCGCGGCCCAGCGCGGCGGTCATCGGCGTGTTGGGGATGAGCCAGTTCGCCCTGTCCCACGGCCGCCCGGGGAAGCGCGGGTGCTGCCAGTAGGCGTGCACGTCCGTGTAGTCCATGCGCGACTCGCGCAGCAGCCCGCCCGCGCCGCCGTAGGTCGCCTGGGTGTTGGTCACCGCCGCCCGGACGCCAAGCTCGTCCTTCAGGAAGTCAGACATCCCCACCGAGTAGCGCCGCTCCAGCTCCATCACGAACGCGAGCCAGTCGCGCCGCGCGGCTGCCGTGGCGCTGGCGATTGGCAGCGAGACCGTGCCCGCCTCCAGGCTCTCGCCCTCGGGCAGGCCGCGCGAGCCGCCGGGACGCAGCGAGATGTTCGCGTACCAGACTTCGCCCACGGAGTTCGTGTTGTTGAAGCTCAGGCGCGTGTGCTCGGGCAGCGGCTGCTTTGCGCGGAAGGTGAAGCTGAACTCGCGCCACTGCTCGTCGAGGTCGATGCGCTCATTCAGGCCCACCATGCGCCAGTCATCCACATCGTAGCGCGCGTTCAGATAGATGCTGCGCGGCGGATCGGCCTTCGCCGCGAAGCTCACGGTGTAGAGCCGCCCGTCCTCGAGTGTGTGCCCGACCTGGTGCACCTGAAAGTGCCACGACTGTGTCCCGGTCTGCGTGAGGCTCGCGTGCAGGACGCGCCCGTGCTCGGGGTCCTCGAGCACGTCGAGCGTGCCCTGCGCGGGCGCGGGGGCCTCGAGCCGCCACTCCTCGGCGCCGCGCTCGAACGCCGGGTCGCGCAACATCTCCTCGCCCAGCGGCTCCGAGCCCTCGTCCCAGGCTACGCGCAGCGCGTTTGTGTCGGCGTACTGCTCGCGCAGCCAGTCGTGCCAGAGGCCGCTGAGCGTGGTCGCGTAGGGCTCCGGGAGCGTGTGCAGCGTGTTGCCGAGGGCGAAGCGCAGCGCCGAGTCCTCGTTCGTGATCTCGACCATTGCCACGCACGGCTCATCGACGTAGGCGTTGCCGGTGTAGGGATTGACGTGGGTCAGCAGGTCGCGGGCGTAGTCCTTCTGCAGCTCGATCATGCGCGGCTCGAAGTTGTCGAGGCCCTTATCATACTTCGGCCGGCCCTCGGCGTCGGGGAAGCCGTCGGCCTCACCCATCATGCGCGAGACGTGCAGGTTGATGTTCGTGTAGATGCCCTGCAGCTTGAGCTGGTAGACAAGCCAGTCGAGGCGGTCGAGCTGCCCGGCGTCCATGTGCTGATGGTCCTTGAAGGCCGGGTCCCAGATGCCGCGCGGGGCGAACTGGTTGTCCATGTGGTGGAAGCGGACGATGTTGATGCCCAGCGCCGCCATCCGGCGGGCGATCTCAGGCGCGAGTTCCTTCTCCGGGAAGGCGTACTGGAAGGTGACGTTGGTGCCGAGGAAGCGGATCCGTTGGCCGCTGCCATCGACGAAGTGCCCGTCCTCGATGGTGACGAAGCCATCGGCGCCGGCGGGTGCCGGGCTGAGGCCGGAGGCATCGACGGTGCTGCCCTCGGCGGGGATGCCGATGGTGAACTCGAACCAGCCGTCGGGGACTTCGGCCCATCCCGCGACGCCGACGGCCATCAGGGCGACAATCAGCGCAGTTCGCATCATGGTCACCTCGGGTTGTGTGTTGGGCCGGCCGTGCGGCCTTCCCGTGGCACGGCCGGCTTAACCGTGGCACGGGCGTCCCGCCCGTGCAGCGCCGTCAGTACTTCCGCGGCCCGCTCATCCTCACCGTGGCACGGTGCGGCCGAACGACCACGGCAAAGCTGCACGGGCGGGACGCCCGTGCCACGGTGGTGCCAGACGCCTCGTGTGCGGCCGGAAGGCAACGGCGAAGGCTGCACGGGCGGGACGCCCGTGCCACGGTGCAGCCGAACGACCACGGTCGCCCGCTACTCCGCCTGCTCCCGCTCCCACCAGAACGGCCACTGATCCGGATCGTCCACCAGCCCGGCCTTGTACGGGTTCAGCCAGATATAGTTGTACCAGTCCCAGTATTCCTCCTGGCAACGGATCATCCGATTGTAGCCTTCATCGAGCCAGAGCGACCCCGTCGCCCCCACCAACTTGTTGATCAGCGACCCCGTCGCCCCCACCAACTTGTTGATCTGATGGGCCGTGTAGCTCTTCAGCGCATGGGTGATCTCGGGCAACGGTATTGAGCCGCCGTCCCTCGGAAGCGGCGCGAGGACAGCATGGATGTGGGTGGACATGATCGTGTAGAAGTGCAGCCCATACCGCCGACCGTCCTGATGATGCAGAGAACCTCGAACGATGTCCGCGATCCCGGGGTCCGTGAGGCGCTCGGGCCGCCCCTCAAGCACGGAGAACCGAATGGCGTAGGTGGTGTTGGCGGCCTCCCAGCGTGGGAGCGTCCGGCGGCGCGCCTGGAATTCCGTGACGACGCGCTGCGGTGGTCTGCTAACGGAATGTGACTGGCTTTCGGGCATGGATAGCCCCCCGCCTATCATGATGGACGGAAAAGACAAAGCTGCACGGGCGGGACGCCCGTGCCACGGTGGTGCCAAACGCCTCGTGTGAAGCCGAAAGGCAACGGCAAAGCTGCACGGGCGGGACGCCCGTGCCACGGTGGGGCCAAACGCTTCGTGTGAAGCCGAAAGGCAACGGCAAAGCTGCACGGGCGGGACGCCCGTGCCACAGTAGGGCCGCCCGTGCCACGGTAAGGACGTCCATGCCACCGTGTCAGGCGAGCCCCATCAACTCAGCGGCGTTGCGCCACGCTATCTGCTCGACCGTCTCGTCCGAGGCGCCGGCGTCGCGCAGGTAGTCCACGAAGCTCGCGACTTCCGGCGCGAACGGATTCTCCGCCTCGCCCACACCGAACATCGTTCCGTAGGCCTGGAAGGGCGGCCCGACGCGCGTCGTCCAGTCCGTCCCGGCGAGGATCCGGTCGCTCGGCACCTCCGCGACCGTCCGCGGCACGCCAAGCGCCTGGAAGTCGCGGATCTCAATCCAGAAGCTCCGCGGCCACGCGCCGAACATGCCGAAGACCACGTCGAGGAACATGTCCGCCCACGGGACGAACTCCCGCGTCGGCCCGCAGCCGATCGCATGCGCGAGGATGTACTTCGCCTCCGGCACGCGGTCGTAGCAGCGCAGCATGTCCCGCAGGTGGTCCATCCCGTCCGTCGAGCCCTCGTAGTCCTTGTGCCAGTAGGTCCCCAGGTGCACCTGCACCGGCACGTCCAGCTCCGCCGCGTGACGCACGACGCGCTCGGCCTCGTCGCTGTCCATCACGTAGTCGTGCGAGTAGGGCAGCATCTCTCCGAGCATCACGAAGCCCCACTCGCCGATACACAGGTCCATCGCGCGCAGCGCCTCGTCGGTGAAGGTCGGGTTCACCATGCACGCGCCGTACAGCCGCCCCGGCGCCTCGTGCACGAGGTCGTGGACCATGCGGTTCGCGGCGAGGATGCCCTCCGGGTCGCTGCGCATCGCGCTCAGGTAGGGGAAGTCGGCGCTCACCACCAGCTCGAGAGCGGCGTCGCAGCGGTCCAGCACATCCAGCAGCTCGGGCAGCGTGCTCCCGCGCCGCGCGCTGTCTTCGCCGATGTCACTCACATGAATGTGCGTGTCTATCCAGCGCATGGCTCACCTGGCCCTCCTCGGGCCGCTTCGCCCGCCCAGCTCAGGTACTCCTGTGACAGCCACATCTCCGGATTCGCCTCGACGATCGCGATCCAGTTCTCCACCATCGGCTTCGCGCGGACGCAGGTGAGGGTCGCGCAGCCGATCCGCCCGCTCTTCACGATCCCCTGCGCGGCCAGCATCTCCTGGATGACCTCGCGGTCGTCGATGCGGATGCTCGGGAAGGGTCCCGGCTTCATCCAGCCCGCCAGCTCACCCGCCATGCGCTCGCGCTTCTCAGGCGCGACGCGCGTCAACATGCGCTCCGCCAGCGACGCCTCCACGAAGTGCACCATCGTGCAAACGTGGAAGGTCACGCCGATGAAGCAGTAGGCGGCGTTCCAGTCCACGAGCCGCTGCCACGGGCTCTCATGCGCGAAGGCCGTCTCGCTGAACGGACTGAGCCGGAGTCCGCCGGAACCGTGGCCCGCGGTCAGCTCCTCAGCGCGCGCGCCGATCGCCGCGACCGAGTGCGTCGCCTGGTCGCTGCGGAAGGCCCCCGGGCGCCTGCGGAGCGCCTCGGTGAGCGTACCCACGTAGGAGGGCGTCGTTGCCGGGTCCCAACGCTCGAAGACCAGGTGCTGCTCATCCGGCGGCCAGTTGCACAGCGTCGGCACGGCTACGGTGCCCTCGGGACCTACCGCGTCGAGGAAGCCGTCGATCACCGTGTCCGGCCCGCCGACGACGGTGCCCATGCTGCTCAGCGCGCTGTGAAAGAGGAGCGTATCGCCCGGCTCGATGCCGACCTCCCTCGCGGCCTGCGCCACGTCATCGCGCGTCACCTGCACGTTGCGATCGCCCACTTCCGGCTGCATTCACTGGCCCTCCCTGACCTCGAACGATGCCCGACCGGTGGTGAGTATCTCCGCTGTGTTGCCGGGGCGCAGGCTCAGCGTCACATGATGTGGGATGCTGAAGGCCGCGCCCTCCTCGAAGTTGTACACGTAGCCCAGCGAGTAGTCCTTCCTGTCCAGGAAGTCGCGCACGAACGAGACGTTGCCGACGCTGAGCATCGTCAGATCGCCATCGCGCTCGACGCCCTCGATCGTGTAGCAGGCGTTCCGCACATCATCGTTCTCGATGATGACCTGCTCGCCGACGAGCGTTCCGTCGGTCGGCAGCTCCGTGTCCACCCAGATGCGCCCGTCCTCGACCATGTCGCGGTCCATGCGCACGATAGTGCCGGTGAAGGCCGGGGCCTCTGTGCTCAGGCGGAACTCGCCCAGCGACAGCTCGGTCCCGGCGATCAGCGAGGCGCGCTCGACGGCGCCGTCGCGCAGGCGGATCCAGCCGAGGCGCCCGCTGAAGCTCGGGCCGCCGGGCACATCGATCGTGGCGTCGCCGCGCGCGCTGAGCAGCCAGTCCACAGCGCCATCGGCCAGCTCGACGCGCACTGCGACGGCGTCGAAGCCGTCGGCGTCCTGACCGCAGGCGATACGCTCGACGGAGCGGATCACGGGCGTCTCGCGGTAGGGCTCGTAGAGCGAGACGAAGGTGGACGTGAGGCCCTCCTCGCCCTGCCGCCGCGCGAGCACGTAGCGCAGGCTGCGCGGGTTGCCCGACTTGTTCTGCGGCGGATCGCCGTCCGCGAGCGCGACCTCATCGTCCTGCGTCAGGTGGTGGTAGCGCAGGTGCAGCCCGTCGGCGGCGCTGGCCCCGCGGTAGCCATCGGGCACATGCCAGTCCACCGACCACTGCGCGCCGGGCGAGGCGTCGCGCGCCACGTCGTAGAGCCAGGAGAAGCCCAGCGGCACATCGCTGCTCTGCCGCTCACCGAAGGGCACGTCCGGGCCGGCGTAGGTCCCGGCCTGCTGTGCGACGGTGGAGAGCCCCTCGACCGCCGGGTCGCCCGGCGTGGCGTGGAAGCTCAGGAGGTGGTCGGAGCCGCCGCGCACGCGGAACACGTCCAGCCCGTAGCCGAGCTCCTCGCTCACCTGCACCATCGCGAGCGTGCGGGCGTAGACGTCGCACGCCTCGTAGACGTTCTCCGAGCGCAGCTCGACGGCGCTGAGGCCCGGCAGGCGCTTGAAGAAGACCGGCTGCCCGCCCCAGTTGGCGGTCTGCGGCTGCTCGTTGACGATGACGGTGTTGTGCGAGACGGTGTTGTCGGTCCACTCACTGCGCTTGGGCCAGCGAGTGGCGAATTCCGGGTAGCCGAGGTCCGGCGAGAGCTTCAGGCCGAAGCCGTAGACGCCGATGTTGAGGCGGTCGTGGTGCCCGTGGCCGAAGCTGCGGCCGAAGAAGCTCCACAGCGCCGTCCCGGCCTCACCCTTGCCGACCTCCAGCGAGGTGAGCCCGTAGCCCGCCCGCAGGAAACCGCCGGCGTCCTCCGAAGCCTGTGCCTGCTGCGCGATCTGCTCGATCTCGCGCGCGATCTCGTCCGGATCGGCATCCTCGGCCCTGCGCTGCAGGCCGGCGGCCGAGTCGCGATTCGCGCGGTACGCGGCGATGGCTATCTCCGGGGCGCGCAGGTAGCGGTAGCCGCGCGCTATCAGCTCGGCATTGACGCCGACCATACCCATCGAGCCGGTGGAGCCGCAGTCACCGATGTTGGGCGTGGACAGCCCCAGTACGACCAGGTTCGCGCCCGCGGTGAAGGCCTTGCCGAACATCGGGTAGTCGCGGTAGATGTCGTTAACGTCGTAGCCCTCATACTCCGCGATGTAGTCCGCGACCTTGCCGATGTTGCTCGTCCACCCCAGCGAGTAGCTGGGTGAGCCCTCAGCGCCTACGCCGTCTCGGTCCATGCTGCCGACGATCACGCCCGGGATCCGCCCGCCGTCCGCGGCGAAGATCCAGTCCATCCACTCGGTGGTCTCCGGGGCGCGGTCCCACGCCATCGCGATCGCGGCTATCGCGCTCTGATGCATCCCCTGGTTGCCCCGGATGCGGCCCTCCATGATCGCCTCGGCCCCCGCGCGCAGAATCCCCTCGCCGATGTTGCGATGGAGGTCCTCGATGCTGCCCTTCTCACCAGGCAGATCGTACTGCTGCGCTTTCGCCGCGAGGAACTTCAGCAGCTCGGGCGAGTCGTCGAGGCCTGCGGCGACGCGGTCGTAGTTGAGCGCGAAGTCGCGGACCACGCCGGTCTCCCAGATGGCTCCCTCGATCTTCCCGCGCTTGCCGCCGCCGTCGGAGTGGAACCACCCGCGCTCCGCGTAGGGGTTCCAGTCCATGTCGGGGTACACGTCCGCGATGCGGTCGAGCATGATACCGGCCTTGCGCGCGTAGACCTCCTCGCCCGTGTACATCCAGGCGTTCGTGAGAGCGCTCAGGACGCCGTAGACGTGCCGCCAGTGCCGCCAGGCGTAGTAGGCGATGAAGCGGAACTCGTGGCCGTCGGCGTCCACGTAGCCCCAACCGTCATCGACGCCCCAGGTGTGCAGCGGGTCGTTGGCGTCCGGGTGCTCTGTGTTGAAGAGCAGCGAGCGGTCGCCCCTCGACGCGTCGAAGCAGCCACTCTCGTCGAGAGCGCTGCGGTAGAACGCACCGAAGTCGTTGGTCGGGAAGACCTGCCCGCAGGCCGGGCACTTGATCTTCCACGGGTCGTTTGCCGGGTCCACCACGTAGGGGTAATTCCCGTGTTTGAAGATGTCATCGCCGCAGTGGAGGCAGCCCAGCCGCACCGAGCCCTCGGGCGTCTTCGTCATCGTGACATCGATCGCCCGCGGGAGGTTCTGACAGGGGACGAGGCCCCAGAGGTCATCGTCGGAGATCTCCACCCAGCGTTCGGCGCGCCTGACGACCGCATCGCGCTGGGCGGCCGCCCAGTCGTGATTCGCGACGTTGGCGCGGATGTTGGCGATCTTCTCGGCGGTGAAATAGCCGCCGCCGTCGCGGCCCGCCCAGCTTGCGGCGGCCAGCGACAGCAGCGCGGCGGTAAGGACGAATCGGATCAGGGCGTCAGGCATCGGTCGATCACCTCGGATGCATCATCGCGTATCTCGCGCGGGCTGCCCCCACCGTCGGGTAGCATTCACCGGAGACCGGGGCGCGCCCTCCGAAAAGCGCGGGCATTGCGCAAGCGTAGTTGCCGCGCTCATTCGCTCAAGAAGAGCCTCTTTGCGCCGATAGAGCGACCAACGGAGCACACACAGCGCAAAGACTAACAGAAAATTCACGCGTCCGGGGAGGATTTCGCGGCAGTTCGGGGAACAATACCCCCGGTAGTTGGCGTCACAGATCATGTCGTGGCCGGTCTGAACCCGCGCCGTCGAGCCACGCGCGGCCTGGCAACCCGCGAAGACCAGTGGAGGACAACTGTATGCTGCGTGATGTTCCGCACTGCAAAAGTATCCTGAAATGTGGCGCCGGAGCGCTCGTCCTGTGCGTGGTCGTGCTCACATGGGTCTACCCGCTCTACTGCTCCCGCGTGTCACAGGTCAAGGAAACCAAGGTCCGCGAGTTCGTCGAGGACCGGTACGGCATCGCCGGCCACTCGGTCGATCCCCCCGCATCTCAGCCGGACCTGAGCCGAGAGATCTCCAAGGCCGTGGACGAGGGCCAAGCCGTCCACGCCACGATGACGCCCTCGACCGCCCGGAGGCTGGAGCGCGATGACGTGGGTGACCGGGCGGCTCCTGATGGCTCCACATACACACAAGTGCGGCTTCCCGCCGGCAAGATGCCCTGACTGCGATCCAGTCGAACGTGCCGCGGCGCGCGGACCGGAAGCCGGGGCACGGCATGGTCGGGCAGCCTCCGGTCGATGAGCTGACCGGTACACAGTTCGAGGCTATCGACCGGCTCGTCAGCGCTCGCGTCCGCGGTCTCGGCATCCTCAGCTTCGACCAGCACCACACCCGCTTCTGCCGTGAGCCCTTGTACTTCGACCTGTCGCACAGCGCGCCATGCAGTCACTGCCCACCGGCCCGCCGTTGAGGGCGTCCGCGCGACCGCTGCAACGACCGCGACACGCCGCTCAACATTTTTCTCCGCCTCCCCCTCAAGCCCCGCAAGTAACAGCCCGATACACCCTTCGGTGCAGGTTCTGTTGCATGCTCGCGGTAGTCGCCGCCAGAGCCCTCAGACCACGCTCCGTCGTTGCTTCGAGCGCAATCGCACCGGCTTGATTTACACGCTCCTCGGGCGGTCTCGTCGCCACCCGTTCGAGGACAACAGACCCCCAACCGGGGAACGAGGAGGACTTCTCATGTCACTCACACGCATCAATCAGAACATCAGCTCGCTCAATGCACAGCGGAACCTCGCGAAGAACTCCGAACGCATCGGCCGCTCGATCGAGCGTCTGTCCAGCGGTCTGCGCATCAACCGCGGCGCCGACGATCCCGCCGGCCTGGTCATCTCCGAGCTGCTGCGCGCCCAGGTCTCCGGCCTGGACATCGCTCAGCAGAACGCCTCGCAGGGCGTGAACCTCATCAAGACGGCTGAGGGCGCACTGGACGAGGTATCCGGCCTGATCCGG
>JALGSW010000198.1 GCA_029821635.1 Candidatus Zipacnadia bacterium
GCGCACACGCCTGGCTGGGCGGCCGCGACCGATCGGACAACCGCGACGTGTGCCGCAAAGGAGGCGGAGGCTTGTGAGCGTTCAGTTCTACGTCTACGAACTACGGGACGATGAGGAGCACGATCCACCGCGCCGAGTGTCGTGGGGAGGCTGGCAGCCGGTGAGTGGGTGGCTCACCGAGCAGGGGCTTGACGCCGACGGGCAGATGGCCCGGCAGTTCGAGTTCCGCCAGGTCGAGGACGTGCTGGGTGAGACCGCCCAGGTCGATGTGCCCGCGGATGGCGCCTACGTCGCGCCTCTGCCGGACCTGCACGGCCAGGCGATCATGTTCGGCATTGCCGCCGAGGACGCGGACTTCGTGGTCGCGAACGTGCCGCTGCAGTGGCTGCTGCAGCAGGCGGTGAACGGCTGGGAAGTCGCGATGAAGTTCACCGTCGAGCGCGTCGGCGGCCGGGAGACCGAGGGCTACTTCGCCGACGAGTCCTGAGCGGCCGCTCGCAGTCACGCAAACTTAACGACGTCCGGGAACCGGCCACGGGTAGACTCCGGCTGATAGACCCGAGCGCCAGTCGGGTCGCAGCCGATGGGGGCGATGGCCGATGCTCGGATGGCTGGAGGGCCTCAGCAACCGCGTTCTGCGCTTCAACCCGTGCGTGATGCAGCACGAGTTGCGGCTGCGTATGCGCGGGCGGAGCGTCTTCGTGTTGATGCTCATCTTCGTCCTGCTGTGCTCCTGCGCGGCGGCGGCGCCGTTCGCCGTGTGGGCCCTCCAGCACGCCGTGCGCTCCGCCGGCTACGACGAGCCCCTCACCGAGATCGGGCGGTTCGGCGTACTGGCGCTCGGGCTTGTGCTCCTCACGCTGACGCTGCTGGCGCTGCCCGCCTGGGCCGCCGCCGGCATTGCCGGGGAGCGCGAGCGCGACACGCTCGGTGAACTGCGCTCGACCCAGCTCAGCGCCTCCGACATAGCCCTCGGGAAATTCGCCGCGAGCGTCACATACGCAATCCTCCTGCTCGCGATCTCACTGCCCGTCGCCGCATGGTGCATGTTGCTCGGCTCCGTCGCGCCTGGGGAGGTCGCGGTCATCTACACGATCCTGCTCAGCTTCTCCCTTGGCATCGCGGGCATCGGCACGTGGATGTCCGCGCTCTGTCGGAGACCCATCGGCGCGATCGTGAGCACCTACATCGTCCTGATCGGCGTCTTCGGGCTGCCCCTCCTCGGAGGAACGTTCGGCTATGAGGCCGGGGGTGTCACCTGGGATATCTTTGGCATGGTGATCATGGCGCTGGTCTGGGTCGTTCCCGCCGCGATCACGGCGTGGGCGATTGCGGCCTTTGTGCGCTGGCTCGTCACGCGCACGGGCCGCATGCAGGGCGAGCGTGCGCGGGCGGTCTTCGCGGTGGTCATCTTCGGCCTGGCGATGCTCGGCATGGCCGCGCTGGAGGAGGGGCTTGGCCTGCTCGGCAACTCCGACCTCCACGATAGCGTGCGCATCAACCCCTACTTCGCCCTCGTCGGCCATCTCATGGAGGACGACACGCCGTGGCCGACCATCTGGGTCTCCGGCGCCGCGGCGGTGGCGGGCTGCCTCGGCGCGGCGCGCTGCCTGCGGCTGCGCGAGTTCCAGCCGGTCTATGTCGAGGATATCTTCGTCAATGCGTGGCGGCGCTTCGGGGGGAGGTGCGGCGCGCAGGTCCCGGGCGACTCCACGGGGAAGCGGTCCTCGTGACCGCAACTCGCCCCGGGAGGTGCCTCATGAGCTCGTACGCGATCGCCGGTGTCGTCTGCCTCGCACTGCTGACCGCCGCGCCCGGCGCCCACGCACTGACGCTCCACGTCGCGCCCGGCGGCGATGACGCCGCCGCCGGGACGGCCGATGCGCCCCTTGCGAGCCTCGACGGCGCGCGCGACCGCATCCGCGAGCTGAAGGCCGCCGACGGTAGCCTCGCCGAGCCCGTCGAGGTGCTGATCGCGGGCGGCGAGTACCGCCTCAGGCGGCCGTTTACGCTCGGCCCCGAGGACGCCGGCTCCGAAGCCGCGCCGATCACCTACGCGGCCGCCCCCGGCGCGCGGCCTGTCTTCTCCGGTGGAACGCGCATCGTCGGCTGGCAGGATGCAGGCAACGGCCTGCTTGCTGCGCAGGTCTCGGGCGTCGCTGAGGGCGAGCGTTACTTCCGCCAGCTCTTCGTCAACGGACAGCGCCGCCAGCGCGCGCGCACCCCCAACCGCGGCTACCTCCAGCTCGAGGCGCTCATCAACCCCTTCGATCGCTCGGACGAGGCCAACCGCACCGGCTTCCGCTTCCGCGAGGGCGACCTCAGCGGCGACTGGCGCAACCCCACGGACGTCGAGGTCGTGAAGATGTTCTCGTGGAGCACCACGCGAATGCCCGTCGCGGAGATCGACGACGAGCAGGGGGTTCTGCGCTTCAGCGGGCGCACCGGGACCGATCCGCGCCTCATCGACTGGGCGGGCAACCGCTACTACGTCGAGAACGTCTTCGAGGGCCTCGACCAGCCCGGCGAGTGGTACCTCGACCGGCCGTCCGGCACGCTCTACTACAAGCCGATGCGCGGCGAGACTCCGACCACCATCGAGGCCTTCGCGCCAACCATCGAGCACCTCGTTGAGTTCTACGGCGACGCCGACGCCCCGGTCCACCACGTCACGCTCCGCGACCTGACCTTCGAGCACGCGAGCTGGCCGATGCCCGAGGGTGGCTGGACGGAACGTCAGGCACAGGCCACGATGGAGACGGCCGCGGTCCACGGGCGCTTCGCGGAGGACTGCGCGCTGGAGGACTGTGAGCTGCGGCACGTCGGCGCGCACGGCGTCTGGCTCGAGCGCGGCTGCCGGAACAACCGCATCGAGCGCTGCCACGTCTGGGACGTGGGCGCGGGCGGGGTCTACCTCGGCTGGACGCAGGTCGAGCCCGAGGCAAGCGGCAACGTCGTGGACAACTGCTTCATCCACCACCTGACGGAGGTCCACGGCGGCGCCATCGGCGTCTGGATCGGGCAAAGCTCGTTCAACCGCGTCACGCACAACGAGATCGCGGACATGAACTACACCGGGATCTCCGTCGGCTGGAAGTGGCACTACGGCCCGAGCCTCGCGCACGACAACCTCATCGAGGACAACTACGTGCACCACTGCGGCCACCTCGTGCTCTCGGACATGGGCGGGATCTACACCCTCGGCGAGTCGCAGGGCACCGTCATCCGGCACAATCTCTTCGAGGACATCTGGTGCTACCCGGCCTACTCACACGCCTCGGGCATCTACTTCGACCAGGGCACCACCGATCTGCTGGTCGAGAACAACATCGTCATCGGCACGACCGACAGCGGCTTCATCTGCCACTACGGGAAGGACAGCATCGTCCGCAACAACATCTTCGCGTACGCCGGGAAGTTCGGCCTCAGTCTCGGCAAGCCCGAGGAGCATCGCTCGTTCATCTTCGAGCGCAACATCATCTACCAGGACCACCCGAACATGGCCGGGCGGCGCGTGACCGAGAACGAGGATGTGGACAGCAACCTCTACTGGTGCACCACCGGCGAGGAGCCCGTATTCTGCGGCCTGTCGCTGGAGGCCTGGCGCGAGCAGGGGCACGATGCCGACGCGATCTTCGAGGACCCGAGGTTCCGCGACCCGGAGCACGGTGACTTCACGCTCGCTGCGGACTCACCCGCGCTGCGCATCGGCTTCGAGCCGGTCTCGATGGATGGGATCGGCCTCTACGGCGACCGCAACTGGGTGGACCTGCCGGCGCGCTTCGAGCGGCAGCTCGACGATCCGCTGCCCGAGGCGGCGCTGCCGGCGCGCATCAGCGACAACTTCGACACGTGGTTCGGCGTGCCGCAGCCGCTGGGCGGGCAGCCGCTGCGCGCTGCGGTGCACACGGAGGACCATCCCGAGCTGATCGCGATCAGCGACGAGGCGGCGGCGTCGGGCACGCAGAGCCTGCGCGTCGAGGACATTGAGGGTCTTGAGAGGTCCTGGAACCCGCACTTCTACTACCGACCCGGCTACACGAAGGGCGTGGGTCGCTGCGAGTTCGCGATCCGCATCGACGAGGCGACGGGCTTCTACCACGAGTGGCGCGGCGCGTCATCGGCCTACAAGGTGGGGCCGACGCTGCAGATCAACCACGGGGAACTGACGGTAGCGGGCATCGAGCCACTTGCGCTGCCGGTGGGGGAGTGGGTGCGCATCGAGGTCGAGGCGCCGCTTGGCGACGCGGCGGGGACGTGGACGCTGACGGTCACGATGCCCGATGGCACGCGGCATGAGTTCACCGACCTCGCCTGCGGCAGCGCGGAGTGGCGCGAGCTGTGGTGGATCGGCTTCGTGAGCGACGCGACCGTCCCCGCGGTGTTCTACATCGATGATCTGGAGATCGGGATGGAGTAGGGGGGAGATGGCGACGGAAGAGCAGCCTCAACCGGACGCGCGCTGGCTCACGGCAGTCGAGGCTTCGCTGCTGGCCTTCGCCGCGTACTTCTTCACCAACGCCGCGCTGAGCCGCCTCTTTCCCGAGGCCGGCGCGCGCGCATGGCTGATACTGTCACTGATCCCCCCGCTCGTGCTGCTCGTGGGCGCGCTGCTCATCCGGCGCCGATCCGCTGACCTCTACCCGATCTCCTCCCGTCAGGCGTGGCTCATGATGGCCTCCATCGGCGCGCTGTTGCTTGGCATGGCGGGCGGCATCTGGATCGGCCCGACGTTGCCGAGCCGCCTCGCGCCGCTGCTGCCTGCGGGCTGGGCGGCCGTCTGGGGCCTCGTGTGGGTGGGCGTGGGCGCGCCGATCATCGAGGAACTGTTCTTCCGCGGCACGCTCCAGCCCGCCATCGAGCGCCGTATCGGCGGCATGGCGGCGGTCGTGCTGAGCGCCGCCGCATTCACCCTCGCCCACTACGGCCTGCCGGAGATGGTCATCATCGGCGGGGTCGGCCTCGCAGCGGGCGTCGCGGCGCACCTGACCGGCTGCGTCCTGCCCGCGATCGCGCTACACGTCGGCTGGAACCTCGGCACCGTCGGCGTCTCGTTCCTCGACTACGAGCTGGCCTCGGGCTGGCCGCTGACGCTCCTGACCGTCCTCGGACTGTTGTGCCTCATTGAGGCGCGGAGGCGGCACGCCACTGGGAGGCCACACCCATGACCGCCCTCGCACCCGACTACCGCGAGCGCCGCGGGGAGAGCATCCTGCTCGTCTGGGCCGACCCGCCCTGGTGGATGATCGTGGACCGCGACGCCGATCACTTCATTGCCGCGCTGGTGGAGGGCGACTCACCCGCGCGGGCCCTCGACCACCTGCCGATCCGGCCCGGGATGGAGCGCGATGCGGCGGCGGTCGTGCAGGCGCTCAAGCGCGCGGGCGTGATGGGCGAGCGGCGCGTGAAGCCGCCGAAGCAGCGCATCGAGAGCATCTCCGTCAACGTGACGAACCGCTGCAACCTGCGCTGCACATTCTGCTACAACCGCGACCACGAGGACCGTGGCGACGAGCTTTCCGCCGAGGAGATGATCGCGGCGCTGGAGGGCGTGCGGAAGCAGATCGTGCGCGGCGCGCCACTGGCGATGCTCGGCGGGGAGCCGCTGATGGCCCCCGAGCGCACGCTCGCGCTGGCTGAGTGGGCGCGCTGGCGGAAGCTGACGCCACTACTGTCCACGAACGGGACGCTCGTGACCGCGGAGTTCGCGCGCCGCGCCGCCGAGATCGGCATCGAGTGCCAGGTGAGCATCGACGGGGCGAGCGCCGAGACGCACGACGCGGTGCGCGGCGCGGGGACCTTCGAGGCGGCGGTCGCGGGCACGGAGGCCTTCCGTGACGCGGGCGCGTACACGATCATCAGCATGGTCTTCCACGCGGGCAACGTGGGGGAGATCGCGGATTATTTGCGGATGGCGCAGGAACTTTCTGTTGATGAAGCAAGGTTTATACCAGTGAAGGCGCTCGCTGGTGGCGGCGATTTCGCGCCTCCGGACCTTGCGGAGGTCGTGCGCACCGTCGCCGACCTTGTTTCGCGCGAGCCGGAATTGGGGAGCCTTCTTGGCAGAGACTACGTCTCGATCCTCGCGCAGACGTGTCGGTCATGCGCGCTGCGCGGGGGCTGCGGCACGGGCTCACAGACGTTCCTGCTGGACGCGGACGGCACGGTCTACCCGTGCATCAACCTGGCGCAGCCGGAGATGGCCTTCGGGAACATCCGCGAGCGGCAGTTGCGCCGGATCTGGCAGGGCGGCGGGCGAGCGGCCGAGGTGCGCGAGGCGGTGGCGCTGGAGAGCCGCGCGACCTGCCGGGAGTGCTGGGCGAGGCACTGGTGCATGGGCGGCTGCCGCGGTGAGAGTTACGCGAATACGGGCAGGCTGGACGCGCCGTCGGTGACCTGCGCGCAGAACCGCGCTGCGATCATCGAGACCTTCTGGGCGATCAACCGCTGCCCGGAGCTTGTGGGCGAGGGCCGGAAGTACTGCTGAGGACGCGCGCATTGCGTTGAGCACGTTTGGCGGTATCGCGCCGTACGTCGTACGGAGGGGCCGCCTGAGCGTTGCCGCCCGAGCGCCAGCGAGGGTTCGCGCGCTTGCGCGCCGCGCGAAGTCGGCCCGCGCCTCACCGGGAACAGGTCGCACTCACAATTGCTGAACGGGAACGGTTGCACGCGGGCCGACTTCGGCCCGCATAGACGGCAGCGGGCCTCAGGCGGCCCCTCCGTACGGCACTGGCGGGCAGCGAGAGGTGCGTAATGTATAGCCACGCGCGAGAGGGGGACGCACGATGCGCATCGAGTACGAGGGCGTCATCGAGCAGCAGCCGAGCTATCAGCATGTGGGCTACACGGCGGCGGCCTTCGACACCGACGCGTACGTAAGCGGGGGGCAGCGACCGGAGATCAACGCGTGGTCGGGGATGATTGTGCTGGGCATGGCGTTCACGCTCATCGCGTTCCGGCGGTGGGGGAAGAGCGGCGTGGCCGGGGGGATCGCCGCGATCCTGCTGGGCGGGGCGCTCGCGGGTGTGGGCCTCGCATTCGGCGTCGAACATGTCCCCAGCGGCACCATGACTCCG
>JALGSW010000043.1 GCA_029821635.1 Candidatus Zipacnadia bacterium
CTGCATCCAGTTGCGCTCGCAGTCGGCGACGCCGCCCTTCTTGAGGGCGGAGAGCCCCCAGAAGGTGAAGAACATCGTGACCTTGTGGCCCATCGCCGCGGCGGTGGTGGCGACGATCAGAGCCGCCATCACCTTGTCCATCGTTCCTGAGAAGACGACGATCGTTGCGCGCTTCTCTTCGGTTGCATCCGCCATCGGGCCCGCCTCCTCCGCACTACTTCAGCTCGATGACCGCCGTGAACACGCCGCCCTCTTCGTCGAGCGACTTGAGCTCATGGCCCTGTGCCTCGGCCCACGCGTGCACGTCCGGGTCGAAGCCGGGATCATCGGCGATCACCGTGATCGAGTCGCCCGCCTCCATGCCCTTGGCGGCCTGGGCGAGCTTCACGATCGGCATCGGGCACGAGAGACCCTTGCAGTCCAGCGTCTGGTCCGCCACGTCTACCACTCCTTGTGTGCACCCTTAGACGGACCTGACGAGCATTCCTGCATGGGTGTTCGGAAGGCGGGGCCGGCACAGCGGCTTCGGCGCTGGCGCGCCTCACTCCTCGCTTCGCTCGGAGCGGCCCCTCCCGTACGGCACGACCGCCGTCGCGCGGGCCCGGCCGTTCGGCTACCAGCCCCGCGTGTTCCCCAGCAGCCCCTCGCACCAGAAGCACGACTCGTAGCCGCGCTCGGAGACCCACTCCAGCGCCGCGATCACCTTGTCCTTGATCTCCGGCTGATAGTTCATCAACTCCTCGCGGAAGTACTGCTCGTGGATCAGCAGCTCGATCAGCTCGGAGGTATGCGGGCTCTGCTCCTGCTCGTCAAGGACCTTCGGCACGTTCTCCAGCGTCTGCGAGTTCACGACCTCGTCGCAGGCCACGAAGATCACGTCGGTGTCGGCGTCCCACCACGCGTCGCGCTCGAGCAGCCGTTGCACGTGCGGCGCGTCGAGGTAGTAAGACGTGCGCGGCGCCCCGTCGGCGTGGAAGCCAGGCAGCGCGATCAGCCGCTCGATGCCTCGCTCACGCAGCGCGATGCAACCCTCGCGCGTGGCCTCCGCCCAGTGCACCGTGGTGGTGTTGCCGGTGACGGTGAGGGTGGCGAAGCGCTCGATCTCGTCGGTCACCATCTCGAAGTCACGCGCGATGCGCCGGCCGGGGGCGTTGCGGTAGATCCACGAGGGCTCGTTCTGCAACGCGTGGAAGCTCAGGTGCAGCCAGTGCGCGTTGGCCGCCCACTCGTCGCGCCAGCGGTCGTGCATCTCGGGGAGGATGAAGCCGGGGGTCTGGTAGTAGATGTTGATGTGGATCTTCGCCCCGAAGCGCTCGTTCATCTCGCGCCAGAACGCGAGGTACCAGTGATCGAAGAGCGACTGCGGCTGGTCGCGCGTGAGGTCGCGCAGGAACAGCACGTTGTCATCGACAGAGAAGCGGTAGCGCTTGCGCGAGCGGCGGTCGTAGATCAGCCGGACGCTGTCCGAGCCCGCCGGGCACTCGGCGATGATCGTGGAGCGCGGCTCGGTGAGCGTCACCTGGGCGCTGAAGCGCTCGCCATCGCGCTGCGCGGCCTGCCCGGCCACCAGCACGTCCTGATCGGCGGGCGCAGTACCCTCGATCGCGATCGTCAGGCCCTCGTCGGTCTCGGCGCCATCGTGGCGGTTGAGCACGTCGCCATCCCACGGTGAGGTGATCTGCACCGGCTGCTGCGGGTAGCGTGACATCGGCTCCATCTCCCGGCGTCGCATCGATGAATGTGCGGCGTTTCGCGGGAGGGGAGTTCGTTGCCGGGCGGGATGGACCTTCCGGATTGTGTGGGCGGCAGCGGCGGCCCCTCCCCCCGGCCCCCTCCCCCCGGGAACCGCACACGACGCGGTTCCGGGCGGGAGAGGGGGAGGAACGGCGGGGAATGCGTTCAGGTGAGGGCACCCGCATCATGGGACGCGTCACCGGGTGGCAGCGTCCTCGGCGGCGAGGCGGCCCTTGATCCAGCAGTAGATGGCATCGCCCATCTGCTTATAGCCGGCCGGGGCGGGGTGCAGGCCGTTGCTCATGCGCGCGATCTCCCCCGGGGCATATGCGTTGGGGGTCACGCTGACCGTCGGGTAGCCGTGGACCGTGTCGAGGCCGACGAAGACCGGCACCAGGGAGATGCCCTCCGCCGAGCGCTCGCCGTAGGTCGCGTACTGGCGCTCGGTCGTACGCTGCTGATTGCGGCGATACTGCCACCTCGTCTGACTGGTGCCGTAGTTCGCCGCGAAGGCGTCCTGGCTCGCCGCGGGCGGCGTCATCGGCACGATCCCGATCTGCGCGTTCGGCGCCGCTGCGCGGAAGGCCGCGAGCAACTGGTCGAGGTAGCCGAGCATCGTGTCGATGCGTTCCTCGATGTCGGCTTCCGTGGCCGAGAAGTTGTCGTTCCCGCCGAGAAGCACCGTGATGAAGTCCGGAGCGCGACCGCCGTTGTTGCGGTCGAGGTACTGCTGGAAGTCCAGGCGCTGCTCCCCGTCCACTTCGAAGAGGAAAGGGCTGCGCCCCCGGCGGCGGACGCCATCGAGCTCGACGAAGTCCTCGCCGTCCACCCAGTTCTCCACGAACCTGGCGCAACTCCAGCCACCGTAGCCCTCGTGGCGGTTGCCGGTGTCGCCGCCCGGACCGCCCTCACCGATGAGCGTCGCAGCCACGGCCTCGTCCTGCGCGAAGAGCTCCAGCAGGCGCGCGGTGTACACCGAGGCGGCGGTGCCGCTGGCGCCCACGCACAATACGGTGATCTCCCTGCCCGCTCCCGCCGCCGGATCAATCACGCGCAGCGTCGTGGCCATCTCCAGCACCGTCTGCACCTCAGGGGTGACGATACGCACCGTCAGCGGGTGGTCACCGACGTCATCGGCGCCGGGCACCGCGGTCCAGCGCTCTCGCTGATGGGCGCCCAGCGCGCAGTCTACGTCCCAGAGCAGGGCGCTGCTGTCAGGTGTGAGGACGATGTTGTCGAAGTAGACGTTCGTCTCGATCCCCGGCACCGCGTAGATCTCCGGTGGCAGGATCGGGCGCAGAGCTGTTGCGGCATCGACGATCGTCTGTCCCACGACTGTGGCCTCCCGCTGCGTCGCAAGCTCCTGTGCATCGGGCCTGGAGGCGATCGGTAGCGTAAGCGCCAGGGCCGCGGCAGCTACTCGCCATCTCAGCTTCATAGGCGCCTGCCTCTCACACGCCGAAATCCCGAGCACCCCGGCTCCAACGGCTTCGCCACGCGCGCTCGTCAGGTATCGCGCGCACAGTGTAGCAGGCTCGCGCGTCGAGGCCAAGGGCGGGTGGGCGGTCGTTGTTGTTGCCGTGGAGGGGCCGCCGCGAGCGTCAGATGCGCAGCATCTGCGCGAGGGGTGAGTTCCGCCTGCGGAACTCAGCCGCTGTGCCGGCCCGCCGTTGCGGACGTGTAAGGCGGGGGCCGGCACAGCGGCTCCGGTCCCTACTCGCTACGCTCGCAGGGCCCGGACCGCGCTACGCGCGGCGGCCCCTCCAACGGCACACGGCGGCGCTCGCCCGTACGATGAAAGGACCCGGCTCAGAGAGCCGGGCCCTGACGAGGCGTCGGGAAGTGCGGCTTAGAAGCGGCGGGTGAGCTGGTCGGAGAGCTCGTCGATCTCATTCTGCCACTGCGTCCACGGCAGAGCCGGGACGGTCCAGACCTCGCGGTCGCGAGTGATCGCCAAGCGCGTGCCGTCCGGGCTGAAGACCGGGTAGCCGTCGGAGCGGGCGTCGGCGGTGACCGCGACCTGATCGCTGCCGTCAGCATTCATCAGGAAGACGTCGAAGTCGCCGTTGCGATTCGAGTGGAAGGCGATCATCGTCCCGTCGGGCGACCAGTCGGGCGCCTCGTTGCGGAACGGCGAGGCGGCGGTGACGTTCACGCCCGGATCGGTGGGATCGTAACCCGCGGTGCCCAGAGCGCTGATGTCCTTGACCCAGATGCCCGTGATGCCGCCCGCGTCGGACTGGTAGGCGAGCATCGTGCCATCGGCCGAGACGACGCCCCAGTGCTCCTCGGCGCCGGTCTCGATGACGGCTGTGTTGGCGGTGCCGTCGGTGTTGACCATGCGGATGTCGGCGTCACCGGCGCGGCGGGTCGAGGTGTAGGCGATCCGCGTGCCGTCGGGATGGAAGTTCGGTTCGGTGTCGGCGCCGGTGCCGGCATCGTCGGTGACCTGCGTGATCCCGTCGCGATCGCCGCGGTCGGCGGGAATCAGATACAGCGCCGGAGTCTCGCCGCGCCGCGAGGAGATCGCGATCTGCAGGGCGTCGGGGCTGTAGTCGGGCTGCCGCCCGCCCTCATCGTTGAGGTCCTCGTCGTTGTCAGAAAGCGTCAGCAGGTTGAGCGCTCGCCCCTGGTCGGTGATGCTGTAGACGTAGAGCAGCCCGTTCCCGCCGAATGACGCGAACGTGATGTCCTCGAGGACGCCCCAGGAGACGCGCTCGGAGACGTTCTGGAAGACGACGGACTGAGCGTCGCCGCCGCAACCGACCATGATGGTCGAGCCGAGTAGCAGCAGCAGTGTCAGCAGCGCATATACGTGCGACCGGTTCCTCATCTGTTCAGTCTCCCCTGGTGGGTGCGCCTCACCGAGTGGTTAGGGCCGATCAGACCCCTGCAACGGGCCTGACGCCCGCGAATCATTGGACACATTCGCGCGTTCATGGTTTCTCTCCCACCCGGAGGGCATTATACGAGTGAACGCCCGAAGCCGCAAGGGCGGGGGCAGTACCGTGGTGCGCACGCCCTCGTGCGCACAGGTTCCCCCGCGCCGGCCTTCACCTGCTCAGCGCGTACACCAGCAGGTTCGTTCCCATGCGCAGGGCCTGGAGGCGGACCTCCTCGGGATCGTTGTGCACCTCAGCGCTCTCCCACCCGTCGCCGAGGTCCGTGTTGAGGCTGTAAAAGAGCACCACGCGACCCTCATGGACGATCCCGTAGCCGTGCGGCGGGCCGCCGTCGTGCTCGTGGATCTTCGGCAGCCCACCGGGGAAGCCGAAGAAGCAATGGTAGATCGGGTGCGAGAACGGCAGCTCTATCAGCTCGCGGTCGGGGAAGACCTTGCGGACCTCCTCGCGGAAGCTCTCGTCGAGGCCGTAGTTGTCATCGACGTGCAGGAAGCCGCCGCCGAGGAGGTATTCGCGCAGGTTCCGCGCCTCGCCGGGCGTGAAGCGGATGCGCCCGTGGCCGGTGATGTAGACGTAGGCGAATGAGTGCAGCTCGCGCGAGCCCGGCTCGACGGTCACCTCGCGGCGCGGCAGATCGAGGTTGGTGTGCTCGCGCGCGAACTCCAGCAAGTTCGGCAGCGAGGTGGGGTTGGCGTACCAGTCGCCACCACCGGCGTACTTGAGCCGCCCGACGGCTTCCTCAGGCCACGCCGAGCCGATCACCACGAGCGCCAGGCCAATTGTGATGGTCGCGATCGTCCGGTGTCTCATGCTGCCTCACTTCACGTCGGTCGGTGCGGTCAGTCGGCTTTGACGTTGCTGTCAGTGCTTCTCGATTTCGTGAACGTCAGCCGACTACCCCTATGCCTGCTTGCTTTCCTCCCTTTGCGCCGTACTCACACGACTGACACAGCCAGTTCGGCCCGGTCCCTTACCGGTTCCCGGGTGGGCTGCGTGATCCCCCAGGTACGTCAGGTACTCAGACGGCACGGGTAGAACTGGCTCTGGATCGGGAACCGGTCTGCGACGAGGTACCATGAACTCCAATTCATCGGCACATGCCCGCATGAACAACTGCTGTCCAATAGCCCGTGCAAGCACTTCTGCCAGCAGGCAAGGCACTGCGTTGCCTATCTGCCGCTGGACGGATCGCCTCTCACCAGCGAATCTCACCCACTTGGGGAACGTCTGAAGCGCAGCCATCTCCCCGACGCTCAGCAGACGGTTGTCCCAATGAAATGGTCCGACCGACGGTCCTGGCTGCGCCTGGATCGTCCACGAAGGCTGGTTCTTTGCGAGCTTCAGAAGGAACGTCCAGAACCTAGTGCGCCACCCGAAAAGAGGTAGCCCGCCCTTCCTATCCGTGTGCCATAGGTAGTTCTCGCCCTCGGGGATCGAGGGCAACAGCCCGGCCCACTTCCCCCGCATCCGCAAGTCCTCATTCCCACCGACTTCTGCCCCGGCAATCGCCTCCCACGCCCCGACCCAAGGCGCTGTCCATCCCCCAATCAGCCTCCCCTGAACCCGCTCCGCCACCGCCTCCTCTGAGTGCGTGACCTCCGGGAACCGAAACGCTCTCCCTTCCCGGTCCCCAACAATGAAGAGCCGCTTCCGGCGCTGAGGGACGCCGAAATCTGCTGCATTCAGGACTGCCCACGACAGACTGTAAGAGGTGCCCATTTCCCGGTTGATCCGCTCAGCCAACTCCTCTATCACTTGGAACCCTTCCTCTCTCCCCGAGTAGTTGAGCCCAGCCACATTCTCAAGCACGAAGACCCTCGGCCGCATGTCGCGCACGCACCGCATGTAACCATACAACGTCCCTGTACGCGGGTCATCGAGCGATCGCCTGTGGTAGTGCGCCCAATACCCGGACTTCGAGAAGGGCTGACACGGAGGCCCGCCAAGCAGCAGGTCCACTTCCCCCTCCTCTAAGCCACCCCGCTGCATGATCTTCACGGATGGCAACTCAGACAGATCGTGGCCCATGACGGGCCAGTCCGTGTTCGTCCGTAGCGTCTCGCAGCATTCCTCGTCAAACTCGACAGCCACACGCGTCGCAAAGCCTGCCGCCTCAAATCCGTAGTCCAGTCCGCCCGCCCCTGTGAACAGGCTGACGCACTTCAGGCGTTCGCCGTTTCGCACACTCCCACTCAGAACTCTCACTGTCTCTCCCCGTTCCCATGCGTCCGCCGTATGGAGCACACACACGTCGTCGCGGCCTGTGTTGCACTCCCCCGGGACTCCCGCGTTCGTCCTCAAGTCGCTGCCCGCCACCTCATCGCGAATGATGCTTATAGTCCGTAGACTGATTGTCATCTACTACGATACGATTCGCCGTGCAAGCTGGTTGCACCTCCGGGAGTGATTGAGACGATGTCGACCACCGACCGCATCCGCGTCCTCTCCCAGCTGGGGGCCACGGTGCGCACACTGAGACGCCAAGAAGGCCTCTCCCAGGAGGCACTCGCCGAACTCGCCGGTCTTGACCGGACCTACGTCGGCAGCATAGAGCGTGGCGAACGCAACGTATCTCTTCTCAACCTCGCCCGCTTGGCGGCCGCCTTGGAGACTTCGCTGCCCGAACTCCTCACTGACATACCCCCGCTGCGGAAGGACGATCCCACTCATGGATAGCCCCGCCAACCTGACCCACATGTACACGCGTGATCGCATGGAACGCAACCTTGGCGTCGGCAACATCGCCGAAGCGTTCTTCCGCGCGTGGTGGGAAGCTCATATGGCAGGCCAGCAGTCCCTCCTCCTGGGCCACTTCGGGTACAACCCCGACGGTCTCGTCGTCGGCAAGGACAAGGCCGATATGCTCAAGTCTCTCCCCCGATCGCCCGACTTCGCCATCTTCCGCTCGGATAGCGCAGGAACACCCGACGAACGGCCTCTGCTTGGCATCTCCATCAACAACCAGAAGTCGCTCTACAGCATGGACAATGCCCGGTCCCCGCGCCACTGTCTTGAGTGCCCGCGCAACCAAGACTGCTACCGGCTCGCCACAGACCGACCCACGGACCTGCCAGGCAATCTGTGGTACAACCTCTACAACATCACCAACGACTACGTCCTCTTCAGCGAGGCCTTCGAGGTGGACGTATTGCTCGTCACGATAGTCTCCACCGCCCCCAACAATGTGTGGGCCAAGGTTAAGGGCGGCGAGTTCAAGGATGAGGTGTACGCGTACCTGACCGGACAGCAGCTTGGCGGAGGTCGCATCGACCGATTCAGGGAGTACCTCCTCTACAACCGTGGCAACCCGAACTGCGGGCCCAGGGACTACTCCCTCTTCTGGACCACTCATTCTCAGATTCACGATGGCGTCATCCCGTACTCGATCGCTGGTGCGCCCGTCAATCAAGGCCGCCCGCGATCAGTCGCCTGCATCGATGTCCGCTGTGCCCACCTTGAGCCTGACCTGCCAGCCTGGCTCGCCCAGTTCTCCTGACCGCCATCGTCCCCAAGTGGCGCGGGCCTGCGAGCCGGCGGCAATCCACACCGGCGGGCCGCATCCAGACATAGGACTCCCCTCGGCGACACGCATGCCTTCAGTCGCCGTGTCCGCCGTCCTTCGCCATCAGCCCAGCCCCCACCGCCTGCGCAGCAGCCAGTCCGCCGCCGCCACCGCCAGCACGATCGCGAAGAACCACCACTCGCGGGCGGGGCGCAGACGAAGCGTCCGCTGCTCGACCTCGGGGGTGAGCAGAAGTGCGTTCGACAGCTCGTCGGCCCGGTCGAGCGGCAGGTAGCGACCGCCGGTCTCGGCCGCGATCGCCTCAAGCACCTCCGGCCGCGCCGCGTCGGTCAGCTCGCCGACCGGCTCGACGACCTCGATCGTGCGCGCGTCCTCACCGAGCACCTCTCCCCCACGTTCGGCGACCGCGCGCAGGCGCAGTTCGCCAGGCTCGGTGGCCTGCAGCGCCGCGCGGTAGACGCCCTCGGTGCGCGTGGGATCGGCAACCACCTCTACCTCGCCGCCAGGCCCGCTGACCTCCAGGCGCACGGAGGCGTCGCTCACCGGGCGCATCTCCTCGTCAGTGACGTAGACGTCCGCGCGGATCGGCTGCCCGGCCTCGAAGGTGTCGCGGCCGACCTCCAGCACGACCCGCCGGTCGGCGCGCGGCGCGATCAGGTGGCCGATGACGCTCGACCACAGCGCCTCCCACGCGGCGCGCGAGTACGCGTCGGCCGACGGCGACTGGCGCCAGCGCCAGGTGTCAGCGACCGTGACGGCGAGCGTGCGGCCCGCGCCGTAGCGGCGCCCCGCGAGCACCGGCCCGAGCGCGGCGCCTCCGGCGAAGCCCTGCAGCGCGACCTCCGCGCCCGCTGCGGGGCCGCCGGTCGCGTTCATGCCCTCCAGCAGCGGCAGGCGCTCCCAGCTCTCGATGCCACTCTCGCGCAGCGCCCGGGCGAGCTCGCCGTCACCGTTCAGGCGCGGGGAGATCGGGTCTGCGAGCAGGCCGTCGCCTGCGGTGATGCGTACAGGCAGAGCATTGGCGAGCGGCGTGCCTGCCCAGCCGCCCGCGCCGAAGGCATCGGGGCCGCCGAGCATCGCCAGCGCGCCGCCGGCGGAGACGTAGTCGGCCAGGCGCGCTGCGAAGCCGCCTCCGAGCGCGCCAGCGTCCACGTTGGAGAGCACGACCGCGCGGTAGCGGGCCGGCTCGCCGGCGGATGCGAGCGAGGAGCGACGCGGCTGACCTTCGTCGCGCCAGAACTGCGCGGGATCGGCCTTGCGCAGGAGGATCGTGGCCTCGAGGCCCTCGACGCTGAGCAGCAGGCGGCGCAGGAAGGTATACTCGCGGCGTGGGCTGCCCTCGATCCAGAGCAGCCGCGCCTGCGCGGGCTCGACGCGCACTACGACGCTGCGGCGGTTGTTCGCGGCGGTTGCCTCGGCGGCGCCGCAGCGGGCCTCCAGCACGTAGCGGTGCGGGCCGGGCGCGCCGGCGGTCAACTCGAAGGTGGCCGGGCGCTCGGTCTCGCCCGCGTCGAGGGTGCGGGAGGCCACCTCGCGCTCGCCCTCGCGCAGGGCGAGCGTGAGGGGCTCATCGATGAGACCGGCGGCCCGCACCAGCGCGCGCAACTCGAAGCGCTCGCCCTCAGTGACCGTCTCGGGCGCGACAAGGCCGGCGATGCTCAGGTCAGGCACCGGATCGGCGCCGCCGACGCCAACACAGTAGACGGGGATCGCGTAGGCGCCGAGGGCTTCCGCCACGCGCGCGGCGGGCCGGTCGGTGCCGTCCGCGCCATCGGACACCAGCAGGCAGGCGGCGGGCACGCGGGGTCGCGGAGTGCGCAGCAGCGCACTGAGCGCTGCCTGCAGATCGCTTTTGCCGGAGGGCTCGATCTGAGCCGGGAACTCGGCGGCCGCAAGCACCTCAGCGCCGAGCAGGGCCCGCTCCACGCGCGCGTCCTGCAGCGCGTCGGCCAGCGGGCCCTCAGTGAGGGCCTCACGCGCCTGTGCGTAGCGCGACGGGCCGTCGAAGGGCAGGTCGGTCATGCTACGCGAGGCGTCGAGCGCCACGAGCAGCAGCGGCGGACGCTCGACGCGTCGCTCGCGTTCGAGCGTGGGATTGACCACCGCGGCTACGACGAGCGCGAGGAGGACCGCCCGCAGGCCGAGGAGAAGAGCCCTCCTCGGCGCGGGCGCCGTCCGGAGCCTGAGCCAGCAGACGTAGAGCGCCGCGGCGGCGACAAGCGCGCCCGCGATCGTCATGGCCATCCGGGGGTCGCCGGGATTCATGGAGTGCGCAGATTATAGCCGACGTCGGCAACAGCGGCAAACGACGGCGGCAGCAGCGCGGATTGGGGTCCCAATGCCGCCTGCGAGTATCTTGAGTAACCGTTGACTTGAGGCGAGTTATGTGATAGATTTGTTGCCGGAACCTCTGGATTTGCGCGAGAAACTGCTTCGCCCGGCGGTCGACCGGGTATGCTGAGCGCAGGAGTTGACGTCGGATCGCTCGCCACGAAGGCGGTCGTTCTTGACGCCTCGCGGCTCAGGATCGTGGCCGGTGTGCGCATCCCAAGCGGCGCCTCCCCGCAGGACGCGGGCGGGCGGGCACTTGAGCAGGCGCTGTCCGAGGCCGACATTGATATTGAGAGCCTGAGCGCGATCGTTGCGACCGGCTACGGGCGCGAGTCGCTGAGCTTCGCGCACTCGACGGTCACTGAGATCACCTGCGCGGCGCGCGGCGCGCACATGCTCGATCCGCACGCCCGCACGGTCGTGGACATCGGCGGCCAGGACAGCAAGGCGATCGGCGTGGACGCGGAGGGTTATCCGCTGGACTTCGCGCTCAACGACCGCTGCGCGGCGGGGACCGGGCGCTTTCTGGAAGTGATGGCGGGGGCGCTGGAGACCGACGTGGACGGCCTCGAGCGGCTGGCGGTGGAGGCCGACGAGGTCGCGCAGATCGCCCGCACCTGCACGGTCTTCGCGGAGTCGGAGGTCGTCGGGCTGCTGGCGGGGGGGACGGATCGGCGGTCCGTGGCCGCGGGCCTGTGCCGGGCGGTGGCGCTGCGCACCTCGGGGCTTGTGTTGCAGGTGGGCGTCGAGCCGCCGGTGATGCTGGTCGGGGGCGTCGCCAAGAACGGTGCGATTGCACGGGAACTCGGCGCGGTGCTGAAGACCGAGCTGGTGGTGCCTGACGAGCCGCAGCTCGTGGTGGCCATCGGCGCGGCACTCGTGGCGGCGGAGCGCGCGCTGGAGATGCACACCGGACACTCCATGGAGGACGAAGCGTGAGCAAGGCCCTGCTGGGGAGGCTGCTCCGGACAGCGCTGATGGCGGCGCTGGCGCTTCCCTGCGTGCTCGCTCAGGCGGCGGCCCCCCAGCAGGCCGAGCAGATGCTCGCCGACGCGCGCGTCCTGCTGGATCGCGGCGATGAGCTCGGGGCGCTCACGAAGGTCGAGCAGGCCGCGCAGCTCGCGCCGGACTGGGCCCCGCCGCACGCGTCACTGGGGCTGCTCTACCAGCGGCGGGCGAACGAGCCGCTCGCGCGTGAGCACCTGACGCGCTACCAGCTCCTCGGCCTGCTTGAACGCGGCGCACTGGACGGCCGCCTCACCCGCGAGATCGCTGAGGGCGAGGCGCTGATGATCTTCCTGACCAACGCCGAACGCGCCCGGCGGGGCCTGCCCCTGCTCATGCCCGACAGCGACCTTGCAGCCGTCGCGCGCGGACACAGCGAGGAGATGGCGCGGCTGGTGTACTTCAGCCATCAGTCGCCCAAGGCGTCGCGACGCACCCCCGCCGATCGCTTCCGCCTCGCCTACGGCTTCAGAGCTCAGTGCATCGGCGAGAACCTCTCACGCATGGCTTCCCGGCCACTGTGGTCGTTCAACCTCGACAACGTCCGCGAGAGCCACGCGCGGCTGATGGAGAGCGACTCCCATAGCCAGACGATCCTGTGGGACCGCCCGACGCACCTCGGCGTCGGCATCGCCGTCAACGAGCAGGGCGACTACTGGATCGACCAGACCTTCGTGCGCTTTAAGTAGGGCCGGCCCTCGAACGCGGGGGACGACGACTGCCTCACTCCCCCGGGGCGCAATGCAACCGCTGCGCTTACCGCCGGAACACTCCCCCGCCCAGCGCGTCTAATTCACCAACAGTAACGCCGTCCGTCGGAGGACGCATGTGACCGCCACGCCTGAGATGCGCGGCAACTGGCGCGTGTACCATCACCCGAGCATCGACTCGACGAACCTCGAGGCGCTGCGGCTGGCGCGCCGGGAGGCGCTGTCGTGGACGGCCGTGCGCGCCGACACGCAGACGTCGGGCCGCGGCAGGCTCGGGCGCACGTGGAGCGATGTGCCCGGTCGCTGCCTGCTGCTGAGCGCGCTGGTCGATCCGCCGCGCGGCGCCGAGGGGATGCTCGGGCCCGCGATGGCGCTGGCGACCGCCGAGGCGCTGGAGGCGGCGGGCGCGGCTGCGGTTGCGGTGAAGTGGCCGAACGACGTGCTGTTGGCGGGCCGCAAGGTCGCCGGAGTGCTGGCCGAGGGCCCGGCGGGCGGGCTGATGGCGGTCGGCATCGGCGTCAATGCCAACGGCCGCGCGGGCGATCTGCCCGAGGAGCTTCGTGAGAGCGCGACCTTCGCGTCCGAGCAGCTCGGCCGCGAGCTGGACCTGGACGAGCTGGCCGACGCGCTGCTGGAGCGCTTCGAGTGTCATCACTACCGGCTGACGGCCGGGGAGAGCGCCCCGATCATCGAGGCGCTGCGCACCCGCGACTGCCTCGCCGGGCACGAACTGATCGCCCGCGCGGGCGATCAAGTCATCGAGGGGCGCGCGGTGGGCTGGACGGATGATGGGCGGCTCGCTATCATTGACGGCGCCGGCAGTCGAGTCGTCCTGGACGCGGGAGAGGTCACGCTGAACTGATGGGTATCCGCCGCACGTTCGCCGCAATCATACTGACGCTGCTGCTCACCACACCCGCGGTGCTGGCCGGAGCCGGCGAGCATCTGCTCACCGGCTGCCAGGAGATGTACCGCGGGAACTGGCGCCCGGCCTTCGACGCCTTCGAGCAGGCGGGCTACGCCGATGAGACCTGCGCCGAGGCGCTCGTGGGTCAGGGCGCGGCACTGCTGCAGCTCGGCAAGGTGGAGGCGGCCGATGATTTCTTCGAGCGCGCCGCGATCCTCTCCCCCGAGCTCGCCTCCGCCTACGCCGGCACCGCCGCCTGCCGCCACCTGCAGGGCGACGAGTACACTGCGATGATCGAGTACCGCCAGGCCCTCAGCCACGCCGCCTCACACCGCGCCGCCCTCCGCGCCAGCGCCGCGTGGCTCGCGTGCAGGATCGGGCTGTATGAGAGCGCGCTGGGAGACGCGACGGCGGCGGTGGCCGAGAGCGCCTCCGACCCGCTGGCGAGGCACGTGCACGGCGCGGCGCTGCTGGCGCTGGGGCGCTACGATGAGGCCGTACATGCCCTCGGGCGCGCGGACGCGAGCAGCTTCGCGGCCGAGCCGGGCGCGCTGGCGGTCGCCTCGGCGCTGCTGTCGCCGGATGCGGCGTACTGGGCCGCGCAGCACCTGGGTGATGAGCAGCGGCTGGCGCTGGCTCCCGAGCACGTGCTGCAACCGCAGGCGACGGTCTACGCGACGGCGCCTGAGCCCGGACCGGAGCCGACGGTGGGGCTGCCCGAGCCCGAGCCGATGACCGGGACCAGCGACGGACTGCGCATCGTACGACCGCTCGCGAGCAGCACGGTGAGCGGGATGGTGGAGCTGGAAGTTGAGATCGAGACGAGCGCGCGGATCCGGCACATCGCGGTGTTGCTGGGCAATCAGTTCGTGGCGCTGAGCAACATGCAGCCCTTCCGCACGACCATCGACACGCGCCGTGCGCCCGATGGCGTGCGCGAGCTGCGCGTGGAGGGCTACACGGATGGCGACGAGGTGACCGCGAGCGCGTCGGTCATGCTGCGCGTCTTCAACGGCGCGCGCACGCTCGACCCGCGGGAGCGGACGGCCCGGCTGGTGGCACAGGAGGAGCTGTGCGCACTGCTGTCACTGCGGGCGACTCCGCTGACGAACGCCCAGCTCCTCGGCCGCGCGCTCGAGGAAGATGGGCGCTTCGAGGAGGCCATCGCCTCCTACGAGTACGTCTTCGCGCACGACCCCCTGCTGCCGGGCAGCCGCACCGACCTGCTGCTGGGCTACCGGAGCATGGGTCTGCACGCGCTCGGCGGCTCGCGGGAGGTCTACGTGCTGCCCGAGCCGCACACGGTTGCACTGACCTTCGACGACGGCCCGCATCCGGTGATGACACCGTGGATCCTCGACCTGCTCGACCGCTACAACTACCGCGCCACGTTCTTCCTGGTGGGCAAGCAGGCGGTCATGTATCCCGAACTGGTGCGGGAGATCGTCGAGCGCGGGCATCAGATCGGCAGCCACTCGCACACGCACTGCAACCTGTGCACGCTGGACCGGCTGGGGATCGAGCAGGAGCTGGTGCGCAGCCGCGCGGCGATCCGGCAGGCCTGCGGGAAGACGGTGACGATCTTCCGGCCGCCCGGCGGGAACTACAACGCCTCGGTGCGGCAGGCGGCGGCGGCGACGGGCTTTACGAGCGTGTTCTGGACGGAGAACATCGGCAACTACCCCGGCGCGACCGGCCCGGCGATCGCCGAGGCGATGGACGCGAAGCTCGCCAACGGCGGCATCGTGCTGTTGCACAACGGCTATGACGAGACCGAGGTCGCTCTACCGTATCTGCTCGCGAAGCTGAAATCGCGGGGAGTGCGGTGCGCGACCGTGACGGCCGCGGCGGCAACGAACGGCGGCTGACGACCAGGAACGACAGCGGCGGCGGCAGTGCGTAGGGGCTCGGCTGTGGGAAACCGCGATTCAGACCGCCTGCGGCCTTGCATTCGCCCCATGCTTGCGCTATAATGAGTGAGTAGTAGCGCTGCAGTCCCAGGGATTTGTGTCTGGGAGTGGGCCCCGTGGCCCACTCCCTTTGTTTTAGGCGGCCTCCGATTCCGAGGCCGCCTTCGGTCGCACGGAGTGCAGACGCGATGAACATCCGGAAACATCCGGTCGTGCGCAGGATCGAGGCCGAGGTCGAGCAGACGGTCAATGACTTCGGCTACGAGTTGGTGCAGATCAAGTACGGTGGCGAAGGCGGCGGGAGGACGCTCACTTTCCTGATCGACCGGAAAGAGGGCATCACCGCCGACGACTGCAGTGCGATGAGCCGGCGGCTCTCGATGCTGATTGACACGCTCAACCCGATCCCAGGCTCATACACACTGATCGTTTCATCGCCGGGCCTGGACCGGCCGCTGACCCGCGACGGCGACTTCGAGCGCTTCGTGGGGCAGCAGGCGGCCATCCGGCATCGCACGCAAGAAGGGGAGCGCCGCACCGACACAGGCCTGCTGCTCGGCCTGGGGGATGACGCAGTCACGATCGAGGCAGACGGTGAGACGCTCCGGATCCCGCTGATGGAGATCGAGGAGGCACACCTCGTGTACGACTGGGAGACAGACGCGGGGCCGGAGGGTGCCCTCCCGCAGGAGGATGAGTCATGAACGGTGAGTTCATAGAGGCTCTTGAGCAGCTTCAGCGAGAGAAAGACATCCCGATGACGTCGCTGATCGCGACCGTCGAGGCTGCCATGGCGTCCGCGTACCGCAAGCACTACGGTGTCAGCGACGACCTGCGGCTTGAGATAGACTTCGACCAGCGCACGGCGCGCATGTTCGCGCGGGCGCTGGTGGAGGACGAGGTGGCTGCTGAGGAGTTGGAGGACACTCTGACGGCAGGCGTCCACGCCGAGGAGAAGGAAGTGGATGCCGCGGAGTTCGGGCGGATCGCGGCGCAGACCTTCAAGCAGGTCGTGATGCAGCGTGTCCGCGAGGCCGAGCGGGAGATCGTCTTCGACGAGTTCAGCCATCGCGTCGGTGAGATGATCACCGGCGAGGTGCAGCGCAAGGACGCGCGCAACGCATTCATCGCGATCGGGCGCACCGAGGCGCTGCTGCCGGCGAACGAGCAGATCCCGGGCGAAACCTTCCGCTTCGGCGATCGGCTGAAGCTGTATGTGCTGGACGTGCGCAAGACCACGCGCAATCCGCAGATCGTGCTGTCGCGCAGGCATCCGGGGCTGGTTGTGCGGCTCTTCGAGCAGGAAGTGCCGGAGGTCTTCGACGGGATCGTTGAGATCAAGTCGGTGGCGCGTGAGGCGGGCGCGCGGTCGAAGGTGGCCGTGATGTCCAACGATACGCAGATAGACCCGGTGGGCGCGTGCGTGGGGCACCGCGGAGCGCGCGTGCAGGCGATCGTGGACGAGCTGCGCGGCGAGAAGGTCGACATCGTCCGGTTCTCCGAAGAGCCGGAGGAGTACCTCAAGAGCGCGCTCTCGCCCGCGAAGGTGTCGAAGGTCGTTCGGAGCGAGGACGAGCGGGCGGCGGTCGTGGTGGCGCCCGATGATCAGCTCTCGCTGGCGATCGGTCGGCGTGGGCAGAATGTGCGGCTGGCGGCGCAGCTTACGGGCTGGCGGATCGATATCCAGAGCCAGACGCAGTGGCAAAACGAGGCCGCGAAGGCTGAGAAGGAAGAGACCGCGGTCGCCGAACAAGAGGCGAAGCGCATACGCGTTTACGAACTTGCCAGGGAACTCGGCGTGCCCAGTCCGGAACTGGTGGAGATCATGCAGGAGGAGGGGCTGGATGTTTCCAGCCACACCTCCAGCGTGACCCCCGAGGAGGCGGACATCATCCGCGACCTGCTGCTCGGCGGAGAGGGCACACTCGAGGACATCGACCTTGGCGACATCGAGATAGAGCTTTGAAACGGGGCGCGTGTGCGCGCCGGTTGACCAGGCAGTATTGACGCGCGGAGGTGTCGGTCTTGGCGAAACAGGTTCGGATATTCCAACTTGCGAAGAAGCTTGGGCTGCGCACAGAGGCGCTGCTGAAGGTTCTCGCAGAGATGGGCCTCGAGGATGTCAGCGCGACATCGAGCATCGACATCGAGACCGCGAAGGCGGCGGCGGAGCTTCTGGCCGAACAGGCCAAGGAGGCCCGTAAGCGTGCCGAGGAAGCGGCCGCCGCTGAGGTGGCCCGCCTAGAAGCCGAGGCCAAGGCCGCGCAGGAGGCGCAGGAGGCAGCGGCCGAGGCGCAGCCGGCAGCCGCGGAAGAGGCGCCCGCGGAGGAAGCGGCCGAGGGGGCCGCAGAGACGGAGGAGGGCGCTGAGGCGGCGGCGGGCGAGGCGGAGGAGCCGGAGGCCCCGGCACGCTGGGCGCCCGCATGGGCCGCGCCGGAGAGCCTGCGCACCCTCGAGGAGCAGCTCGCCGAACTCGAGCAGGAGCTCGAGGAGGACGACGAGCCGATCTTCGTCCCGCTTCCGGAGGAGGCGCGGCGCCCGAAGGGCGAGCGTCCCGACAACGCGACCGACGTCCCGCCGGTAGTGTCTGTGCTCGGTCATGTTGACCACGGCAAGACGACGCTGCTGGACGCCCTGCGCGAGACGGATGTGGTCGATGGCGAGCACGGTGGGATCACGCAGCACATTGGCGCGTCGGAGATCGAGTTGGACGATCAGAAGATCGTGTTCGTGGACACCCCCGGCCACGCGGCCTTCACACAGATGCGCGCGCGCGGCGGGCAGGTCGCGGACATCGTCATCCTGGTCGTAGCGGCCGATGACGGCGTGATGCCGCAGACGATCGAGGCGATCGGGCACGCGAAGGCCGCGGATGTGCCGATCATCGTCGCGATCAACAAGATAGACATGCCCGGTGCGGACCCCAGTCGCGTCAAGCAGGCGCTGCTGGAGTATGAGCTGGTGGCGGAGGACTTCGGCGGCGACACGATCATGGTGCCGGTCTCGGCGCTGAAGAAGGAGGGCCTCGACAACCTGCTGGAGATGATCCTGCTGGTGGCCGAGGTCCAGGAGCTTTGGGCCGACCCCGATGTGTCGTTCACCGGCGTTGTCGTCGAGGCCGGGATGGACGACAGCCGCGGGCCGCTGTCAACGGTCCTCGTTCGCAACGGCGAGGTGAAGGTCGGCGACGTGGTGCTGTGCGGCACGACGTGGGGCCGGATCCGGCGACTCAACGACTGGCGGGGCAAGTCCGTCAAGAGCATGGGCCCCGGGCATCCGGTCGAGGTGATCGGGCTCTCCGAGGTGCCCCAGTCGGGTCAGGTGATGACTGCGGTCGAGGGCGTCAAGGAAGCCCGCGCAACCGCCGGCGACCGCGGGGACGCGCTGCGCGACGTGGCGATGGAGGGGAACGCACGCGCATCGCTCAAGGACCTCTACCGCGAGCTGGGCGAGCTGACCGTCAAGGACCTGAACCTGAGCTTGAAGGCGGACGTGTGGGGCTCTGTGCAGGCGCTTGAGGACGCGCTGATGGACCTGAACGACCAGCTCGATGAGATCGACATCAACATCATCAGCATGGGCGTCGGCGAGGTCAACGAGTCGGACGTGATGCTCGCCGTGGCGTCGGAAGCGATCATCCTGGGCTTCCACGTCGGCATCGCCGATGCGGCCGTGCGGATGGCTGAGACCGAGCACGTCGAGATCCGCACGTATGAGATCATCTACGAGGCGCTCGAAGATATCCAGGCCGCGATGGTAGGTATGCTCGATCCGATCTTCGAGGAGCGTGTGATCGGCCACGGCCGCGCGCTGCGCATCTTCCGCATCTCGCGCATCGGCGTGATCGCCGGCTCGGTCATCACCGACGGCCACGCGCAGCGGAACGCGAAGATGACGGTCACGCGCGCGGGCGAGACGGTCTTCGAGGGCACACTTCAGTCGCTCAGGCGCTTTGAGAACGAGGCGCGTACTGTCGAGGCCCCGAACGAGTGCGGAATCGCCACCAACGACTTCCGCGGCTGGGAAGAGGGCGACGAGATGGAGTTCCGCGCCGACGTTGAGATCCCGCGCAACACGACCTTCAAGAACACCCGATAGCGAACGCGCACCACAGAGCACGCGCCCAGGCGCCTGAGTAGCGCAGAGCACGATCGCGGCCTCCGGGGAGGCGGCTCATGGCGGTGGTGGTCGGTCTGCTGAGCGTCGAACTGTTCGTCTCCGACGCCGTCAGCCTCAAGGACAGGCGCAGCGTGGTCAAGAGTCTTACTGACAGGCTCGCGTCCCGGCACAACGTGGCGGTTGCCGACCTCGGGCCGGATCGGGCGAATCAGGCGATCCTCGCCGTGACGACCGTCGCCAATGACGAGGCGCACGTCCACCGTGTCCTCAACGCCGCCCTCCGCCTGATTGAGAGTGAGCCCCGAGCGGTATGTGAGCGCGTCGAGATCGAGATCCTGTGAGGCCCGCCTGATGGCAGCGTGCGGCGGGGAGGATGGAGGCCCCAGTCATGACAACCCATCGCATGGAGAGCGTGTCCCGGGAGCTGCAGGAGGAAATTGCCCGCATCATCCAGGTTGACATCGACGACCCGCTCATCGGCTTCGTGACGATCACAGATGTGGACATCACCCCCGACCTCAGGCACGCGCGCGTGTACTACAGCGTGCTCGGCGATGACGAGCAGAAGCGCGAGTCCGGCAAAGGCATCAGGCGCGCGGCCAAGTACATCCGCGGCATGATCGCCGAACGGCTGGATCTGCGCTACACGCCGACGCTGCGCTTCGAGCTCGACGAGACCGCCGAGAAAGCGCAGCGGATCGAGCAACTCCTGCGGCAGGAGGCCGACGAGCTCGACGTGACCGACGAGGACCTCGAACTCGGCCATGACGACGAGCCCGGCGACGAGGCGGAGGAGCCGCGGACCGATGCACTCGACTGATACAGCGGCGGCGGTGGCGGCCGCCATCGGCGACGCGGGCAGCATCTTCATCGCGGCGCATGAGAACCCTGATGGCGACGCGGTCGGGAGCCTGCTCGGGCTGCGCTCGATTCTGCTGTCGCTCGGCAAGCGCGTCCACGCAGCCACGCCAACCCCACCACCGGCGCGCTTCCGCTTCCTCGAAGGCTTCGACGCGATCTCAACCGATCCACCCGCCGAGCGGCCGGACCTCGCTATCGCGCTCGACTGCGACGGCGCCGACCGCCTCGGCAAGCTCAAGAACGCGCTCCTCGCCGCGGAGACGGTCGTTGACATCGACCACCACGGCGGCACGAACACGTTCGGCGAGATCCGCCTCGTTGACCCCAGCGCGGCCGCCACAGCCATGCTCGTGATGGACGTCGCGCACGAGCTCGGCATGCAGCGGCCCACACCGGAGCAGGCGAGCGCACTCTACGCGGCGCTCATCGCCGACACCGGCTGCTTCCGCTTCACGAACACTTCCCCCGCGGCGCTGCGCCTCGGCGCCGAGCTGGTTGCGGCAGGCGCCGACCCCTCTGACCTGTCCCGGCGCGTCTTCACGATCCGCCCGATGGAGGCGGTGAGGCTGGAGGCGCGCGCGCTGTCCTCCCTCACCCTCATCGACGGCGGGGTCGCGATCGCGACGCTGGCGCGCGAGGACTTCGCTCAGACCGAGGCATCCGCGGAACTCACCGAAGGCATCATCGACGACTTCCGCGACGCCATCGGCGTGCGGGCCGCGGTCCTGCTCAAGGAGAGCGAGCCGGGGACGTGGCAGGTGAGCATGCGCGGCGACCGAGTGGACGTGGCCACCGTTGCGCGCGAGTTCGGAGGCGGCGGGCACAGGTACGCGGCGGGCTGCACGATCGAAGGCTCGCGCGACGACGTGACCGCGCGCCTCGCAGCGGCGCTGCAGGACGCCGTGCGGGAGGCCCCGGATGCTTGACGGCGTGCTCAACATGCTCAAGCCCCCGGGAATGACCTCGCACGACGTCGTGGATGGTGTGCGGCGCATCGCGTGCATGCGCAAGGTCGGGCACTGCGGAACGCTCGACCCGGCGGCTGCGGGCGTGATGGTCCTCATGCTCGGGGGCGCCACGCGGATGAGCGAGTTCCTGGTGGGCTGTGACAAGACCTACCGCGCGGAGATCACCCTCGGCCTGAGCACCGACACCCTCGACGGCGAGGGCACGATCGTCGCCGAAGCCGACGCGAGCGACGTCACCGGCGAGCGCGTGAGTGAGGAGCTGGCGGGCCTGACCGGCGAGATCGAGATGGTGCCGCCGATGCACTCGGCCGTCTGGCACGAGGGCCGGAGGCTGTACGAGATCGCGCGCGAGGGCGAGACGGTGGAGGTCGAGAGCCGCCGGGTGACCGTGCATCGCTTTGAGCTGCTGGAGTTCACGCCCGGTGAGCGCGCCCGCGCGCTCACCGAGGTCGTCTGCTCGAGCGGCACGTACGTGCGCAGCCTCGCGGCGATGCTCGGTGAAGCCCTCGGCTGCCCGGCCTACCTGTCATTCCTGGTGCGCACGCGCGTGGGCGCGCAGCGGATCGAGGACTCACTCACCGGCCGCGAGCTGAGCGAAGCGGCGCACGAGCACCGCGTCGGCGAGCTGCTCGGCGCGCCCGAGGAGGTGCTCTGTGAATGGCCGCGCATCGAGGCCGACCGCGAGACGGCCGTGGCGCTCTGCCGCGGGATGCAGACCGAGGCGCCGCCACTGCTGCCGCCGGGTGAGCGCGTGCTGGTGCTCACAGGCGGGCGGCTGCTGTGCGTGGCGGAGGTCGTCGGCGACGGCCCGACCGCGCTCATCCAGCCACGTCGCGTGCTGCTCGGGGAGGGCGATCTGTGAGATGAGGGTGGTGCGCTGGAGCCCCGACCTCGAACTCCCGGAGGTCCCGCGCGTCGTGGCGCTGGGCGCGTTCGACGGCGTACACCTCGGCCACGCCAGGACCATCCAGGCGATGCGCAGCATCGCCCACCAGCGCGACGCTCAGGCCGCGATCCTCACCTTCGACCCGAGTCCGCGCGAGTTCGCCAACGGCCTTCGCCGGCCCGGCCGGCGGCTGACCACGCTGGAGGAGCAGCTCTACTACCTCCGGCGACTGGGCGTGGACCTCGCGGTAGTCTTCGAGTTCCCCGGCGAGATACACTCCGTCGAGCCCGAAGACTTCGTGCGCAACGTCCTCGTCGGGCAGGTCAACGCGGTGCATGTGACCGCGAGCAATGCGCACCGCTTCGGGCACATGGGCCGGGGCGACATCGACCTGCTGCAGAAGCTTGCCGACGAGCTCGGCTTTGAGGTGGAGGTCGTCCGATCGCTGTCCGTCGGCGACGAGCGGGTGAGCAGCACGCGCATCCGCAACCTGCTGGACGCGGGCAAGGTGCTGGAGGCAGGGGCGCTGCTGGGCAGACCCTACGCGGTCTATGCGCCGGTCGTCGGTGGGCGGGGGATGGGCGCCGAGCTGGGCTTCCCGACCGCGAACCTGAGTATCCCGCCGGAGAAGATCCTGCCGCACGACGGCGTGTACGCGGGGCGCAGCGGGGCGGTGCGCGAGGGTGACTACTCCGAGCTGGAGCAGCCGCGCCCGGCGGCGATCAACGTGGGGCTGGCGCCGACCGTGCGGGGCGACGAGCGGATCGTCGAGGTGCACCTGGTCGGCGAGCAGTGCGACCTGGGCGGGGCATCGCTGAAGGTCGAGTTCCTGCGCCGGCTGCGCGACGAGCGGAAGTTCGAGAGCTTGGAGGCGCTCACCGGGCAGATCGGCCGGGACGTGGACGAGGTTGTCGAGGCCGCGGAGGCGCCGCAATCCGAGCAGTTGGGGGAGTTCGACCGCGTCTGTGCGACGGAGTACGTGGTGCGTCGGCCGGGACTGGAGTGACCTGCAGTTGCCGCCCCGCGCATTTCCCGCTATCATTGCACCCTGACATGCACCCTATGAGCCATCGCCAACTCACCTGCCTCGCGACGGTCGTCGTCATCCTGCTCTGCGCCGGATGGGCGGCGGCACAGGTCCCGCCGGACATCCTCGGTGGCAGGCTGCCCGTGCTTGACCCCAACGCCGAGGGCCTGCCCGACAGCAGCCTCGTGGACTTCAGCGGCCTCCTCGACCCACCATGCGGCCAGCGTGGGCGGCTCTTCACCGGCCGGGACGGCAACTTCTACTTCGAGGACGGCTCGCGCGGCCGCTTCTGGGGCATCAACGTCGCGAAGGGCTCGGTCTTCCAACCGACCGAACGGATCGACGTGGCGGTCGATGCCATCGCCCGCGCGGGCTTCAACCTCGTGCGCCTGCATCATGTTGACGATGTCACAGGCCTGCTGCCGGTCCGGCGCGCGGGCACCGACGCCCCCTTCGATCCCGACGCACTGGCGGCCATCGATCACTGGATCGCCGCCTGCGGCCGGCGCGGCATCTACGTCTACCTCGACCTGCTGGATTTCCGCACCTTCCACGAGAGCGAGGGTGTGCCCGCGGGCGAGCAGCTCGACCGGGGCGCCAAGCCCTACGCGCTCTTCAACGAGCGACTGATCGAACTGCAGATGCAGTACGCGAAGGCTCTGCTGATCGACCACGTGAACCCCGAGACGGACATGTCCTTCGCCGACGACCCGACCGTGTGCCTGATCGAGCTGTGCGATGAGAACGGGCTCTTCGCCGCGCAGCGCCGCCGGACGAAACTGCTCTCGCCCTACCGCGAGGAGCTGCAGCGGCGCTGGAACTTCTGGCTGCGCGCGAAGTACGAGGACTCCGAAAGCCTGCGGATCGCCTGGACCGACTGGCAGGGCGACTGCGCACTCGCGGCGGATGAGTCCCTCGAGCAGGGCACCGTCACGCTGCATGGCGACTCCGAGGCGGGCACGCTCGCGGCCGCGATGGGCACCGGGACGGGCTCGGCCGGGCGGCTCAACGACCTCTCGCTCTTCATGGGCTCGGTGCACCGCGAGTACTTCGCGGAGATGACCGGCTTCCTCCGCGACCGCGGCGTGCAGCAGCCGATCAGCGCGGTCACGGACTTCGAGTCGATCCCCGACCTGCGCTCCGTCTACGAGTCACTGGACTTCATGGGCGCGAACTTCTACTACGACCACCCGCGCCTCAAGGACGGGCAGTGGCGGCTTCCGATGTACTTCGCCAACCACTCGCCCATCGGCGACCCGACGGAGAGCTTCGCGCCCAGGCTCGCGCGCAGCGCGTTCGTCGGCAAGCCGCTGGTCATGCGCGAGTGGGGAGTCTGCTGGCCGAACAAGTTCCGCTCCGCGGGCATGGTCGAGGCGATCGCCTACGCCTGCCTGCAGGACGTGGATGCGATGATCCTCTTCACGTATGACATCCGCCCCGAGGCGCGCAGGCTGGACTTCTTCGACGTGAGCCGCGACCCGGCGCGCTGGGGGCTGGCGGCGCTGGGCGCGCGAGCGTTCCTCAGTCGCGACATCTCCGAGGCGAAGCGACGTGTCGAGGTCGGCTACTCGCACGTGGACAGCTACTTCGTGGATGGCGAGCGCACGCTCGATCAACTCTACCGCGCGGCGCACGTCGCGGGGATGCGCGGGCGCTACTTCGGCGAAGCCTTCGACGGCCAGGCGGACCTGATGGTCGCCTCCGGGCTCTCCAGCGGCGCGGTCTACCCCGGCGAGCGCACCGTCATCAGCTCCGAGCAGCGCGCCGAGGACCTGCTCAACCGCCGCCACCAGGCCACGCTGGCGGAGAGGAGCGGCTACCCGGTCGGCACGACCTCCGCGGGGAGGGTCGCGTTCGACTGGGGCGGCACACTCTACGACGCCGGCGCGCGCCTCGCCCTCGCCGCGCACCCGGGCTTCTCGCTGCGCGAGGTCGAGGCGAATCGCGACTACCGGCCGATCGGCCGCGGGACCGACGGCATCCGCGCCTTCGGCTTGCGCGACATGCGGCGCAACAACTGGGTCTACCACGCGCTGCAGCCTGAGGACAAGCTGCGGGCAACGCTCGACGCCTTCGGGCAGCTCTACGACGAGCGCATCTCGCACGACTTCGTGCAGAGCGGACGCTTCGTCTCCGACACGCGGCAGATCGTTCGCGACGAGCCGAGCGAGCTGTTGGTCGTCAACACGCCGACCTTCCAGGCGATCGCGGGGGCGCTGGGGGCCGCCGGACGCGCGACCGGGCGCATGAGCGTGCGCTCCAGCAATTCGATCGGCGCCGTCTGCTGGCTGAGCCTTGACGGGCAGGGGCCCGATGAATCGCGCCGCTGGCTGCTCAAGATGACCACGGTCGCGCTGAACTCCGGCGAGGAGAAGTCGCTGCATGTGGGCGAGCGCGAGCGCGCAATCTTCTCCCTCGACGCACCGGGCGAGGCCCCGGTGCTCACGCTTGGCCAGCCGGTCGCGAACGGTACGAGCGTTTCGTTCAACGGGACGGAGGTCGCGCGCGTCGGTCTGGTCAACGGCACGTGGGAGATTGTGCGTGACGGCGACCGTTACCACGTCTACTGCGACACGCCCGGCGCGCAGATCACGATCCCCGGCTCCGGGCGCAACGCCGTCATCTACGCGACCGACGGTTCGGAGACACGGATCGACTGCAACGGGACGTTCACGTGGCCGGAAGGCGCGCGGATGGTGACGGTGAGGTAGGACGGCGGGCGCGAGGCACCATAGGCCGTTTGGCTAGCCTTTGCCCACAAATCGCGCGGGCGCCGTTTGCCGTGTGGAGGGGCCGCACGAGGCGCGATTGCCGTTTATCGCGGCGAGGTCGGCCCTCGGTCGTCCAACATGGCCGCGAGGACAAAGGCCGGCGGGCCGACCTCGCGACATCCGCTGCGCGGACGTCGCTCGTGCGGCCCCTCCAACAGCAACGGCCCCTCCGAGGATTCGAGGTTGACAGGAGGCACTCACGATGGACCGCTTTGACTGCGTATCACCGCTTGATTTCCGCTACTATGACGAGAAGCTGCGCGCGGTCTTTGATGACTACGTGACCGAGCGCGCGCGGGTGCGCTCCGAGGCGATGGTCGAGGCCGCCACCACGCGTGTGCTCGCGCGCATGGGCGTCTGCTCCGAGGCCGTGGCCGATGAGGTAACGCACGCCGCCGAGGTCGTCTCCCCCGAGGAGGTGGCCGAGGAGGAGGCGCGCATCCACCACAACATCCGCGCGCTCGTCAACTCCATGAAGAAGCACGTCTCTGACGGGGCCAAGCCCTACATCCACTTCACGCTCACCAGCTTCGACGTGATCGACACCGCCACCGCCTGGCGCTTCAAGCACGCGGCGCTCGACGGCCTTATGCCGATGCTCGAGGAGCTCGAGCGGGTGCTCATGGAGCTGGCGTGGCGCGAAGCCGATACGCTGCAGGTCGGCCGCACGCACGGACAGCACGGCTCGCCGGTTACGTTCGGCCTCGCAATCGCCGAGTACGTCTCGCGCCTCGGCGGAAGGATCGAGGCCATCCGCACCACCGCCGAGGACCTGCGCGGGAAGATCTCCGGCGCGGTCGGCGCCTACAACGCCAGCTCGATCATGCTCGATGACCCGCTGGAGTTCGAGCGCCAGGTGCTGGCCGAGCTGGGCCTCACGCCCTCCCCCGCCTCCACGCAGGTGGTCGAGGCGGAGTTCGTGACCGACTTCATCCACGCGCTCGTGTCATGCTTCTCGGTGCTCGCGAATCTCGCCGACGACATGCGCCACCTGCAGCGCACCGAGATCAACGAGGTCGCGGAGGCGTTCGAGGCCGAGCAGGTCGGCTCCTCGACGATGCCGCACAAGCGCAATCCGTGGAACTTCGAGAACGTGAAGTCGCTGTGGAAGCAGTTCATGCCGCGCATGATCACCGTCTACTCCGACCAGATCTCCGAGCACCAGCGCGATCTCTCCAACTCCGCCTCGCAGCGGTTCCTGCCCGAGGTCATCGTGGGCCTGGCGAACTCCGTCGCGCGCCTGACGAAGATCATGGGCCGGCTCGTGACCGACGCCGACGAGATGCGCGAGAACCTGCGGCTGACGGAGGGTATGATCGGCGCGGAGCCCGCGTACATCCTGCTGGCGGCGCACGGTCACCCGGACGCGCATGAGGCGGTCCGCAAGCTCACGCTCAAGGCGCAGGAGACCGGCCGGCCGCTGGGCGAGTTGCTACAGGAGTCGGAGGAGCTGGCTGAGTACTGGGCGCAGATCACGCCCCGCCAGCGCGAGATCATCCTCGACCCGGCGCAGTACACGGGCATCGCCGCGGAGAAGACGCGCATGCTCTGCGACATGTGGCAGGAGCGGCTGGGGTTGTAGAGTTGCCAGCTTCCAGTTGCCAGTTGCCAGCTAACGGCACGCGTGTCCGTGGCACGGGCGTCTCGCCCGTGCAGCCGTTAGCCGTTGTCCTTTGGAGCGACGCATCCGCCGTCTGGATGCGTCGGCTGTTGCGGAAACGACCAGCACCGTTCGGGAGGTTAGCCATGCACCTCATGGGACTGGACGTTGGCAGCACGGGCGTGAAGGCCGTCGTCTTCACGCCCGAAGGCGACATCGTCGGGAGCGCGTACCGCGAATACGCGGAGGTCTACCCCGAGACCGGCTGGATCGAGCTGCAGCCAGATGACGTCTGGGGCGGCGTGCAGGCGGTCATCAGCGAAGCTGCCGCACAGGCCGGGGGCGGTGTGAAGTCGCTCGCGATCTCCGCGCTCGGCGAGGCCTTCACGCCTGTTTCCGCGGATGGCGAGTTCCTCTACAACACCATCGTCTCGCCCGACGCGCGCGCCACCGAGCAGACGGAGCGCCTGGGCGAGCGCCTCGGCGCCGAGCACGTCTTCGACCTCACCGGCATGCCCCTGAGCGCGAGCTTCACGCTCCCGAAGCTCATCTGGACGCGCGAGAAGATGCCTCGCGTGCACGAGAGAACGTGGAAGTACCTCCTCTGGCCCGAAGTCATCCAGCTCAAGCTCGGACTTACGCCGCGCATCGACCACTCACTGGCGGGCCGCACGATGGCCTTCGACGTGCGCGCGCGCGACTGGTCGGAGGAGATGCTCGAGGCCGCGCAGATCCCGCGCGAGATGCTCGCCGAGCCGATCGCGCCGGGCGAGGTCATCGGCGAGCTGTCCGCTGAGGCGGCGGCGCAGGTGGGCCTGGAGCCGGGCTGCCTGCTCGTCGCGGGCGGGCACGATCAGCCGATGAACGCGCTGGGCGCGGGCGTGGTGAAGCCGGGCATGTGCGTGGATGGCATGGGCACGGTCGAGTGCATCACGGTCGCGTTCGACGAGCCGGTGCTCACCGACGCGATGCGCACGCACAACTACGGCTGCTACCCACACGTGGTGGGCGATCAGTACGCGACAATCGCCTACAACTACTCGTGCGGCTCGCTGCTGCGCTGGTGGCGCGACCACTTCGGCACCGAAGAGATCGCCGAAGCGCGGATGCGCCGAATGGACGTCTACGATGTGATGCTCTCGGATCTGCCGGACGAGCCGAGCGGGCTGCTCTGGCTGCCCTACTTCGCGGGCTCGGGGACGCCGTGGCTCGACCCGCACGCCAAGGGCGCGATCCTCGGCCTGACCCTCGACACCGATCGCAAGCGGCTCATCAAGGCGCTCATCGAGGGCACCTGCTATGAGCTCGACCTGAACATCCGCGCGCTGGAGGAGGCCGGGGTGACGATCGACCGCCTGCGCGCGACCGGCGGCGGCTCGCGCTCCGACACCTGGCTGCAGCTCAAGGCGGACATCACCGGCAAGCCTGTGGTGCGGCCGAACGTGAGCGAATCCGGCTGCCAGGCGGGCGCGATCCTCGGCGGCGTGGCGCTGGGCGTGTGGCGCGACGTGCACCGGGCGACAGAGGCGCTCGTGGCCGAGGGTAAGACCTTCACGCCACGCAAGGAAATGCATCGGGCCTACGAGGAGCTGCGCACGACCTACGCCGACGCCTGGCCGGCGCTGCGGGAGATCGTGTACCGGCTCTGATGACCTCACCCGAGGAGACACCGTCATGCCGAAGGCCGCGCTGATGTACGCGCTGATCACCGTGCTCGCCTGGGGGCTCGCGCCGCTGTTCGACAAATTGCTTGCGCGCGAGCTCTCACCGTGGACGATCGTACTGATCCGCACCTTCGCCGCGATGATCATCATCACGGCTTTCGCAATCGCCAGCGGCGCCCTCCAGGAGCTGCGCGCGCTGCCTGAGAAGGGCATCTCCCTGTGGGTGATCGTGGGCGCGGCGGTGGTGAGCGCGCTGCTCGGCGGGCTGATCGGCCAGCTCGCTTACTACCAGGCGCTGTCGATGGCCGACGCCTCGCACGTGGTGCCGATCACCTCGAC
>JALGSW010000199.1 GCA_029821635.1 Candidatus Zipacnadia bacterium
CCGGGATGCTCGACGGTCAGCACCGAGTCGGGCCGCACCTCGTCCATCGCCTCACGCACCATGCGCGTGGCTTCCGCGACGGCCTTGTTCCACTGTGTGACGCCCGGCTCGGCGTAGGTATGATCGTGCGTCTCATCGTAGCAGGCCCAGCCGCGGTGGCCGTATTCGTCGAGGCGGATGCCGTCCGCGCCGGTCTCGCGCATGACGCGCGCCATCTCTTCGGCCACCCACTCGCGCACCGCCGGCAGGTCGTGGCAGGGGTTCCAGACGTAGTAGGACTTCGTCTTCTCGCCGTCAACGCCAACCACGCCCCACTCCTCGCCATGCGCGCGCCCGGTCTCGCAGTCAAAGTGCAGCCGGAACGGGTCGGTGTAGAGCGTGACGAGGTCGGAGCCCAGCTCGTGATAGGTCTCGATGGCCTCGCGGAATGCCGGCAGTCCCCCGAAGCGCTCGTTGTAGCTGCCACGGTAGTCGGTCGGAGCGTTGTTCCACGTGAGCTCGCCGGTGACCGGGTCCTCGAAGATATACCGCTCCCACCGCGTGAGTTCCGCCTCGTTCATGATCGTGTCGATTTGATCGAGGGGGGTGCCGAACGGCCCCTCATCCGACCAGTCCCACCAACTCATCAGCTCGATGCAGTCGGTGCGCGGCTTGATGATGTCCGTGCGGTACGCGCCTTCCTGGAAGAGGTAGCTCTTGCCCCAGCCCGCGGCCATCATGTTGTGGCAGTCCTTGAGCCGCGACGGCAACGGCCGCCACTCCCACACGTCATGCGCCCAGTCAGCGTAGCTCTGCATCGCGACGTGCCAGTCACCCGGATGAGCCACAAACACCGCGGGCTCGGGGGCGAACGATGCGCCCGGCTCGCGCGTCCGGCGCAGGTACCCGGCGCACATCCCGGCACCGGGGATTACGTCCAGCGGGCTGCTCTGCCACTGGTACTCGGGCTTCACCTTCGCAATCAGCGACGTGGGCCGGTCCACCACGCCGCCGGGGAGGGCTTTCTGCAGCTCCAGGTTCTTGTGCCAGCCGTCCGGATCATCGATGCGCAGTGACAGGCCGATGCCCTTCGCGGGCGCGTAGAGGTCCATCACCTGGTAGAGCGCCTGGTAGTCGCCGTAGCCGCCGCGGATGAGCGCGGGCTTCGAGGCGATCACGCCGCCGCCCCACGGGTAGAAGTAGTAGTCATCTGCGGGCTCGTCGGAGATCGCCAGGCCCTGCAGGAGCGGGAAGGCGAGCTTGAAGTCCACCGGCGCATCGCCCACATTCGCGAGCTCCATCGCCATGCGCAGGCCCTCGTCGTCGATCGTGACCGTGAGCGTCGCGGCCAGCGGGGGTTCATCGAGGCGCAGGTCGGCGGCGAAGCCGCCATCGACGGGCTCGACGCCCGCCAGCCGGAAGTCGCGAGTGCCGGCGTAGCGCCCATCGGCGACTTCGACGAGGAAGAGCCACGCGTCCTCGGGGCTGCGCGCCATCTCCGTGCCATCCAGCACGTGGCGCAGCGACGTCAGTTGCAGGCGATCGCCGGCGGTGTCGAAGCGGGCCTCGATGGAACCGTTGCGCAGGACCGCTGCGCCGCCCTGGATCGTGCAGGCGGCAGGCTGCGCCGCAGCGGCTGCCGGCGCGGGCGCGACCACCGGCGCCATGTCGATCGGCTTCGGCTGCGGATGGTAGTTGAGGTTGGCGGCAAGGGCGATCTCGGTGATGGTTGCGCCACCCTCGCGGGCGGTCACGAGCAGCCCCGAGGTGCGCTCGATGCGGCCCGCTTCGAGGCTGAGTGTGGCCCGGCCGGTCGCGTCCTGGGCGTCCAGCGGCGCACCGGCCTCGTCGAGCCACGCAACAGTGGTAGCACCGGTCGCGCGGATCGTCGCCTCGGCGGGATTGAGCCGATCGAACGCCCCCGCGCGCCACTCCACACGCGCCGTCTCGCTCGCGTCCAGCGCGAGGCCGCGGTCGGTCGCCTCACCGTCGCGCGAGCCCGCGTAGACGACGATCCCGGCCGGATCGTCGAGCGGCTCGCCTGTCCCCGGTCGCCAGGCCGCGCGCAGATCGGTGAACTTCGTGATGAGGTAGAGGCGCACCATGTACTCCCCGTTGCCGCCGGGGATGGTGAGCCGATCCTGCGTCCAGATGTCCCCCTCGAAGCTCACGAAGCTGTTCCCACGCGGGTCGATGTTGTCGATGCCGAGGTAGAAGTAGTCATCATTCTCGTCGTCCTCGGCCTTGCGGAAGATGATCTCATTGGGGCCGCGCACGAACTCGTCCCTGGGCATGACAATATCGTGCCAGACAGGGCTGTTCGGCGCGACCTCCTGCCACGCCGGGAAGCCGCCACTGGTGGGGTAGGTGTGCAGGTTCCCGTTCACGATCACCTCGAAGGCCTCGTCGAGGCCGTCAGCGGGCGGGTTCTGGTTCGCGGAATAGTCGCGCACGATCATGTACGCGGACAGGCGCACCTCGCGCACCTGCTCCCAGACGTCCGCGGGCAGGTCGGTCAGGTCGAGGAGCTTCTTCGCCTGGTAATTGGCGGAGTTCTGGTGCGTGACACCCATGCTCCAGCCGCCCCACGCGGAGCCGCCGCTGTCATCGTAGGCGACCCAGACGCCATCGGCGGTCTCCTCGACGATCGACGGAACCGCAAACGCGGATGCGACACAGAGCAGTGACACGAGCAGGACTGCGGGTATGCGCAATGGTCTCACCTCGGTAACAGTTGCCGGCCATCAGTTGCCGGCTATCAGTTGCCAGTTGCCGGCGGACGGCGCGACGGCGGTCGTTTGCCGTTTGGAGGGGCCGCCGCGCGTCAGGCGCGTAGCGTCTGCGCGCGGTCAGGTCACTGTGAGCGCAGCGAACGGGGACCTGAGCCGCTGTGCCGGCCCGCCGTTTGCCCCCGGGCTCACTCCAGGAACCACAGCATCTCCGGCCAGTCGCGCAGCGTCCGCTGCATCCACTCCGCGAAGCGCTCTTCGTAGAGGCGCTGGCTCATGTTCGCGACGTGCGCCTCGGAGGCGGGCCAGCGGCCCGTCAGGAGCAGGTCGCCCGACTCCTCCATCCACGCATCGACGCGGTTGGCGAGGTCGCAGAGCAGCTCCTCGTGCCCGGGCTCCCCTACGAGATTCTGCTGCTCCAGCGGATCGGCCTGCAGGTCGTAGAGCTCCTCGTGCGGGCGCGGGCTCGAGTAGTACTCGTCGGCCATCTCCCGCCCGGCCGGGCCCTCGTAGATGTCCACCGGCATGACCACCAGCGGCATCTGTGCGAGGTTGCGGATGTACTTGTGCGTCCGCGTGCGCACGCAGCGCATCGGCATGTACATCCCGTGGTAGGTCATCTCGGTGAAGAGGTCCTCGCGCGGCTTGTAGTCCGCCCCGTCGAGCAGCCCCAGGTAGCTGTGCCCGTCGATCGCGTGCTCGACCGGCGCGCCCGCGAGCTCCATGAGCGTCGGCATCAGGTCAACTCCGCTGAGCAGGTCATCATGCACGGCGCCATCGTCCCAGCGGCCGGGCAGGCGCATGATCATCGCGGTGTTCGTGCCCGGGTCGTAGCAGGTACACTTCGCGCGCGGCATCGCGATCCCGTGGTCGCAGGTCACGATCAGCAGCGTGTTCTCGGCGAACGCCCCCGAGTCGATGGCTTCGCGCACGATTCCAACGCCCTCATCGAAGCGCCGCACGAGCGCGTTCAAGCCGCCGATGTCGCGCCGGATGCCCTCGCGATCGGGCAGCCACGGGAGTGGCTCGACGTCCTCGGGCGCATCCACGTCCGGGCCCTCCAGCGGGTACTTGCGGTGCGGCTCGCTGGTGCCGATGCTCGCGAAGAACGGCCCGTGGGCGCGCCCGCCATCGGCCGAGCGCTCGCCGAGCCAGCCGGCGAAGTCGCCCGCAATGTCGGTCGCGCGGCCCCTGCCGGAGACGCTGTCGTAGCCGAGACGCTCCGCGAAGTCGCCGCCGGGCAACGTCTCGTGCTGCACGCCGAAGAGGTGCGTGGAGTAGCCCGCGCCGCGCATGAGCTGCGGGAGGGTCGCGATGCCCTCGTTGAGTTCCCAGCCCCAGGTGAGGCCGACGAGCCCGTTGTTGTGCGGGTAGAGGCCGGTGCTGAGGCTGCCGCGCGCGGGTGAGCACTGGGCGGCGGTGCAGTGGTGCTCGCTGAAGCGCACGCCCTCGGCGGCGATGCCGTCGATGTTGGGCGTGTCGATGGCCGCACCATAGCAGCCGAGGTAGGTGCCGAGGTCGTGCGCGACGATCATGACGATGTTGGGTCGGTCGCTCATGACGTGCCTCCGGAGCGGTGTTTCTGTGCCTCCGAGGAGCATTTCTCCGCCCATGAGGCAGGCGCCTTGGCCGCGGGCGCGGAATTGTTCACCTGTCGCGTTGGGCCTACTGCTGGTCGTGACGAGGTGAGGGGTCGTGGCTGAGATCAAGGAGGGCGCTCGCGCACCGCAGTTCGCTCTGCCGGCCGTCAACCTGGGCAAGATCGGGATGAGCGGAGACAAAGCCTCGCTCAAGGACTTCAAGGACGAGAAGATCGTCGTGCTGTACTTCTACCCGCGGGACAACACCTCCGGCTGCACCGTCGAGGCGACCGGCTTCCGCGATCTCAAAGGCCAGTTCACCCGCAACGGCGCGGTGATCCTCGGCGTGAGCACCGACGACCTGCCGTCGCACGAGAGCTTCATCGACAAGAACAAGCTCAACTTCCCGTTGCTCGCGGACGAGGGCGGCAAGGTCGCGGAGAAGTATGGCGCGTGGAAAGAGAAGAAGATGTATGGGAAGACCTTCATGGGCATGGTGCGCTCCACGTTCGTGATCGGCCGGGCGGGGAAGATCGCGCGCATCTGGCCCAAGGTCAGCCCCGAGGGCCACGCCGCTGAGGTGCTGGAGGTCGTGAAGAGCATGAAGGACTGACCTCACCCCCCGGCCCCCTCGCCGTTCCGGACGTGTAAGGCGCGGGCCGGCACAGCGGCTCCGGCCCCAACTCGCTACGCTCGCAGGGACCGGACCGCGCTACGCGCGGCGGCCCCTCCAAACGGCATACGACGCGAGGGCAGGCCCGCTCTGAGATCAGACTCGCGAATCGGAGGAGAGACGATGGATCAGCCCGCCAGGCAGAGTCTCGTTGTGCTGCTGTGCGATCAGCTCCAGAAGAATTGCATGAGCACCTACGGTGGCGCGGTGCCGATGCCCACCTTCGAGCGCCTCGCCGCCGAGGGCGTGGTCTTCGACCGCTACTACTGCGCCACGCCGCTGTGCATCCCCACGCGGCCGTCGATGATGAACGGCCGCTGGCCGCACGCGCATGGCGCGCGCAGCTTCGGCAAGGGCTACGATACGATAGAGGAGGGTTCGGAGCTGCTGATCGACCGCCTGCATGACGCGGGCTACCTCGTGGGCTACGACGGCGTCTGGCACATCAGGCGGCCCGAGGGTGACGATCGCACCTCCGAATACGCGCACTTCGAGGAGGGCCGCTTCCCCTACGATCTGCACGGCGAGGCGCTCGTCGCGGAGGGCCGCGATGCCGATGATCAGCGTGCGCCGATCCACGGGATGACCGACGAGGGCATGATCCCGGGGAAGATCTCCATCCCGGTGCCGGCGACGTGGACGGAGCCGCTCGACGCCCACCCGGACATGCAGAAAGCCCGGCGCATCGCGCAGTTCATCCTCGACGCGCCCGCCGACCGGCCGATCGCCGCCTGGTGCTCGCTGGGCGCGCCGCACCCGCCTCTGCTGGTGCCCGAGCCCTACCGCAGCATGTTCGCGCCGGAGGACATGGAGGAGCCGCCGGGCTTCGGCTGCGACCTCTCCGGCCGTCCCCGCGATGTTCGCGAGGCGCCGGGCGCACTCGGGTGTGTCGGCTGGGACTGGGAGCGCTGGTCGCGGGCCATCGCGGCCTACTACGGCTACGCGGCCTTCGCCGACCACTGCCAGGGCATCGTGCTGGACGCGCTGGAGGAGAGCGGGCGTCTCGACGACACCGTCGTCATCGCCTCCGGCGATCACGGCGAGATGCTCGGCGCGCACGGGATCTATCAGAAGATGGTGATGTACGAGCGCTCGATCAACGTCCCGTTCGTGGTGCGCGTGCCCGGCTACGAGCCCGGGCGGCGCGATCAGGTCGCGTCGCAGACGGACCTGGCACCGACGGTGCTGGACCTGCTGCAGTTCCCCGCGCTGGAAAGGGCGCAGGGCGAGAGCATGGTGCCGGTCCTGCGCGACCGTAAGGCGCCGTGGCGCACGCACACCTACTCGGAGTACAACGGCTGGCAGGGCGGCGGCTGGAAGATGCGCGCGGTGATCGGCGACCGCTACAAGTACATCTACCACCACGAGGATCACGATGAGCTGTTCGACCTGCGCAACGACCCGGATGAGCTGCACAACATCATCGGCGAGCCGCGCAGCCTCGAGCTGGCCGACGAGATGCGCTCGCGGCTGGTCGGGTGGATGTGGGACACCGACGACTACCTGAAGCCGAGCTGGCCGCACCTTTCGATCGAGTACGGCCCGCCGGACGGCTCGTGAAGCCCTGCCGCCGCGCGCCGGAGATGCTGAGAGGATGAATGTCTGATGCGTTTCACCATCGCAGGACTCGCGATCATGGTCGCGCTGGCGTGTCTCATCGCCACGGAGGGTGTCATGGCAGAGAGTGTAGATCTTGGGAACGGCTTCATGGATCACGGCGTGGGAGTCCCTATCAGCAACCATCGCGGCACCGTCGCAACCGTTGACGGCAACGGCGATCCTGTCGTTCTCTCATGGCTGCGCGACCACCGCGGCTGCTACTCGCTGCTGATGATCAACGCCATTACCGGCGAGTACGAGCAGTTCACGACGCCCCGCATCGGCGACGACCCGTTCGCCTCGGTGCTCGCGAGCAACAATCGCTTCTACACGCACTTCGGCAGCGTCTTCATGGAGTTCGATCCGACCGTACCGGGCTTCACCTTCCACACGGACACCGCTCCGCGGATGGCGATGAGCATGACCGAAGCCGACGACGGGACGATCTGGTCGGCCACCTACCCCAAGAGCGGCGTGGTCTCGTAC
>JALGSW010000200.1 GCA_029821635.1 Candidatus Zipacnadia bacterium
CCGGCAACAGCATCGGCGGCAAGGAGCCTGGATCGCGCAACGTTTTCGTGGGCGCGATGAAGAGTGCGGTGCGCATCTCGGAGCCGGCGTCGGTGGACAACGAGGTCCTGGGCAACTACTTTGGCCTGATGCCCGACGGCATCGCCACCGATCCGGTCGCGATCGGCGTGAACATCCTGCGCAGAGCGGGTCGGCAGCAGATCGGCTCCGCATTGCAGTACGGGCAGAACTACTTCTTCGCCTCCGACCGGGACATCGTGCTGGCCAACGCCGGTGATGGCACGCTCATTGAATCGAACATGTTCAGGCGCCGGCCGGACGGGGATCTTGACTTCGCGGCCCACGGCAACGTCGGGATCGCTGTCGAGGGCGTGGGCGCGCGGATCGTCGGCAACACCATCGCCTCGGCGGACAAAGGCATCTGGACGTATAGTGACGGGGCCCATGCGGAGATATGGGCCAATCGCCTCGCCCGCTGCGGAACCGCAGTACACGTGAACCCGGGCACGTCGGTCCACCTCGGCGACCTGGGCAATGCCGAGACGGCTGACGACGGCGCGAACATCTTCTTCCTCAACAACGAGCTGTTCATCAAGAACCAGGCGGCCACGGACGTTCCCGCGGAGGGCAACAACTTCAACACACGCGTACGCGCGGAGATCGACGCGAAGATACACGACAGGCGCGATGACGCCGCCGTTGGCGTGGTGGACTACGACCCTCTGATCGACGGCGCCCATCCGCGATAGCGGGAGCTCGCAATCAATTCGCGGCGTCATCATCGTCGGCAGTGGGCGGCCGTCGGAAAAGCTCGAGGTCGCCGTCGTCGAGGTCGTCGCGCGGCTCAGGAAGCTGTGCGACCAGGTAAAGCGCCGCGAGCGCGAGCAGCAGGCCGGTCACAAAAACAGGGCGGAAGCCGAACGCATCCGCGACCCAGCCGAAGACGGGGGGCGCGATCGCGAGCGGAAGCAGGAACGCAGTGCCGAAGCCCAGGTACGAGGGCCGGTGCTCCGCAGGCGCGATGTCCATGAGGTAGTTCGTGTAGCCGATCATCAGGCTCGCCAGGAAGACGCCGGAGGCGAAGAACGCAACCCCGAGCACGATGATCTGCAGATTCGTCTGCCAGCCGAGCAGGATCACCGGCGCATCCCAGCTCCCCCAGGCCGCGGCGACAGCCGCCGCGCATGCCAGCACGATCGACGACACCGCGACGCGTACCGCCGTGCGGTTCCCGAGTTGGTCGGAGACACGCCCGACGAACGCGGAGCCCAGGAACTCAGCGACCACCTGGATCCCGAGGAAGGTGGCCGCCGCCTGGTCGGGCAGGCCCCACACTTGCGTGGCGAAGACGACAAAGAACGGGCGGATGGTCGCCGCGAGGCCGACGAGCAGCCTGATGCGGATCACCCGCCGGTAGCTGCGATCATCGCGCACATAACCGATGCCCCGCCGCAGGTGCTCGCGCCAACTCGGCTTCCCCGCCGCGGCGTGCGACTTCGGCTCCCTTATGCGCACGAACAGCAGCCACGCTGCCGAGCTGAGGCAGACGGAGATCGCGAACAACGCCGCGAAGTTCCGCGGGAACGCGTAGGGGCTGTCCGGGCCGATCACCCAGCGCAGGAAGGGTGTCACGGCCACGAAGATGATCGCCAGCGCGCCGAGCCTGCGCCACATCTGCATGCTGCCGCGCTTCGTGGTCGGGATGGACTTCGCGAGGATGTCGTTGAAGGTGAGGCCGGCCAGCGCGCTCCCCGCTGAGTTCCCCATGATGCCGATGATGAGCACGCCCAGCACGAGCCAGTTCGGGAGCACGTTGGCGAACCAGAGGACGGCCGCGATGGCGGCGAACATTACGCCGCGCAAGACCGCCGAGACGATGTAGACCGGCTTCTTGTAGTCGAGGGCGTCGAGTGTGCGCGCTGCTGAGACCTGAACCCCCATGCGCACGATCCACCACAGCCCGAGGATCAGTCCCACCAGCCAGGCGCCGCCGGATAGCTTGTGCACCAGCAGTGGCACGACGATGCTGCGATCGGCGACCCGCATCCCGGTCACGCCGAGAATACCGTTGGCTATCGCGATCCGGTACGTGCGGAGGTTCAGCGGGACAAGCATGTCCCGCGCGCGATCATTCCGGTCATCCGACACTGTGCGCGCGCATCCTCTCTGGCAGGTGGTGCGGGCCCGCAGGCGCGGGGCATGAGTGATAGACCTGCCTGCTCCCTCTTCATCGCCAACGACGCGAGACCTCTCCCCCATCGCCTCCACGGTCCGTCTCAATGCAGGAAGTGCTTGACGACAGTTGTCTGTTTAGCTATTATGCTAAGCACACAATGACCCGAGCAACCCGGAGGTGGAGCGACCGGTGTATGAAGCCAGAGCCGAAGTCATGAAAGCGCTCGCGCATCCCTCGCGGCTCATGATGGCGGATGCGCTGGCGGAGCGTGAGATGTGCGTGTGCGAGTTGCAGCAGATGGTCGGCTCGAGCATGCCCACCGTCTCCCGGCACCTCGCGCAAATGAAGAACGCCGGCCTCATCGAGGGCCGGCGCGATGGAAATCAGATCTACTACCGGCTCCTCGTCCCCTGCATCAGGCGCGTGTTCTCGTGCATCGACGCAGTGCTGCTGTCCGAGCGTGAGCGGGCGGCGGAGGCCGTGGAGGCGCTTTGATGGCGGATTCAGGTCAGACACACTCGGATGGAGGCGCCGCGAATGTCGGCTCCGCGTGTGAAGTTGGCCCGCAGGCACCGTCCTCCGGTTGGAAGCTGTGGCAGAAGCTGACGTTGATCGCAGTGCTGCTGGTCGGCTGGGTGCTGCTCTACCGTAGCCTGGGCGGGCTCAGTTGCGCGGTCGTGTGCGTACCGCTCGGTCCCAAGGAGGCCTGGCACCTCGTCGACGCGCTGTGGTTCTTCGTCTACGAGGTGCCGAAGGTGCTGATGCTCCTCGCGCTGGTCGTCTTCGGCGTGGGGGTGATCCGCACGTTCTTCACACCCGAGCGCACCCGTGCGATGCTCGCCGGACGCCGTGAAGGCGTCGCCAACGGCCTCGCGGCGGGTCTCGGTGTAGTCACGCCCTTCTGCAGTTGCTCGGCAGTTCCCCTCTTCATCGGCTTCGTTGAGGCGGGCGTGCCGTTGGGCGTCACCCTCTCGTTCCTCATCTCGGCCCCGATGGTCAACGAGGTCGCGCTCGGCCTGCTCTTCGGCCTGCTCGGCTGGAAGGTCGCCCTGCTCTACCTCGGTACCGGTCTGACGATCGCGGTCGTCGCGGGCATGGTGATCGGGCGGCTCGGGATGGAGAGCGAGGTGGAGGGCTGGGTCTACGAAGTGAAGATCGGCGACCAGCAGGACGATGCGGGCGAGCTGATCTGGTCGCAGCGCATCGACGAGGGCGTCGCGGCGCTGCGCGACATCGTAGGCCGCGTCTGGCTCTACGTGGTGATCGGCATCGCGGTCGGCGCGGGCATCCACGGCTACGTCCCCGAGGAGGCGATGGCGCACATCATGGGCGCCGACGCGTGGTGGTCGGTCCCGGCGGCGGTGCTCATCGCAGTGCCCATGTACTCGAACGCGGCCGGGGTCATCCCGGTAGTTGAGGCGCTGCTGGGCAAGGGCGCGGCGCTCGGGACGGTGCTGGCGTTCATGATGTCCGTGATCGCGCTGTCGCTGCCCGAGGGGATCATTTTGCGCAAGGTCCTCAGGCCGAAGCTCATCGCGGTGTTCTTCGGGACCGTGGCGCTGGGGATCGTGGCGACGGGGCTGCTGTTCAACGCGCTGGGGCTCGGGGCGGGCTGATGACGCGCGGAACTCCAACGACGCGGGCCAACGGTGAGAGGTGACGAGATGAAGGTGCAGATACTGGGCACAGGCTGCGCGAAGTGCAAGAAGCTGATGGAGCACGCGCAGCAGGCGATCGAGGCCAGCGGCGTTGAGGGAGCGCAGATCGAGAAGATAGAGAAGTTGCCGGAGATCATGCAGTTCGGCGTGATGTCCACGCCGGCGCTCGCGATCGACGACGACGTGAAGGCCGCGGGACGAGTTCTGTCGGTCGATGAGATCGTCACACTGCTGAAGGGAGCATAACACGATGGAGAGCTGCAGTTGCTGCGGACCGATCACGATGGTGCTGTCATGCTCGGGCGGCTCGAACGTCGGGCAGATCAGCAACGAGGTGGCGCGGAAGCTCACGGTGGACAATAGGGCGGTCATGTTCTGCCTGGCGGGTGTCGGCGGTGACGTCGAACCGCTGGTGGAGCGCACGAACAGTGCCGAGAGGGTGCTGGTCATCGATGGCTGCCCGGTCGCATGCGCGAAGAAGACGCTGGAGCGCCACGGCATCGAGCACGAGTGGCTGGAGCTGACGGGCCTTGGGATCGAGAAGTGCCCGAGCCTGGAGCTGGTCGAGGCCGAGGTCGAGTGCGCGATGAGCGCCGCCGTGAAGTGCCTGGAGGCGTAGGACGAGCCCCGACCTCTCCCGGCAGCCTGGACGTGCCACGGAGGTCTGAACGGCTTGAGCACACGATGGAGAGTAGCGATCCTGATCGCGGTTGTCGTCGCCGTGGGCGCCGTCATGGCGGCGAAGCAATTGGGCTCCGTGCCTGACGCTCCCGCGACCGGCGAGGCAGAGGCGGTGGCGGCGCTCCCACGATTCGTCGAGGTTGGCGCCGAGAAGTGTGTCCCGTGCAAGATGATGCAGCCCGTTCTTGACGAGCTGCGAGCAGACTATGCCGGCAGAGTCTCGGTTGAGTTTGCCGACGTCTGGAAGAACCCCGAACTCGGCCGCACGTATGACGTGCGCTCGATCCCCACCCAGGTCATCTACGACCGTGCGGGCAAAGAGGTCTTCCGGCACCTGGGCTTCTGGCCCAAAGAGGATATCGACGCGAAACTGAGGGAGCTTGGTATCGTTGACTAACCATCGCGTAGCACTGCTCGCATTCACTCTCGCGCTGATGGCGCTGGCGGGGCCTCTGATGGGCGGATGTCGTGCCGCGGAGACACAGGCAGGCGCGCAGGCTCCGATGGGGGCGCAGGACGATGCGCAGCCGCAGACAGTAGAGGACGCGTACATGGGTCTGAGCGGCGGACCAATGTCTCAGGCGACGATCGCCGACCTCCCTGAGGGTGTCGTGCTGCAGTCGGGCGATCTGAGCATCTCGCGCGAGGAGCTTGAAGCGTTCATCGACGAGCGCGTCGAGACGCCCGAGCAGAAGGCGGCGTTGGGTGCGGAGGCCTTCTTCGTCGCTGAGCAGCTTGCCGTCGAGCCGCTGCTCGAGCGCGAAGCGCAGGCGTGGGCACAGACACAGGAGCAGGACCCCGGCGAGGGTGTGATTGATGCACACCTGCAGCACATCGCCAATCAGGTCACGGTGACCGACGAGGACGTGCGAGCGTTCTACGACGCGAACACGGCGATGTTCGAAGGCGCGTCCTACGAGCAGGTCGCGGAGCAACTGCGTCAGATGGTGCTGGGCGACAGGCAGCAGGAGGCGATCGGCGAGCACATCGACGGCCTCGGCGGTCGTCAGGCGGTGACCGTGGATGCGAGCTTCCTCGCTGAGGTCGCGCCGAAGGCGCTGGCCAACGTGGTTGACGAGGCCCGGCGGTCGGGCAAGCCGAGCTTCGTCGACTTCGGGTCGGAGGGCTGCCAGGCCTGTGACATGATGGCGCCGATCATCGAGGAGCTTGCGGAGGAGTTCGGCGACCGGGCGAACATCGTGCTGGTGCAGGTGCGCGAGCAGACCTACCTCGCGGCTCGCTACGGCATCCGGTCGATTCCGGTGCAGCGCGTCTACGACGCTCAGGGGCAGGAGGTCTTCGACCACCTGGGCTTCCTCGGCAAGGATGCGATCCTTGAAGAGCTCGCCGCTGTAGGAGTCGAGTGAGTGTGCGCGAGCTCTTCGTCACGCTGACGCAGGCTGTCGAGGGCAGTCCGGCCGTCGCGCTGTCGGCGGCGCTGGCCTGGGGCATTTTGAGCATATTGCTCAGCCCGTGCCACCTCGCGAGCATACCGCTGATCGTGGGCTTCATCGACGGCCAGGGACGCGTCACGACGCGCCGCGCGTTCGGGCTCTCCGCGGTCTTCGCATCGGGCATACTGGTCACGATCGCCCTCATCGGCGTCGTGACGGCGGGCCTGGGGCGGATCATGGGCGACGTCGGACCGTGGGGCAACTACCTTGTGGCGGCGGTCTTTTTCGTGGTCGGCCTGCACCTGCTGGACGTGATCCCGCTCAACTTCTCGGGGGCATCACCAGGTGAAGGTCGGCGCAAGGGCATGATCGCCGCGCTGATCCTCGGGCTCGTGTTTGGCGTCGCGCTCGGGCCATGCACATTCGCGTTCATGGCGCCAATGCTCGCGGTGACGCTGAGGGTGGCCGCGACGCGCTTCGCCTTCGCGGCGGCCCTGTTGCTGGCCTACGGCGTCGGGCATTGCTCGGTGATCGTAGCCGCGGGGACCTCCACCGAGGCCGTTCAGCGCTACCTCGATTGGAGCGCCGAGTCGTGCGGGGCGACCGTACTCCGGAGGGTCTGTGGCGCGCTGGTGATCCTGGGCGGGCTTTACATGCTCTACACGGCTTAGAACGGAATTGTCACGATCCTCAGAGAGGGGCACATTCGGATGGACGACATCAAGAGCAAGGTTCGCGACCGGTATGGGAAGATCGCGCGAGAGGCGGGGGCGAGTTGTTGCGGTGGCAGCAGTTGCGGCGGTAGCACATCGCAGAAGCTCGGCTACGACGCCACGCAGATCGACACGGTCCCCGAGGGCGCCGACCTCGGGCTCGGCTGCGGGAACCCCACCGCCATCGCGGGGCTCAAGCCCGGAGAGACGGTGCTGGACCTCGGCTCGGGTGGCGGCTTCGACTGCTTCCTGGCCGCCAACGCGGTCGGGCCGGAGGGTGCTGCCATCGGCGTGGACATGACCGAGGATATGATCGCGACCGCGCGGGCGAACGCGGAGAAGGCCGGCTACGCGAACGTCGAGTTCCGCCTCGGGGAGATCGAGGCGCTGCCGGTCGAGGACGCTGCCGGTCGAGGACGACTCCGTCGATGTGGTCATCAGCAACTGCGTGATCAACCTTGTGCCGGACAAGCAGAAGGCGTTTGCGGAGGCGTTTCGTGTTCTCAAGCCCGGTGGCCGGCTGCACGTTTCGGACATCGTCCTCGACGGCGCACTGCCGACTGCATACGCGGGAAGCCTCGAGGCCTGGGTCGGCTGCGTGGCGGGCGCGGTCAGCCGCGAGACCTACCTGCTGGCGATGCAGGCGGCCGGGCTCACCGACATCACGATCGAGGCCGAACAGGACGCGAGCTCGCTGCTGGGAGGCTGCGGCGAGAGCGGCGGCGGCTGCGCCTGCTCGCCCGCGGCGAAGACGCTGGCGGGAGTGGTCACGTCGATCACCGTGAGCGCGCGCAAGCCGGGATGACCGAGCCCATCGGCGGCCCGCAGACGCGCCGATTGCCGCATGAGCCGCAACCCGAACGGAGCTGAGAGGCCGATGTCAGATGTGTCCTCCCCCACCTCTGCTTCCTGTAGCCCGGACGGCGGCCCCGCACCCGCGCGCCTCTCCTTTCTCGACCGCTACCTGACGCTGTGGATCTTCCTGGCGATGGGCGTCGGCGTCGCCCTCGGGTATTTCGTGCCAGACACGGTGGAGCGCGTCAATGCGGCATCGCGGGTGGGCACGACCTCCCTGCCCCTCGCCATCGGCCTGATCCTGATGATGTACCCGCCGCTGGCGAAGGTCCGCTACGAGGAGCTCGGCGAGGTCTTCAAGGACACGAAGGTCCTCACGCTCTCGCTCGTGCAGAACTGGCTGATCGGGCCCGTGCTCATGTTCATCCTCGCGATCGTGTTCCTGCGCGGTGAGCCGGCGTACATGTACGGGCTGATCATGATCGGCCTCGCCCGCTGCATCGCGATGGTGCTCGTCTGGAACGAGCTTGCCGAGGGCTCCAGCGAGTACTGCGCCGCGCTGGTGGCGTTCAACAGCATCTTCCAGGTGCTCTTCTACTCGGTCTACGCGTGGCTCTTCCTCACGGTGCTCCCACCACTGTTCGGGATCGCGGGCACGGTGGTCGATGTGACGATCGGCGAGATCGCCCGCAGCGTGTTCATCTACCTCGGGATCCCGTTCCTCGCCGGCCTGATCACGCGCTACGCGCTGGTCGCCGCCAGAGGGCGCGAGTGGTACGAGCGGCGCTTCATCCCCGTCATCAGCCCGATGACGCTGATCGCCCTGCTCTTCACCATCATCGTCATGTTCTCGCTCAAGGGCGAGTACATAGTGGAGCTTCCGCTGGACGTGGTGCGCATCGCGATCCCGCTGCTGATCTACTTCGTGGCGATGTTCCTGCTGTCGTTCGTCATGAGCATGAAGTTCAAGGCCACCTACGAGCAATCGGCAACGCTCTCGTTCACCGCCGCCAGCAACAACTTCGAGCTGGCGATTGCGGTTGCGGTCGCGGTCTTCGGCATCACCTCGGGCGAGGCGTTCGCGGCGGTGATCGGGCCGCTCGTGGAGGTACCGGTGCTCATCGGCCTGGTGAGCGTGGCGCTGTGGCTCAAGCGGCGCTACTACGCGGGTGACCCGGACGCGAAGCCTGCCTGATGGCACGCCGGCGTCGAGCCGAAGTTCAGCGGCGGGAGGATGGGCGAGCGACGGCGGCGAAGGGGCCGCCGTCGCACGATTTCATGGACCTGCGAAGGAGCTCCGGCATGAACGTCATTCTGATCTGTTCGGACACGTTCCGGTGGGACTACCTCGGCTGCTACGGCAACGAGTGGATCGAGACCCCCAACCTCGACGCGATGGCGAAGGAAGCCGCACTCTACGAGCAGGCTTTCGGCGAGGGCCTGCCGACACTCCCCGCTCGGCGCGTCATGGTTACCGGTCGCCGGATCATCCCCTTCGAGTACCACCCGCAGGCCTCGGACAAAGTCACCGTCCCCGGCTGGCACCCGCTCTTCTTCGAAGACGTGACGCTCGCAGAGCACCTGCGCGAGCGCGACTGGGCGACGTGCATGGTCACGGACGTCTATCACATGATGAAGCCGGGCAAGAACTTCCACCGCGGCATGGAGTACTGGTACTGGGTGCGCGGGGTCGAGGATGACCGCTACAACTGGCGTGACCTCGAGCGCGTGCAGGACGTCTGGCCGACCGTCTCGAGCTGGGGTCAGCACACGATCAGCGACCCGCGGCACTGGCTCGTGCAGCACATCAACGGACGGGTGCAGTGGCAG
>JALGSW010000201.1 GCA_029821635.1 Candidatus Zipacnadia bacterium
GGCGCGGTCCCGAGCGCCCGCAGGATCGTCTGCTCCCTGCCCGCCCCTGCCAGCGTGACGCCGGGGCGAAGCTGGACGTTCGCGACACGGTACGTGCCCGGCGGCAGGAAGACCGTCCCGCCTCCGGCAGCGGCCACGTGGTCGATCGCCGCCTGGATCGCGGCACTGTCATCGGCCTGCCCGTCACACGCGGCGTTCGCGTCATGGATCTCCATCCTCACCAGGTCGTGGCGGACGTTGATCGCGAGGTCACTTCCGTGGGACACGATCGGCAGCAGCACTGCAAGCGCGGCTATCAGTGTAGCGCGGCACATGGGGCCCACCTCCGCGCGGGCATTCCCCCGGAGACGTCGATCGACCTGCCTGACACTCGCGCGCGGCGCGGTGGAGGCCCCAGCCCTCCCCCCGTCGAATGCCCCTCGCGAGAGGAGCCGCTCATGCTGCTGCGCGACATCGGGGAGTTCGGGTTCATCCAGCGTATTGCCGGGCGCGTCGCGCGCGCCGGTGACGACCCCCGCATCGTGCTCGGCATCGGCGATGACGCCGCGCTCCTCGACCTCGGCGGCCCCGAACTCGTCGTCGTCACCACCGACGCGATGCTCCAGAACCGCCACTTCCGTCTCGACTGGCTCGCACCCGAAGAGGTCGGCTGGCGCGCCGCCTCCGGCGCTCTCAGCGACCTCGGCGCGATGGGCGCCGCGCCCGCCGCGGTCTTCTGCTCCGTCGGCCTCCCGCCCGACTGGCCCGTCGAGGACGCCGACGCGCTGCTCGCGGGTGTCGCCGACGCGACCGAAGCCACCGGCGCGCTGCTCACCGGCGGCGACGTCATCGCCTCCGACCGCGTGCTCATCGACATCATGGCGCTCGGCCAGGTCGCGCGCGGCAGGCAGCTCACGCGCCACACCGCACGCGCGGGCCAACTCCTCGCAGTCACCGGCGCGCTCGGGGCGCCCGCCGCGGCCGTCGCGGCCCTGAGCGCCCTCGGACCGGACGCCCTTGCCGGTCACGCGGCCGTCCGTGGCCGCTTCGCGCATCCCGAGCCGCGCATCGCCGCGGGCCGCGCCATCTCCGCCTCCGGCCTCGCCTGCACCGCCATCGACATCAGCGACGGGCTCGTGCAGGACGCCGGGCACATCGCCGAGCGCTCGCATCTGCGCGCGGTGCGGTCATCGACGCCGCGCGCGTCCCCGTCGCCGACGGCTGCGCACAACTCGCGGAGGCCCTCGGCGAGGACCCGCTTCTCTGGGCGCTCTCCGGCGGCGAGGACTTCGAGCTGCTGATCGCTGCCGACGAGGCCAACATCGCCGCGCTGCAGGCCCTGCCCGAAGTGGCCGAGGTCGGCCTGACCGTGGTCGGCCACCTCGAGGCGGGAGAGGGCGCGGTCGCGCTGGACGCATCGGGCCGCGAGATCGATCTGCCGCGTGGCGGCTGGGATCATTTCGGCGGGGACAGTGAAAAGGGAACGACCTGAGCGGCGTTCAGCGCCGTCGCCATCGAGAGGAGCCACCACACAATGCCGCAACCGAACATCATCTACATCATGGCCGATGACATGGGCTTCGGCGATCCGGGCTGTTACGGCGCCGAGAAGATACCGACGCCGAACATGGACCGCCTCGCGCGGGAGGGGATGCGCTTCACCGACGCTCACTCGGCCTCGGCGGTCTGTACGCCCAGCCGCTACGCCGCGCTGACGGGCCGCTACTGCTGGCGCTCGCGGCTGCAGTCGGGAGTGATGTGGGGCTACTCGCCGCCGCTGATCGAGGACGAGCGCCCGACCGTCGCGAAGATGCTCGGCGACGCCGGCTACGCAACCGCTGCGGTCGGCAAGTGGCACCTCGGCCTCGGCTGGCACTGGACCTGCGACCTCCCTGACGACCCCGTCGCGCAGCGCACCGAGTTCGGCAACAACATCGACCACACGCGACCGCTCTCGCACTCACCCAACGATGACGGCTTCGACTACTTCTTCGGCATCCCCGCGTCGCTCGACATGCAGCCCTTCTGCTTCGTCGAGAATCACGAGACGGTCGGCACTCCGAGCGTCGAGAAGGACCCGTACGCTCCCCAGCAGCGCAAGGGCCTCATGGTCCCCGGCTGGGAGGACGATCAGGTCGATATCATGCACGCGCAGAGGGCCTGCGAGTTCATCGAGCGCTCCGCTGGCTCCGATGAGCCGTTCTTCCTCTACCTGACGCCCTCGGTCCCGCACCGCCCGTGCATGCCGCCGGAGTTCATTGTGGGCGCGTCCGAGGCGGGCCTGCGCGGTGACTGCGTGGCGCTCTACGACTGGGTGGTCGGCCGGGTCCTCGACACGCTCGATGAGCAGGGCATCGCGGACAACACGCTGGTCCTCGTCACCAGCGACAACGGCGCGCGCGCCACCGACTTCTACGGGAACGACTGGGGCCACAAGTCCTGCGGCGACTGGCGCGGGCAGAAGGCGGACATCTGGGAGGGCGGCCATCGCGAGCCGCTGCTGGCCCGCTGGCCCGGCCACGTTGCCCCCGGAGCGGTCTGCGACGAGACGGTCTGCCTCATCGACCTGATGGCGACCTGCGCGGACGTGGCGGGCTGCGAGATCCCCGAGGGCGGCGCGCCTGACAGCGTCTCGATCCGCCCGTGCCTCGAGGGCGCGGAGCTGCGCGAGCCGCTGCACGAGGCGACGGTGCACCACTCGGTCTCGGGGATGTTCGCGATCCGCCAGGGCGAGTGGAAGGCGGCCTTCGGGCTCGGCTCCGGCGGCTTCAGCGATCCGAAGCACCTCGACCCCGAACCCGGTGGCCCGGAGGGGCAGCTCTACCACATGATCGACGACCCGCAGGAGACAACGAACCTGTGGGAGCAGGAACCGACAGTGGTCGAGCGACTGTCTAAGCTCCTGAACACCTGGCGCGACGAGGGGCGGTCGGTGGAGCGGTAGCCGTTGCTGTAGGGCGGGGACCCAACGCTCTCTGAGCGTCGCCCCGCCATGCCGTCAGCCGTGGTCGTTGTGGCCCCGGCGCCCCCGCCGGGGGCCGTCTGCCGTTCCCTGGCATCCCGCCTTCGCACGGGATACGTCCGCCGTTAGGAGGCGCCGGACCGGAGGGCTGAGGCGACGCGAGCGCCGTTTGCTCGTGGCGTCTCAGTCGCCTGACCGGCCCGCCGTTGCGGGGCGGCTCGCGAGGAGGTCGTGCACAGCGCTCCAGGGGAGAGACCAGCGGTGACCGGCACAGTGACGCGTTTCGGTCTGATCTGGGGATCGGCGAGCCTCGCACCGAATCTTGTGGGGCTTGAATCGGCGCTCGGAGAGAACGCATCCGAGCTTCGCGAGCTGGCGGGACGGCCAGGGCCCCTCAACTTCCTGCTTGCTCGTTGTTCACACGACGCCTACGGAGCGATGGTCCGAGCTCTGGCCCGGTTCCTAAGGGTACGACTTGGGATCGATCGCCGAGGCGGTTTGGGGAGCGCTGTTGATGTCATTGAGGCCTTGGCTGCTTGGGACAACGGCTTCGAGGCGCTGCATTTCGGGTGGGAGGAATTTGACCTTTCGAATGGGGCCTTCCAGGAGCAAGTTGAGAGCCTGATAATGTGCGAGCCGCGGGCTGCAGTAGAGGTCTTGTGGCGAACAGGTGTATTGGGGATAGTTGCCCGAGGGACACGCGAGGATAGCCTGGCGAGGGCCCAGAGCAAGAGCCGATTTGACGTAGCGATGCGGGGTATCGAGTCACAACATGCACTGCACGAGGGCTTCGCGGCAACCGATGCCCTCGCACTGAACGCCCTTCTGCTGGCAGAGCACTATGGACTTCGCGGGAGCACAGAGCGAGACGCCTTCGATGCGTTCCTGCGGCGGCTGCACTCCTATGACTGGCCATTGGACTGCCAGGCCAACGAGCAGTTCTGCCGGGCCAGTGGGTTCAGCCGAGACGAGTTGCGCGAGATGGCGCAGGTGACGCATAATGTCCCCGAATCGGGCTGGAGCGTTGAAGTGCTGACGGATCCACTCGAGATCCTGAACCTCGGCAATGCGTTCGACAGTTGTTTGCGGTTTGGCGGCAAGAAGATGGGCATCCTGGGCTGTGCGACGAACGCGAACATCATCGTTCTCGCCGTGCGTGACCACGACGGGCGCATACTGGGGCGACGAACGCTGGGTCTATTGTCGGCTCCCGAGCGGACCTATGTTCTTGCCCCTTCATATCCCATGGATAGCTCAGCTATCGAGGACGCGACCGCGATCTGGCTACAGGCGCTTGAGTGCACATTCGACCTGGGACGGTCGTCTGCGCCCAAGCAGGTGCCGTGCGCAACCTACGCGAGGTCGTACACCGACGGTTTCGTATAGAAGATAGCTTGCCGCCGTGTGCCGCCGCAACGACGGGCTGGTCGGGCGACCAGCCCCTCCAAACGACACGCCGCTCGACGTCACGGGGAGAGGACACTCATGAGTCCGCGCGTGATGACAGCCGCCACCATCTTACTGGTGCTGGCGCTCGCGGTTACCGCGGGCCCCTGCCTGGGCGCCTCCATCGTCCTGGATGACTCCGAAACCGGCGCTGGCGCGTGGCACACCAACGACGCCCAGGTGGCGGGCGAGGCGCCGTCGGAGATCTGCGGCATCTACACCGTTGCGCACCAGACCGAAGAGGGCAACCACGTGCGGCAAGCCCACACCTCCTTGACGGCGTGGCAACCGGCGCGAGTGCGCTGAGGGGGTCATTCCTATGCTCGAACTCGAACTGATCCTCGCCCTGATGGCGGCCTACACCGATGGCTTCGGGGCCGAAGGCACCGGCCTCTGCTACCACCACCGCCTCAACGGCCCACAGGGCATCGAGGCGCTGGCCTCGCCCGAGGAGATCGCTGCCGGGACCGTGCGCGGGCGCGAGATGCGCTGGGGCTACGGCTCCGGCGTCCAGGACGCCGCGCTCGAGAACGGCCAGCTCCTCTACGCCCTGTGCGACGCATACGACGCCACCGGTGAGGAGCGCCTTGCCGACGCTGCCCGCGAGATCTGGCGCGGTGTGAAGCTCATCGGCTCGGTCAGCCCCTACCCCGGCTTCGTCCCGCGCGGGCCGCATCCCGACGGCATCAGCTACTACCGCAACTCCTCGCGCGACCAGCACGCCCAGTACGTCTACGCGCTCTGGCGCTGGCACGAGAGCCCGCTCTCGACGGAAGAGGACCGCGCCTTCATCGCGCAGTTCCTCGACGCCTTCGCGCAGCGCATGGAGCGCAACAACTGGCACGTGATGGTCGAGGACGAGTCGGAGATCGCGCACGTCGGCTTCTCGTGGGTCCAGCACGCCGCGCCCGGTGCGATGTCGCTGCTGGGCACCCTCCGCGCGGTCGCCGACATCACCGGCGATCAGCGCTGGGAGGAGCTCTGGCGGCGCTACTCACAGGAGCGCGACGGCATCCGCTGGGATGTCCTCTCGCCAGAACGCGCCGCCGAGACCGGCGCGCTCACGCTCTACTACAACCAGTACGGGACCGACCTGGCTTCCCTCGCGCGCATGCTCGAGGGCACGGAGCAGGGCGCTCTGGCGCGTGACTTCCTCGCGGCCCTCGCGGCCCTCGCGCGCGAGGCGATCGAGCGCGACGTCTTCGACCCGGACGACTGGCGCCGACTCGACTGGGCGGGCGACTGGGATGACGCCACCACCCAGGCCGTGCTTGACGAGTTCGGCCTGTCGCTGACCGAACCGACGACCGCGCTGGAGCTGTTCGAGCGCTTCAAACCCGAGCAGATCCGTGCGGAGCAGTGGCGCGTCCGCGCGGTCGCGGGCAAGCTGCTGTTCGGCATCCCGACGGTCGCCTGCCACCTGGCGCTGCTGAGCGAGGACCCCGAGCTGGTCGCGCGGTGTGCGCCGGTGGTGCAGGCGATGGTCGCGACGATGCTGGCGCATGGCGGTGACTACGAGAGCGGCGAGAACTTCAACCGCAGCGTCGTGCTGGGCCTGCACCTGGCGGCGCTGCAGGCCGAGGGCGCTGATCGCTGACCGTCGCATGCCCTGTTGCCGTTCGCTGCCGTGATGGGGAGAGGACATTCATGAGCCCACGCACGCTGACAACCGTTGCCGTCACCATCCTGCTGGCGATCGTGGCCGCGCCCTGTGGCGCCGCGTCCATCGTCCTCGATGACTTCGAGACCGGCGTCGGCGCGTGGCACACCAACGACGCCGAGGTCGGGGGCGAGGCGCCGTCGGAGATCTGCGGCATCTACACCGTCGCGCGCAGGGCCGACGACCACACCCAGCAGGCCGCGCTGATCGAGTTCCTCAAGGCGAAGCGCACCTGGGCCTCGGCCAGCCTCCCTATCAACGGCGCCATCTGGACGCGGCAGAACGTGGGGCAGATCACGCTGTGGGTGCGCGGCGACGGCTCCGACAACACCGTGGACTTCACGCTCCGCTCGCACCTGGGTGAGGAGCGGCGCGACGTCTCGTACATCTACAAGCTCCCGCTCAAGTCCACCGACTGGCAGCACCGCGCGATACGCCTCTTCGGCTTCAAGGACGCCGAGGGCAACACGCCCTCCCCCGAGGCGGTGCGCAACGCCTACATGCTGCAGTTCGTGAAGACCGGCTCGTGGCCGACGATGAACGTGCACGTGGACGAGCTGCTGGCCGAGCCCATCCCCGGCGCGGTTGAGCCTCCGCAGGCGAACCGGCCACTCTCGGCGCGCCTCGACTTCACGCTCACCGCCAGCCGGATGCTCGGGCAGGTCGGCGTGAACCTCGGCGAGCAGCTTGACCCGATCCTCGATGACCCGGCCGCCGCCGCGGCGCTCTCGCGGGCGCTCGAGCAGCTGACGCCGTGCGTGGTGCGGATGAAGCTCTCGGACTTCTACGACGCGCGCATCGGCGACTACGACTTGATCCGGCTCAACCGCGCGATCAACTGGGTGGCCGACACCGGCGCGCGGGCGCTGGTCTGCCTCGCCCCGGCGCAGGTCCCTGCGGCCGCCGGCGACCTCTGCCCCGACCCGGACTTCACGACCATCGCGCTGAAGGTGGTCGCGCTGCGCCGCGGCGGCCCCAATGCGCGCTACTACGAGCTCTTCGACCGCCCGTTGCTCAGCGGCCAGTTCGAGTCGGTCGAGGCGCTGGTGTCCGCCTACAACGACCTCGCGCAGCGCGTGCTGGCGGCCGATCCGGAGGCGCGGGTGGGCGGGCCGGGCTTCGCCTCAGCGTGGGAGTCGAACCTGCGGGGTTTCCTCGCAGGGGCGAAGAACCTGCACTTCCTCTCGCTGCACTTCTACGCCGCCCACACCGTGACCGCCGCGACGGACACGCTCTTCGAGGCGGCCCTGCGCGGCGCGACATCGGACCTTCCCGAGCAGTTGACGCTCGCGCAGGTGCAGGCGTTGGCGGCGGAGCTGCGGCGGCCGATCCCCGAGCTGTTCGTGACGAGCCTGGCGATGAACTCAGCGCAGCGCCCGGATGGGACGGCGGCAGATGACCGCATCCTCGGGAACTTCGGCGCGGCGTGGACGACGGCGGCGTTGCTGTCTTCGTCATCAGCGGTGGACAAGCTGCTGCACTACAAGCTCTTCGGCACCGGCTGGGGCCTGACAAACATGCGCGGTGCGCCGAATCCGGCGTATCATGCGGCGTGGCTGCTGCACACGTACGCGCCGCGCGGCGCGACGCTCAGCCAGCTCGTAACACCCGCGGATGACGTGCTCATCGCGGCGATCTGGACGCCGACGGCGCGCAACGCCTTCGTGGTCTACACGGGTGATGACACGCGGACGGTGGTGATTGATGCGGTGGGCGTGGGGACGCCGGTGACGGTGCGTGAGCGCCGGCTGACTTACACGGGGGATCTCTACATGGCGGACCTCCCGAACTCGCACTCACAGTCGATCCAGTTCGACGGCCCGGGCGTCTCGGTGATCCAGTTCATCGGCGATGAGTAGGGGCGGGAAGCGCCGTTAGTCGTCTGTCGCTATCCGTTTGTAGGACGGGCATCCTCTTACATTATGCGTTCGGAGATGCGAGGGAGTACGGATGGGTTGCGGGCTCGGTGTGCGAAAAAAATGAGCGGTGAGTGGTGCGCGGATGCCCGCACGAGGCCACAGCCTCGTG
>JALGSW010000044.1 GCA_029821635.1 Candidatus Zipacnadia bacterium
CCGGGCGGGGCGGCTTTGCGTCTGAGTGCCATCCTCCCGTGCCACGGGCGTCTCGCCCGTGGGCCGTTTGCCGTACGGCTCTCCGTTCGCTCACAGCCCCCGTATCATATACGCTTGCAGCAGCCCCGACTCGTCCGAGTTGAAGAACGCCATCGTCCCGTCGGGCGACAGGAACGGGTGGATGTGCGTGTCCTTCTCGCAGGTCGAGCGCGGGTTGAGCAGGTAGCGCGGGTCGAGCAGCGGCTCCTCGCCCGCCTCGCCAAGCTCCGCCAGCCAGACCGCTCCGCCCTGATCGCGCGGCTCCGCGTCGGAGACGATCCGCGTGCCTGCGATGTCCGTGCCGAAGTGGTAGAAGTGCGGATCTTCGACGCTGCGGCTCAGGTCGTTGCGCACGCCGCCGGGCGTGTCGATGCCCACGTGCCCGGCGTACGGCGCGGCGTAGCCCTCGATGAGCTGCGCCTCCGGCGGCTGCTTCGTGCCCGTGCTGGTGATCGCCCACCGGCTGCTGCCGCGCCAGCACTGATGCCCCTGGCACTGCTCGTTGCCGTCGCGCCCCCACGGCATATTGCGGAAGTCCGTGCCATCGTCGCGAATCACGTGGATGTCCGCACCCACCCCGCCGACCAGCCGCTCGATCTGCCCCCGCTCGTCGGCTACGTTGTCGTGGTTCTCCTGCACGAGGATGTCGTGGCTGCCCTCCGGGTCGGTCGAGCGGCAGTACTGTGGATGGATGTTGCACCACGTCGGCCCGTGCAGCACCAGCTCGACCGTGCCCTCCTCCACGTCGAAGACCATCATCCCGTATGGGGCGCTCCGCGTGTCGCCGTCGCCGAGGTAGCCGCCGGTCGCCACGCGCCGCCCGTCCGAGGAGATCGTCGAGAGCACATACATGTGACTCGGGCGGAAGTCCGTCCCCGGCAGCGGCCCGTCCAGCACGCAGATGGTCTCCCGCGCACGCGCGCGGCACTCGCCGCCGTCGAGCCCCACGCGCTTGAGCGTGAGCTTCCCGCCATTGGTCACCGTCTCGTTGACGAAGTAGTAGAACCAGCGGCCGTCGGGGCTGATCGACGGGGCGGTCGCGCCGGTCTCGCTCGTCAGCGGCGAGAGTTCGCAGCCGTTCTCGATGTCGCACAGCAGGTAGCGGTGCTCGGGGTCGTGCTGATCGCCGCCGTGGGCGTGGGCCGAGCGATGCACCACGAGGCGCTTCGAGTCAGGCGTGAAGATCTGCGCCTCCATGTACACGTGCGATGCGGGAACGTCCGGTTCGGTGGTAAGCTGCACGACCTCAATGCCCTCGGGGGAACGTTCGTCAAGCAGGTCGGGACGTAGTTGCATGGTCGCTCCTCACGCTGAGCTTGCTGATGTGGTGCGGGGGCGCGCGCAGACGCGGAGCGTCTGAGCCCGCACGCCGTCACTCTCCGTCGGCAGCGTGACTTCGCGCCGCGACTGGCGGCCACCTTCACCCGCGCCCTACTCCACAACCACCATCGCGTGGTGCTCGAAGGGCTCGACTTCCGCGACCACGCCTCCGTCCTCCGCGCGCAGCTCCAGCGCCACCTCCGGGCGGTCGGCGTAGAACACCCGCGCTGGGCGCTCGCCCCGCACGTGCAGTTGCACCCCCTGCACCGGCCCCTCGTCGCTGAAGTTGAGCAGGTGCGCGATCAGCCGTTCGCCCTGTCGCCGCACGACCAGCTCCACGTCCGGCGGGCAGTCGCTCACCTCGATCCGACTCTCGGCCAGCCCCGAGCGCGTGAGGCCCGCGATCACCTGGAGCACCCCCGGCCACCAGTACTTCTCAATGCCCTTCGCGCCCTTCGTGCCGTCGAAGCTCAACGTGAGACCGCGCGGCGTCAGCAGGAAGCACTGCCCTGCGCCGAAGCTGTTGCGCGTCACCGCCGGCTCCCCGCCCGCCTCGGCGGCGGGGAGTGTGGCCAGCACCTCCGCGGTCGTCGGCTCGACCAGGTCCGCGGCCTCGCGCCAGACCGCGATGCTCTCCGGCAGATCGCCCGCAATCGCGCGCAGGCCATCGCCCGGCGTGATGCTCTCAACCGCATCGCGCACTCCCGTGTGCCGCACGCCGAACACGTCCGCCAGCGCGTAGTCCTCCCGTTCGCGGCCCCATGCGTCGAGCAGTGAGGTGGCGCCGGTCGCGATCAGCGTGCCGCCGCCACGCACCCACTGGCGGATGGTCGCGACCTCGTCGTCCGTGAGGCCTCGCGCGTCGGCCAGCAGCAGCACGTCGCGCTGTGCGAGGCTCTCAGCGCCGCGCGCGCGCGCCAGCGACTCAGCGAAGACCGCTTCCTGCGGCACGTGCGACTGCTGCAGCGCCGCGTAGGCGCCCATCCCCGCGGCGAAGCACGGGAAGCCCTCTCGGCTGGCGAGGATGCCGCTGCGCTCGGAGTAGACCACGCTCACCCGCGCGCCGCTCTCTGTGCGCGTGAGGTAGGGCTCCGCCGCCGACATGCGCCCGAACACATCCTGCGCGGCCTCCCACATCCCCGGCTTCCAGAGCCCGCGGTAGCCCTGCTCCCAGTCGCGCAGGTAGTCGGGCGCGCGGAACTTCGCCATGTACACCCAGCACCAGTCCCAGAGCCCGTCGGCATGGCCCAGCGAGATGCACATGTCCTTGGCGAAGCGCCCCGGGGTCGGGTCGTAGCAGGTGCCGACGACCAGCAGCGTCGGCCCCGCCGCCGTCGAGCGCAGCAGGTCCATCTCAAAAGCCTCGGCCGGGCTGCCGCCGTTGTACGGGTCCATCGCGATCCAGTCGAGCACCGGCCCGGTCGCCGTCCATGACGCCCGCTGGGGCGCGCTCGGTACGAACTGCTGCACCACCGGCAGCAGCACCAGTCGCTCGTCCAGCGATCGCAGGTAGCTCTGCAAGTCGGCCAGCTTATCCGCGAGCATCCGCCCCTTGAACTGCTGCAGCTCCATCCACAACACCCGGTCGGTGTCCGTCGCGACTTCTGTCGGCGGAGCCCACGCGTCGAGGAGCGCGTCCACGCCCAGCGCGCGCAGCTCCTCCGCATCGTAGCGCCCGCGCACGAACTCCCGGAACTGCGCCAGCGCCTCGGGGGTAGCGACCATCTCATCGGAGATACTCGGCTCGTCCACCTCGACGCCCACGTAGCCGGGCAGCTTGCCCAGCTCCTCCACCTGCGCCGCGATCGTCATTTGCGCGGCACTCAGGTCCGGCCAGCCCTCCAGCCGCACCGCGCAGACGGTCGCGAGCGTCCGCGGCTCGTTCGTCTCGAGGAACTCCCGGCGCAGCGGCCGGTTTTCCTCGCGGCTGAGGTAAGCCTGCACCAGCGTCGTGTCGAGGCTCAGCATCGCCCGGCGCACGTAGTCCACGTCGCTCATGAAGCCGTGCCACGAGATGATGCGGTGGAAGCGGTCGCGCAGCTTGTCGGGCCGCACAGCTGCCGAGAGCGTCGGCGCGATCGTAAACTCCCCCGCGATCTCCCGCGCCCGCTGCTCCTCCGCCGCCAGCCGCCCGCCCAGCTCGGCGGCGACCGCCGCCAGCGCCTCCACGCCCTCAGCGGCGGTCTGCGCAAGATCCGCGCGCCTGGTCGCGATCTCCTCGTCGGTCATGCGCGTGAGCGGCAGGTTGCGCTCGAAGACCGCCGCGCGCCGCGCGTCCCACGCATCGTGCTCGCGCTCGATCTCCGCCAACACCGCCGCCGCCTCAGCGCGCACGCGGTCGGCCTGTTCGGCGGCCATCGCGCCTGCCGCCTGCGCGTCATCGGCGGACCAGCCGAGCATCTCCGCCCGCGAGCCAACGTCGTAGCGCGCGTGCACCATCGCTCCGAAGAGCGCCTGCTCGGACTCGCGCGTCAGCTCCGCAAGCTGCGTGTGCTTCTCCTCCAGCGGGCGGATAGAGAAGTCGTCGAACCACACGATCGCCCCCTGCGCCGTCGAGTCCACGTGCGACAGCTCCAGGTACAGCTCATCGCCGGCCGCGCGCGCGCCCTGCTTCGGTGCGGTGAAGCTCGTCGCGATCTGCCGCCAGTCGGTGTCCGCGAAGGTGACCATCTCGCCGGGGTAGATCGCCCCGCGGCCCTCATGGCGCTCGATGGCGCTGCGGTTGATGACCTGCAGCCGCCCGCCCGTCAGGCCGTTGGTGCGCCCGGTGAAGACCACCTCGTACGCCTGCGTGGGCTCGTACTGCGCGAACGATTGCCTGAGCACCACGCGGCCCTTGCCGGGCGGGTTCGTCGCGACCGCCGCGCAGCGCTCGCCCTCGTACGCGCCGCCATCGAGGTAGATCTGCTGCGGGCCCGCCTGCCAGCGCGTCCAGCCCGCGGGCATCGTCGCGTCGGCCTCGGAGGCCTGCTCGAAGCCGAGGTTGACGAGGGGTATCTCCTGAGCGTGTGCGGCTGCGACTGCGAGGAATGCTGCGAGGAGCACGACCGATCGCGCCTTCATTGCGCTGCCTCCCGGGCGGAGTGCATCACACCCTCGTCCGCACGATGAACGCCGCCTCGTGGGTCTCGCCAGCCATCTGCCGGGCCTCGGCGCCGAAGAGGCAGTGCGAGGCGTTGCGCGCGTCGAGGTCCACGCACTGCACCTCCTCGAACTCCACCTCGCCGACCTTCTCACGCAGGGCGTCCGAGCGCGCTTCGAACTCCTCGCGTGGCAGCCCGCGCGGGAGCAGGCCGATGAAGGTCAGTTGCGCGCCACCAAACAGCGCCACGATCTTCACGAGGTCGCGGATCACCGCCGCGTTGAGCGACTCGGTCACCGGGATCAGCATCCGCGCAGGCTCGTCCTCGGTCGGCAGGGCCACGATCGCCAGCGCCGGGCCGGTCATCCCCGCCACGCGCTCGGTCAGCCGCGCGGGCACGTCTGAGCCATCCTCATGCGGCTCCTCCGGTGGGCTGAAGCCCAGCAGGATCATGTCTGCTCCCACGTCCCGGCAGACGTTGGCGATCCCGGCGGCAACGTCGTACGCGAACGCCACGACTGGATCGACGGAGATCCCAAGCTCCGCGCCGAAGCCGCGCGCACGTTCGGCAATCTCCTCAGCCAGCCCCAACTGGTCCTGGTCGGCGTAGTCCGCACCACGGTCAAGCTCCGCGTCCTCGGGCACCACGACCACGGAGGCCGCGACGATGCGGCCCTTCTGCCGCCGCGCGAAGATCGACGCGATGCGCATCAGGCCCTCGACCCGATCGGGCCGTCCGAGCCCGACGAGCACCTTGTACTGAGCCCTGCGGAACTTCTCCACCGTTTCGCTCATCATGGTCCTCCAGGACTATGCGCGCGCTAACCAGCCGCCGCTCGGGGGAGGCGCCGCGCTAGCCACTCGGCGTGTACTTCGTCGTCAACTCCGCCAGGTTCCGCTGCCGCGTCACCACCAGCACCTCATCGCCCGCCTGCAGCACGACCTCCTCGCGCGCGGGCAGGAAGCCGTCCTTGCGCAGCACCACCACCACCGACGTGTCGTCCGGCAGCTCGCGGTTCAGCTCATACACCGGCTTGCCCACCAGATCCTCGTCCGCCAGAAAGCGGAACAGCCGCGCGTCGCCGCGCAGCAGCTCGCCGATCTCCGCCAGGTTCAGCCCGCGCGCCATCTCCGAGACGTACATCGCGAACGACAGCTCCGGCAGCGCCAGTTTGTCCAGCCCGAGGTCCTCGCAGACCGGGATGTAGTCCGGGTTCTCGAGCTTGACGATGACCTCTTCGATCCCGAACTTGCGCGCCACCAGCGACGCCACGATGTTCGTCTGATCGTCGCGCGTCGCGGCGATGAACGCGTCGGCGTCCTGCGCCTCGGCCGCGAGCTGCACGCTCGGGTCCGCGCCGTCGCCCTCGACCACCGCGACGTCCATCGTCTCCGCGAGATGCGCGGCCTTCTCCTTGTCGATCTCGATGATCACGACCTCGTCGCCACGGCCGATGAAGATCTCGGCCGTCTGCAGCGCGAGGCGGCTGGAGCCCACGATCAGCACCCTCATCCTGCGTTCCTCCTGCGTCCCAGCCAGATCGGTGGGTAGAGCGCCAGCGCCGCCGGGATGATCTCGATCCGCCCCACCCACATGTTGAGAGTCAGCAGCATCTTGTGCCACGTCGCGAGCCGCCGCGACGTCAGCCCCACCGTGAAACCCGACGCGCCCAGCGCCGACGAGCACTCGAACAGCGAGTTCAGCGGGTCGTAGCCAGACGCCACGAAGCACGCCGTAGACAGTCCCAGCAATGCGACGTAGCCGATGACGAACGCCGCCACAGTCTCGACTTCATCGCGCCCCAGCGACCTTCCTTCCACCAGGAACGGCTTTACCACGTTCGGCCGCAGCGCCACCCGGAAGATCGTCATCCGCAGCAGCGCCGCCAGCACCAGCAGGCGGTAGATTTTGATCGCGCCCGCCGTCGAGCCCAGCGCCCCGCCGATGTTCATAGGCGCCAGCATCACCAGCTTCGCCAGCGGCGAGAGCGCCTTCGGCGCGACCGTCGTGAAGCCCGTCCCCGTCTGCACCGAGACGCCCAGGAACAGCGCGTCGCCCAGGCCCTTACCCGCGCTTCTGTCCGTCGTTGCGAACATCACCGCGAAAGCCGCCACCCACACCAGCGCGAGCGCCGTCAGCACCCGCACCTGCCTATCGTTGCGCAGCGCCTTCAGGCCTTCGCTGCGCCACCGGCGGTAGATCGTCAGCGGCCACGCGCCGATCAGCATGAAGGGGATCAGCACCAGCAGGCTCGGCAGCCACGTACTCGCCACGGACGCGTTGTGCGTGGAGAAGCCGCCGGTCGAGACGGTCGCCAGCCCGTGGCAGACCGAGTCGAACAGGCCCATGCCGGTGAGCAGCAGCAGGAGGATCGTGGCGAGCGTGTACGCCGCGTACAGGGCCGCGAGTGACCGTGCGGCCGCCACCGCGCTCGGCACGATCTCGCCCTTCTCCATCTGCGTGGTCAGCAGGCGCGAGGCGCTCGACCCCGGCGGCACCAGCACCGCCAGCGTGAGGATCACGAAGCCCAGGCCCCCGTACCACTGCATCAGCGCGCGTGTGAACAGCAGCGTGCGCGGGACCTGCGAGGTGTCCGCGATCATCGACAGCCCGGTGGTGGTGCAGCTTGACATCGACTCGAAGATCGCGTCGTCCCACGGGAGCCCGCCCAGGCGCATGATCGGCGAGAGCGTGAGCGTCGTCACGAGGTAGATGATGCTCCCCACCACCAGCGCCTCAGCCGGGCGGATCGCTGACTCCACCGTGATCCTGCGCAGCACCCAGCCCAGCCCCGCCACCGCCGCCCCCAGCCCCAGGTGCGCCAGCGCCATCCACCACTCGGCCAGCAGCAGCGCGGCCGGCACCGGCACCAGCAGCCCCGCGCCCAGCAGCATCATGAGCTGCGCGAGGTAGTTGAGCACCACTCCGTGGCGGACTGGGCGCAGCAGGACGCGCATGGCCGGTGCCTGGTCTCCTGCGGGCAGGATGGTGACGTGCGACGCAGGTTCGCCCGCGCCCGCCCATTGCCCTCCCCGGCGAGGCCCGGGCGGCTCCGCGCCGCACGCCGTGTCGCCGTGTCATTGGAGAGGCCGACCCCCGCGTCGGCCTGTGTCGTTCGTGAGGCGCACTGCGAAGGCAACTGCACAGGTCGGCACGGGGGCCGACCTCTCCGTGACGACGCCCCCCGCCGCCCCTCCCCACAAGGCCCCCGCCCCCTCCTCGGCGAACACTGCCACGCCGCGTCGCACCCGTGCAACTCGGAGGTGGCCCGCCGATGACCCGCACAACCATCGCGCTCGCACTGACGCTCGCCCTGCTGCTCGCTGCCCCATCCGCCGCGCAGAATGGCCTGCTGCTGCGCGCGGGCTTCGACAGCGACCTCACCGCGACCGCGCCCGCCGGCGACGTGCCGCCCGCGCGCGTCGAGGGCGGCCCGGCTCAGTTCGCGGACGGCCGCATCGGGCAGGCGCTGCTCAGCGGCCCCACGGGCGCATTCGCGCACTACCCGGTCGCGGGTAGCCTGATCCCCGGCATCGGCACGCTCAGCCTCTGGGTCAAGCCGCTGAATTGGGAGCCCGGCGACGAGGCCTTTCACTCCTTCGTTGAGTCCGGTGGCGAGGACGGCGACCGCAACTGGTTCATCTTCTACAAGTACTACCAGCGCAGCGCGCTGCTCCTGCGTCTCTCCGACGCCGACGGCAACGTGGGTGTCGCGCGCGTCGATGACCTCGCCTGGCAGCCCGGTGAGTGGCATCACCTCGCCGCAACCTGGTCGCCGCTGGCCCTGCGCATCTACGTGGACGGTGAGCTTGCGGCCGAGGAGACCGGCCGCGTCGTGGTCCCCGATCGCGTGGGGGAGACCTTCCGCGTTGGCGACAACGGCTGGCACATGCCGCACGCCGGAGCGCAGACGCTCATCGACGAGCTGCGCATCTACTCCCGCCCGCTGAACGCCGACGAGATCCGCCACCTCGCGGGCAGGCTGTCGCTCACCGTCCGCCGCCTGTCCATGCAGGCGCGCTGGCAGTGCGACGTCCGGCTGCCCGATGGCGTCGAGGAGGGCACCGTCACGATCGAGGTCACGCCCTCGGACGGCGAGCAGGCCGCCCTCGTGATGACCGCTGAGGCCGCCGACGGCGTCGCCACCGCCTCGCTTGACGTTGCGGAGTTGCCCGCCGGGCGCTACACGGTCACGGCCACCATGCCCGGCGCATCGGCTCTGCCCGGCAGCGTGGAGGTCTTTCAGCCCGAGCAGGCGACGTACGTCCTTGCGAACGAGCGCGTGCGCGTCGTCTTCGACGGCGCCACCGGCGGCATCCTCGCGATCTCAGACCCGGCTTCCGGCGTCACGATGCGCGAGCCCGCAGCGCCCGCGCCGATCCTCACCGCCGAGGCGGTCGGCTTCGAAGACCACCCGTGGTTCTACGCCCCCGGCGACGTGACGGAAGTGCCCTGCGACGACGCGCACCTGACCGCCATCGACCTCGCGCGCGGCGAGGACGGCTCGCGCCTCACGATGCGCTACGCCCTCCCCGGCGACGCCCGCGTCACGATCACAGCCGACCTCCCCGACGACTCCGCCTCCGTCGCGCTGCAGGCGGTCGTCGAGAACGCCCGGCCGCTGTGGGCCAGCGATGCCATCCGCATCCCGCGCGTGACCTTCCCGGCAATTGATGGCCTGCGCGTCGGCGAGGCCGCCGCCGACGATCTCCTCGCCACTGGGCGCGTGCACGGGATGGTCTTCACCAATCCCGCCGCCACCCTCACCTCGCCCGTGGCGTTGGACTACCCCGGCGTCCCCTGCGTCCCGTGGCTCGACCTCTTCGACGAGACCGGAGGAGGCGTCCACCTCACGCCGCTGGAGGACGGCACACACGGTCTGCAGGTCCTCTACGGCGCCGGGACCGGTGACACGCTGTCCCTCGGCAACGCCTGGTGGCCGCTGCTTGAGCCAGGCGAGACGTGGACTTCGCCGGTCGTCGAACTGGGCGTGCACGCCGGTCGCTGGCATCCGGTCGCCGAGCGTTTTCGCCGATGGGCGCTCGCCAATACGCCCCCGCGCGAGCAGCCGGAGTGGCTCGACGAGTGCGATGGCTGGTTCGGCATGGGCTGGGAGCAGTACCGCTGGAGCGATCTGCCGGACATCCTGGCCGATGCGAAGCAGCTCGGGCTGTTCTACATGCAGATGTGGTCGGAGATGATCCTCGGGGAGAACTACTACTGCTACTTCTATCCGAACCCGGATATGGGTACGCCCGAGGAGTTGCGGGCCGCCGTGGATCAGGTCCACGCAGAGGGCGGGCGCATCGGCTTCTACAGCAACGTCATCACCTTCGACGCCGGCATCGACCGCAACCCCGGCCTCCTCGCCGAGATCGCGAAGTTCGGCCTGGAGGACGAGATCGACCTGCCGCGTTTCTACGAGGAGGTCGCGCCGCAAACCTTCATCGGTCCGGACGGCTCATGCCACCGAACCGCCCTCTCGCAGGCAGCCACCGGCTACGTGGACGGCTACTGGCCGATGGACCCGGCCTCGCCGTGGTGGCGCGAGTACCTCGCGAGCTGGATCATGCGCTGGCAGGACGAGTGGGGCGTTGACACCTGGTACCTCGACAGCTTCCCCGTCCGCGGCTACGGCCTCGGCGGGGCCTCATTCGCCCTGCACCTCGACCACCCCGTCAGTGTCTCGGAGGGGCAGATCGGCCTCCTCCAGCACATCCGCGAGCGTGGCTTCCGCGGCGGGCTGCTCTACGAGGGCTGCGCAAGCGCCGCGCTCATCCCCACCTGCAACTGGGCGCTGGGCACGGAGTACTCGTTCGGCTCCAACGAGTTCTCGCGCCCGGAGATATTCTGCTACTCATTCAGCGACGTCCATCCCGTCTTCTCCGGCACCGCCAACACCTGGAAGGGCATCGGCAACATCTGGCCGGACCTCGTCGAACCCACGCAGGAGGACGCGATGAATCTCGTCTTCCTCAACGGTGAGCGCTTCGACATCCTCGCCCGCTGGCCGCTTGAGCCCGAGGACCCCTTCATCCAGCACATGCAGGGCCTCTTGGGTATGCGCCGCAAGCTCCGCGACGTCGTCTACACGGGCCGCATGATGGACGAACTCGGCCTTTCAGGCATGCCCGAGCGCGTCGAAGCCCGGCTCTTCGTCCTCGGCGAGCCCCCCGTGGCCGCGATCACCGTCGTGGATCGCCGCGAGGAGCGCGCGCCGTGGACGCTTACCATCGACCCGACCGCGGTCGAGGCGGCCGCGGGCGAGTCCGGCGTGCGCTGGCCTGACGGCCTCTCGTCCGCCCGCATGCTGCTGCACGATGGCTCCGAGCGCGCGCTGGAGATCACTCGCGATGGCGACTCGCTGCGCATCGAGATGCGCGACACCGGCGAGGTCTGCGCGATCCGCTTCGGGCCGTGATGGGCGGCTGTTACCGTGCCGCATGTCGTACGGAGGGGCCGCCTGAGTCCCCGCGTCGTTTGCGGGGGCGAAGTCGGCCCGGCCGTTGGCCGCCGGGGCATCGTTGTGCGCGGGCCGACTTCGCCCCCCGATCTCGCTACGCTCGACCGGGGGGCTCAGGCGGCCCCTCCGTACGGCAAACGACTCTCACGCGATGTGTGGGCAGAGGTGGGCCGCCGCTCGCCCGCTGCAGGAACCTGCGCCCCCTCCGGCGAACCTCCCTCCTCACACTCGCAGTTCTGTGACAGGAGAGACTTCATGACCCGAGCCACCATCCTCGCGGCCGCGCTGGCCGCACTGATCTGCGGGGGCCGCGCCATGGCTGACGACTTCACGCTGCTGCGAGACGGGCATCCGCGCCTCGAGTTGACCGCCGCGGAGATCGAGCAGCTCCGCACCGACGAGCGGGAGGTCGCGCGCGTCGCCGCGGCCGCGGACGCGATCATCGCCCGCGGCCGCACGAAGAGCTACGAGGACTACTTCGTCACGCTCCCGGAGCCCGAGTTCCCGCCCGAGCACGATGACGGCTGGCCCTACTGGACCGGCGTTGGCGGCGAGATCCGCTCCGCGATGGAGGTCACCGCCCGCGCCTGGGTGCTTACCGGCAATCGCAAGTACATCGGCTGGTGCCGCGAGCTGATGCTCGCCATCGCCGGCTGGCGCCAGTGGACCGACCCGTGGTACGGCAAGCAGCCCTGCCTCGACACCCACCACCTCACCCGCGGCATGTGCGCCGCGCTCGACTTGCTCTGGAACGACCTCCCCGAGGCCGACCGTGCGACCATCACCGACGCCATCGCCACGAAGGGCGCCGGGTTCATCTACGAGTACGGGAACGATCCGGCCTCCTACGTCGCGCAGCCCGGCGCGTGGCCCAACGGCTATGCGATGATCAACACCGAGCTCGGTGTCGCGGGCCTCACGCTGCTTGGCGAGGACGAGCGCGCGGGCGAGTGGCTCTCGCAGGCGCTCGACAAGGCCCGCCTGTTCTTCGACGAGCAGGGCGGCATCGACGGCGGCCTCGTCGAAGGCTTCGGCTACGGCTCGGCGGCCATCGACAACCTCATGTACCTCGTGCGCAAGTCCGACGCGATCGTCGGCGTCAACCTTTTCGACGAGCCCTACCTTGCCGTCGCGGTGAGCTTCCCCGCGTACTTCATGGTCCCCGGCGGCGGCTCGCTCGCGAACTTCGGCGACAACGGCAGCGCCCTCGGCGAGAGCCCGACGCTCCTCGGCCTCGCCAACGCCATGCTCGAGGTCGAGCACAGCCCGCTCGCGGCGTGGTATCTGCGCAAAGCGGGGCAGTTCGGCCCGGAGATCGAGCGTCTGGCTGAGGCGCCCGACCTGCCGACCGCGAAGCACTTCCGCGACATCGACTGGGTCGCGCTGCGTTCGGGCTGGGGCGATTCGGGCAGCCTGCTCGCCTTCAAGTCCGGCCACGTCGCCCACCACAACCACCTCGATCAGAACAGCTTCATCCTCGCGTGGGATGACGAGTGGCTGCTCAACGATCCGGGCTATCAGATCTACAGTCGGCCCTACCCGCCCGAGCGCAACATGACGCCGGAGATGATCGCCGACCGCCACGCGTACACCTACGAGACGGTCGGGCACAACGCGATCCTCGTGGATGGCGAGGGCCAGCTCGCCGAGCGCGGCCACGTCACTGGCTTCGCCTCCACCCCCGCGATGGACTACACGCGCGGCGACGCCTCCGAGTGCTACGAGAGCCTGGAACGCTACGTGCGGCACATCGTCTCGGTCGCGCCGGAGTACTACGCGATCTTCGATGAGGTCGCTACCGGCGTGCGCGCGAGCGCCCCGCAGCGCACCGTCGAGATCCTGCTGCACACCACGCCTGATGGGAAGTTCACCGTCGGCGGCCGCGCGCTGCCGGTGGGGGAGAGCCGCGAGGGGCAGGAGTGCGCGGTCCGCCGCACCGGCGAGGCCGTCGCGCGCTTCGTCGAGCCCGAGCGCCTCATGTTCGAGCATCGGCAGCACCCGAACTGCGCCGAGTACGGTCACTACGTCTCGGCGGCGGTCCCGCGCGTAACTGAGCAGACCATCTCGTGGGTGCTCGCGGCCGGTCCTGCGGGCGGAGTGGACGTCGAGGCACGGGCGGTCGACGGCGCCGAGCGGGCGGTGCAGGTGCGCGTGGGGGACTCTGTGGACACGATAGCGCTGCGCTCAGCCGCGGGCGCCGGCGAGCCGACCGAGGCGGGCGACGTGTCCTTTGAGGGCACGGTCGCGATGGTGCGTGACAGCCGCGAGGGCGTGCATCGCTACGCGCTGGTCGAGGGCACGCGCCTGCTGCTCGGCGTCGCGGAGCTGATCGCGAGCGACGTTCCGGTGAGCGCGGGGGCGGTCATCGAGCCGGGGCTGCTACGCGCGGGAATCACCTGCGCCGAGGCCGCGACGGTGACGCTGTATTGCCCGGTGGAGCCGAACATGGTCCGCCTGGCGGGCATCGACGCGCCGGTGGACGTGGACTTCGACGAGGACGCGGGCACCGTCACCCTCGCCCTCCCCGCGGGGAGCTACGAACTGCTCGTGCGGGCGTTGTGAAGTAGGACAGGCTTTCCAGCCTGTCAGTCGTTGCGTAGGACAGGCTTTCCAGCCTGTCAGTCGTTGCCGTCAGCCGTTCGCCGTCCGCCGTTTGTAGGACAGGCATCCTGCCTGTCGTCGTACTGTCGTCCGTCGTGTGGGGGATGCACGCCGGGAACGACCAAAGGATGACAGGCTGGAAGCCTGTCCTACGAACGGCCACGACGGACGGCAACAACTGACAGGCTGGAAAGCCTGTCGTACCCTTCCCCCGCCTCTTCCTGCCGTTGCCGTAATCGTGTGCCCTTTGCTTTGCCAATCCTGTCCGGCGAAGCCGGAATCCTGTTATGCCGTTCCCGTCACGGTCATTCGTCCGCCCCGAACACCCCGGTCTCCCTTGTCCGCACATACCCGTCATTCCCATCCGGGCCGCCGCAGACTCGCCACGCGTGGCCGGTCACCACGCCGTCGCCGAAGCCGCAGATCTCCGTGGTCGAGCCGATGCGTTCGAAGATCAGCGCCATCACCTCACGCGCGGGCAGCGTGTCGCCCGGCATCAAGCCGATGCGCTGGAGCAGGTCGAGGTCCTTGAGGTAGTCGCGGATCAGCCCGCCCGCGTGTACGCAGCGCCCGCTCTCGGGGTGGAAGCCGTCGCAGCAGTCGCAGGCCTCGCAGGGGCCCTCCACGAGCGTGATTGGCACATCCGGCTCGCGCTGGATGCGCTCCAGCACCTCCGCGAGCGTGTCGTTGGGCCGCGGGCCTGTGCCCGTGCCGCCGTGGTACCAGCAGCTCATGCACATCAGGTGGTGCGAGCGGATGAACAGCCCCTCGCCCTCAGCCACCGCGCGCTCGTTGGGCTCGCGCCACGCCGCGCGCTCCTCGTCGCTGCGGCAGTAGACCACCTCCCGCCAGCCCGCGTCGCGCACGCTCTCATACGCCCCCGAGCGCGCCAGCTCGCAGCCCTCCCAGCCGGGCGTGTCGAAGGCACAGATGCCCCACGGAGTCGCCACCTGCTCGAAGAGCAGCTCGATCAGGTAACGCGCGCGGCGCGTGTCTCCCGGGCACAGCCCGAGGCGTTGGAGCACCTTCAGGTCGCGCATCCGGTTCAGCGCGTCCTGGGGCTCCACGCGGCCCTCCACGCGCGTGTAGTGCGGCAGCTCCTCGGCGTCTGAGACGAGGCGCACGGCCACCGACGGGTCCGCCGCGAGTTGCGCCAGGACCTCATCCGCGCGCTCCTCCCCGATCAGCGGGCAATCCGCGCCGCCTTTGCGGCAGATGAGCCCGAGCAACTGCCGGGCCTCGATGGTGATCTGCGGGTCGCACAGACCGTCGCTGACGCGTCCGCTTGCGTTCATATTCCGCCCTCCGGTTGTCGTGCCCCTCGCCTCACGGCGGGCCCCTTCGCCCGCCTCATCCGCGCGACCTCCGCAATTGCGGCAGGACTCGCGTGTGATCCGCCGAATCCCTTGCAGAGCGAAGCCTGACGGGTTTGCACCACTGCAGCAGTGACGGGGAAAGGAGACGTTTCGGACCATGATGAGGCGCATCAGCTATGCGATGATCGCCATGGTACTCGCGGTGGCGGTCGCGTCATCGACGGGGAGTTGGGCACAGGGCGAGGACGGCAGGTATCAGTCATTCGAGCTGCTCGGCGGGAGCGCGTACAACCTCGATTCGGACCTTGAGATCACCCAGCAGGGCCAGCCCACGCTCAACATCGACGCGGAATGGGACGAGAGCGGCAGCGGCGCGCCGTACTACGTCATGCGCTACGGCAACTGGAACGGTGACAGCGGCTGGGAGATCGAGCACATCCATCACAAGATCGAGCTGTCGAACAACCCGCCTGAGGTGACGAACTTCCAGATCTCGCATGGCTTCAACATGTTCATGTACAACCGCGCGTGGCGCAGCGGCCAGTTCACCCAGCGCGCGGGCGTGGGTGTCGTCGTCGCGCACCGTGAGAACACGGTCCGGGGCCTCGCGATCGAGTCGGACTCAGGCGGCCTCTTCGGTGGCTACGAGTTCGCGGGAGGAGCGGCGCAGTATGGCGCGAGCTACTCCTGGCCGATCACCGACGACTGGTTCGTGACGGTGGAGGGCAAGGGCACGGTCGCCTATGCCGACGTCAACGTGGTGAACGGCGACGCGAACCTGTGGAACTACGCGCTGCACTACGCCGCCGGCTTCGGGTACATGTGGCGCTGAAGCGATCAGTTGTCAGTTGCCAGTAGAAGGGCATCGGCCTTCCCGCCGATGCCGTTCTCCTTCTCATCCTGTGCCGTTTGCCGTGCAATCCTGTCGGCGCGAAGCGCCGAATCCTGTTACAGTCCGTTCATCACTCCCGCGGCACGCCCGCCCCTTCGCCCTGACGATGCACCATTGTCGTGAGTGCCGGCCACCCGCTCAACTCCGCCTCGGTGAGGTTGCACTGCTCGCCCGTCCGCAGCCGGTGCTCTATCGCCCGTAGCCACCGCCGCGTCTCGCGCAGGTCCTGGCGTTGTGGTCGCATTCATGACATGTACCACTCGATGCGGTCAGCGGAGAGGTCTCTGTAACAAATGAGAGAATAGAGAAGAAAAGTAATGCATAGTGATAGAAGCGAAGAGGAGGTCGTGTGGCTATGGTATCGCGAGCGATGGTGGTTGTCATTGGCGCATTGCTGGCTGTCCTTTGCCTGGTCGTGACCGCGCCCGGCGTGGAAGCGGGACCGAGGCGCGGCGGCCCGGTTGTGATGTCCCTGCAGGGCCCAGACCTGGTGATCCAGGAGATCATCGTCCGCGAGCAGACCAGCGGCGAGTTCTCGCAGGTGCGAGTGGACGTTCGCGTCCGCAACAAGGGAGGCGCGGTCGCGGCGGCCTCCGAAGTGATGCTGCTCTACACGCAGAACGTCATGGCGACACCCTCGCCGGGCATGATCCAGCATGCCCCGACCGGCGTGATCGCGGCCGGTGCCTACGAGGACGTCGAGTTCGTGATCGCGGGTATTGCGGGCTCCTTCAAGGGCATGCTCGTGGCCGTCGCCGATGTGCCGGTGCCGACGGCTGCCAGTGGCCAGGTCAAAGAGGGTAAGCTACTTGCCCTCTCGGGCCCCGGCGGCCCCATCGAAGGGAACAACAATGGGTTCGCGGCAATCTTCAACCTGACCGGGAGAACCCTGCCGGTTCGCCTCAGGAACCCCGCGGAGAACTAGAGGCCATCACAGGCCGGTCGCACCCGGACCTCGACGGCGCGCCGCACGCGGCGGCGCGCCGTCAATCTGCCCGACCTCGCCGCCTACTCGCCCTCAGACGTCTCCACCCGCACTGACAGGTACTCCTTCCGCGGCAGCAGCCTCGGCTCCGCCCAGCGCGCCGAGTCGTTCGACGCGTTATCCGCCGGGCCGCAGTCCGCCGTGAAGCGCAGCGTCACCCACTCGCCCGCCCACTCGGCCAGCGAGACGCGCTCATCACGCCACGGCCCGTTGCCCTGCTGCGCCTCGAACAGCTCGTGCCGCACGCCCTCCGCGTCGATCAGCGCCACGCTGAAGACCACCCCGTCCGGGCTCGTCGCGGTCTCGTTGATCCCGATTCCGAACGCCAGGTCCGCCGGGCGCTCGGGCAGCGCCAGCGTGTATTCGCCGAAGACGTAGCCGTGCGGGCCGTCCCCGAACGATGGCGGCGCCGCGATCGCCCGCCGCTGCACCCCACCCGCGCTTCCCGACGATCGCTGGAAGCGCGTGTAGCCCGGACCGCTCGGTGAGGTCGCCACGACCTCCTCCTGCCCGCGCCGCCGATAGCCCCACGCGTTCGAGATCCGCGTGTCCATCAGGTCCACGAGCACCGCCTCGGCTTCGCTCGTGACGAGGCGCAGCGTCCGGCGGACCTCCCAGCCACCCGCGCTCGCAGTAAGCTCGACCTCAGTCACGCCCCCGATGGCGGCCGGAAGGGTGATCGCGGACGTGCGCACGGCCTCACCCGCGGGCAGCACGACCTCCTCGCCGCCGACGCTCACGCGCACCGGCTCCTCCGCGATGCGCTCGGCCACCGTCACCATGATGTTCGCCCGCAGAGGCTCATCCGTCGGCACGCTGCCCCACGAGCGTGGTGAGAGCGCCACGTCCAGCGCAGGCTCCTCGGGCATCGGCTCATCGGACGCAGGCCCGTCGCCCTCGCCGCACAGGACGCGATAGGCCGCCACGCCCTCCTCGGGATCGACGGCCACCATGCCGCCGATGCGCCGCCAGCTTGCCTCGCCGATCTCGCGCTCGAAGTCCCACGCCATCACCGCGCAGCGATCCGCGTTCAGCCCGAAGTGCGCTGGATCGAACGCGATCGTCCCCGCCTCCGTCGCAGGCGCGACCCAGACCACGCGCGGCTCATCCGGGTCGCGGTAGACCACTGCCGCGCCGTCCGTCGCCAGCGCTCCGGCCTCGAACCAGCCCCCGCGGCTGTCGAGGTACAGCGCGTCCTGGCTCTCCACGTAGTCCACGCGCCGTGAGCCGACGAGCGCCGAGTACTCCAGCAGCTCGCCCGGCCGCTCCAGCAGCCAGCCCGCCGGCGGCAGCAGCCACGCACGCCCGTCCGCCTCGACCGGCCAGTCGTCGTGCCAACTCCCGTTCACGCGCGCGACCAGCCCGTTCGCGTAGCGCACCTCGATCTGACTGCGTTCGTACGCCCCCGAGCGGATCGCGTCGCTGGTGCTCAGCACGCGCTCGCCGTCGAAGTAGCCGATGCGCTCCACGGGCACGAGAGCGTAGTGTCTGCCCGCCGGCTGCACCATGCAGAAGCTCTTGATGAGCCCGGCGTCACCGAAGTCCCTGGCGGGCTGCGCGATGTGTCCGGCCGCGAGCGTCCACGCGATCCAGCGGTCGAAGAAGTCGCTGTGCACGCCCGCCTCACGCAGCTCCCGGCCCTGGTCGCGCCGCCAGAACATCGTCGGGTGGCCGATGCCCGCGTCGCACTCGAGCGGGTGGATCTTCAGCAGGTCGAAGTCCATCAGCATCGGCCGGAGCGCCTCGTCGGTACCCTCAAGCTGCCCGTAGTTGCCCGCGACCAGCCCCGCGTAGGGCCAGTGCCGCGGCCCCTCGCTCAGCACAGGGCCGTCGATCATCGTGCACTCTTCCCACAGCGACAGACCGTACGCCTGGAACTGGCCGCGCAGCATCCCCGCCATCGGCACACGCGCGTCGTAGTCGGTCAGGCGGCCAAGGTCGAAGGCGGTCGTCTGGTCGGTGTACTCGCAACTGACGCCGAAGCGCTCCTCTTTGAGCGTGGTGTAGACGTCCTGTAGCTCATGCACGCGCGTGGGCTTGATCGCGTACGACCGCCCCCATCCGGTGAGCCACTCGCCATCGCTGTCACGCACCACGAGGTCCTCGTCCCACAGCCGGTGGGTGCCCGGCGGGACGATGCAGTAGTTCGTGTGCAGACCGAACATGTAGCCGAGGCCCTGGACCCACTCACCGAACTGGGCCATCTGTTCCGCGCCGACGTTGATGCCACCGTCCGAGTAGAACGATCGCCGGGTGAAGTCCGTCCCGCGCTCCCAGATCACTCCGTTGTACTGCATCATCGCGCCGCGCATCCCCCAGCGATACATCCGGCGGATCAGGTCGTCGTTGCGCAGGCCCACGTCCCACCACGCGCTGTCCACGATCTGCTCCGCGTAGGGGTTGCGCGGGTTCGGGATGCTCGGCAACACCTCGTCGAAGGTCGGCGAGACGGTCACGAAGATACGCTCGTGGCAGTCATTGCGTAGCCCGTCGGTCTTCGGCTTGTACGCCACGCGCCCGGCAAAGCGCGCCGAGCTTGCCGACAGCACCGCCCCCGCGCCCTCGATCTGTGAGGCGTTCGTCACGTAGTGGTCGAACAGCGCGCTCGCGAACGTCTCGCCGCTCAGCAGCACGTGCGGGTCCTCGCCGCCGCTCGTGAGGAACGGGACGCGGATCACCCGCGGCCTGTCCAGCCCCTCGGCCGCGCCCGCGTCCACCGCCACGACCTCGCCCCCCGGCGCGTCCAGCGTCACCTCCAGCGACTTGCCCTTCAGCCGGAACTCCGTGCGCCCCTCCACCGCCTGATCGCCCACGCGCATCCGCCAGCGCACCGTGTACGCGCCATCATCGGCCGCCGCGTCGAGCACCTCCCAGGTCACGCCCTCATCGCCGGGCGCGAGCTCCGCGCCCGCGACCTCGATGCGCGGCCCGCCGCCGAACATCGGCCGCATGACCGGCCCGTCCTCCCAGCGCGCGGTGATGCCGTCGAAGCCCGGCTCTGCGAGCTCCACGCGATACAGCAGCGTCCCGTCCTCTCCGCGGTAGGCGAAGGTCGCGCCGCGCTCGTTGGCGGTCAGACTCGTATCATGCTCGGCGTGGCAGGCGGGCAGGATGCCATCGGGTGTCGTCGGGAAGAGCCCGCGCGGGTCGGGTGCCTCGATCTCAAGCGGCGGCAGTTCCTCGTGGTAGAAGCTCACGTGGTCGAGGTAGAGCGCTGCAGGCCTCCCGCTGGTGGTGCCGGAGATGATGAACGCGTCGAAGAACGCCGGCTCGTCGATCCGCCCGTTACCATCGCCGCCGCCGGCCTTCGTCGGCGGCTCGGAGTGGGGGAGGGGCACGAGCCGCTTGTGCGCGAGGAACCAGTCCTTGTAGATCGTGCGCGTGAGGTCGATCTCGTGCAACTCGCCGGAGGCGTCGCGCACGCGCACGCTCAGCATCGGCCAGATCGGCGGCTCGGCGTAGACGTACCAGTCCTTCGCGCGCGCCCAGACGTTCACGCAGTCGAAGCCCTGCGCCAGCTCGATGGGTTCGGGCGGCCTGACCTCAACGCGCGAGCTGTATGCGGGCAACGTGAAGTCCACGCGGGCGAGCGAGTCCGAGTAGAGCCGCGCCTCACGCGTGCGCACCAGCCCGCCCTGGGCCTCCTTGATGAGCGCGACGCTCCAGCCGGCGAGGTCCTCGAAGGTAAAGGTCGCCGGGCGCGTGGGCTCGCGGTCCTCGAACGCGTAGTGCAGTTCGCCAACTTCATCGGTCGGCGGCTCATTGACCGCCGGGACAACCGTGGGCTCCTGCGCGAACGCGCAGACGGCCATGAGCGCGAGCATCAGCACGAGCGCGGTGCTCTTCATGGAGCCCTCCCAACGGTTGACAGGCTGGAAAGCCTGTCCTACCACGTCGCTGTCCACCTTCCCTGCCGTCGCCGTATCCTGTGCCGTTGCCTTACCTGTTCCCGCCCGAAGGGCGGGATCCTGTCGGCGCGCCGCGCCGAATCCTGTTTCAATTGCCGTTGCCGTCCACCGGCAGCACCAGTCTCGACGCCCACTCGCTCGAATGCCACACCGTCTGCTCGGCCGGCTGCAGCTCCATCTCCGCGAGGTCGTCGCCGCCGGTGTTGTGGTTCCTGTCATGGTTCGGGAAGTCCGCCGAGCAGATCTCCAGCCGGATGCGATGGCCCTTGAGGAACCGGCAGGCCGTCGCGCCGAGCTTGATCCGGTACTCAACCACTTCGCCCGGCTCGATCAGTTCCTCCTCGGTCCACGAGTTGCGGTGGCGCGCGCGCACCATCCCGTAGCAGATCTCCAGCGCGATTCCACTCGGGTCCTCATCCACGAGGCGCGCGAAGAAGTCCGTGTCGCGCGCGGTCGAGCTCGCGTAGAGCACCACCTCCGGGTGCCCGGCGATCTCGACCTCCTCCGTCAGCGGCTCGGTGCAGTAGTAGAGGATGTCGTCGCGGTATTCGAGCTGCCGCCGGTTGCTCGGCAGCGTGAAGAGCTTGACCGTCCAGAGCGTCGGGGTCGGGTCGCGCGGATCGTAGGTGTAGCTGTCCGCGGGCTCATCGACGGCCGCCTCGCGCGTGAGCGAGCCGCAGCTTGCCACCGGCCGCGCGCAGCCGCCGGAGTGCAGGTAGTACTCCGTCGGCGTCACGCCCGGCACAGGCCACGTCTCCGCCGACTTCCACTGTTCCGAGCCGATCACGAAGTAGCGCAGCGCCGGTTCGCGGTCCACGCCGTTGTCGAGGCCCTTAAGCCAGTGGTTGAACCAGCGGATGATGATGTCGTTCTTGTCGTATTCCGCGTTCGGGCCGAAGTCGATCTCGCCGAACTTGCGCGTGCCGAAGCCGCCGTGGTTGTAGGGGCCGACGATCAGCTTCGTCTGCTCGCGCGCAAGCTCGGTCGCGCCGTTGGCCTGCATCCCCGCGAGGTGGTCGATCGTCCCGTTGCAGTGGTCGAAGTAGCCGGAGAAGTCGAGGTTCGGGACCTGCACCTGCGCGTGCTTCTCGCCGAAGCGCCAGACGGGCCGGGCTGGGTCGGCGAGCCAGTTGCGGGCGTAGGTCGCCAGCGGTTCGGGCATGTAGTTCGGCAGGTCCTTGTAGGGCAGCAGGTCGAGCCAGCGGTTCTGCTCGATCTCCTCGAAGATCTTGACGGCTTCGGGGCCCACGTGCGGCGGGGTCATGCCGGCGCGCTTGCGCAGGTCGGGGGCGATGGTGGTGAGCCACCACTTGATGCGCCGGCCGGGGCGGAAGCTGCCCCACCAGTCCACGCTGGTCAGCTCCAGCGGGATGGTGTCCGCGCACATGGCGACGAGCGATGGCGGCTGGAGGGAGGCGGCTTCCCACTGCATCCACGCGTTGTATGACGGGCCGAGGGTGCCGACTTTCCCATCGCACCACGGCTGTGCTGCGAGCCACTCGATGGTATCGTAGCCATCCTCCGCGTCGCCGGTGTTCTCCTCGCTGAAGAGGACGAAGGTGCCTTCGGAGGAGTATCTCCCGCGCGTATCCTGGCACATGACGGCGTATCCTGCGCGCACGAAGCGATCGAAGCGGCGCGCGCCCTTGCCGTATGGGGTGCGCATGAGGAGCGCGGGGACCGGCCCCGCGCCCTCGGGCCGATAGAGGTTGCCTCGCAGTATGGTGCCATCGCGCATCGGCACCCCGACCTCAAGCTCTTCGATAACGCCCAACTGCCCGGTCTCGGTCATGTGCGTGAGCCTCCTGCTGCCTCGTATCTGCGCCGCACCCACCTTCGCCGAAGCCCCTGCCAACCCTCCCCAGAACGCAACGAACCCGGCCGGGGGGCCGGGTTCGCGGACACCTCATTGCACTTCACGGTCGCGTCAATTTGGTCAGCCCTCCCGGAGTGCGATCCTCTCGTATGCGCCACGCCAAGCAGAGATGTGGTCGTGCGTCACGCTGAGCGGCCGCTCCTGGAACCGTTGCTCCAGATAGGCGCTCGTCATCTCCGCCTCGTGTAGCCATCGGAGCACCGCAGCCCTGCGAGCCTCGGGGTCTCCGGGAAGCGCAGCAACCGCTGCCTGTACCCGCTGAATGAAATGGAGGCGTGCCGTCGTGTAGTTGTTTGGGGTCTCAGCCCAATCCGGTATGGTGTCGACATCGCCGCCTTCCTCCAGAGTGGCGAACAGACTGTCTGCGTAGGAGGTTCGGTCGGGATCTAGAAGATAGAGAAGATGTTCCTCGGCGATGCCCTTCTGCATATCCTCCTTCGGGAGGTATTCAGCTATGGTCGTGTGAGAGTAGAACTTTGGATATACGCGCCCACCTTCGCGATCTTGGAGGGCACCCCTGTTCAGGCGCTTACGCGTCTCGAAGTAATCAGTTGCGAATGCGGTCGCACCGACCCCAAGGCACGCGAAACCAAGCATGTCCGCGAAGTTGACAACTACGTCGAGGTTGCCGTGTTCAGAGAGCACATCGCTCAGGTAGAGCACGCTTTCCGCGACGTTTGCATTGCGGATGCGGGTCTGATCGACCGTTGACTCCACCACGAGATAGACGCCAGAGACTCCTATTCCGCTTGTGAGGTGGTCGGCGATTGTCTCCACGAGGTCGTTTTCGTCCGGCGACACAGGTGATAGTGCCTGGTCAGAGAGGCAAACTGTGGCGAGCGACGGCCTGTCGCCAGCGTACTCGGCACCGAGTTCCAGCCACTGAAGTTGGGACTGAAAGCTGGATGACCGCTCTTCGCAAAGCGGTGCGGGCAGAATGACATGTGTCACACCGGCCTCCAACTGGTATTCGACGGCTGCAGCTACACAGTCTCCAACATCGCCGCCTTCAGAGGGAAGTTCCCCGGACCAGTTCTGTCCGACCGTCTGCTTGACGGATCGCATCCAGTCATTGATCCCCATCTCTCCACTATCGAAGTCGGGGCCATCGCCAGCGAACCAGGGGTAAGTCGCCAAGTTTGCGCACTTCTTAGAGCAATCATCTGCGTCGAGACCGCCCAAGTAGACTTGGGGATCAATCAGGAATACTTGATCTTCGGTCCAAACGGGGTCTCGCCGCTGAATGGCCTGACTGTTTACGCCAGACGCCAGAAGCACAAACCCATCCGGCGCATCATTCGGATAATCGGCCCACCTATGCCCGATGTTGTAGAGAAACATGCTTCCCCTCCTATATGGGGTCCGTCATTGCGGCAGTGTCAAAGGACGTTCGATTGGACGCTTGCTGAGCATCCGCATGATTGTCTCTGCTATGGGCTCTGGGACATCAGCGATTTCCGAAGGGCAGACGGGATCTTCCGTCATTATGGCCCTCTGGTCATACTGGAATGGATGCTCTCCAGTGGCGGCCATGTAGACGACAATACCAGCCGAGAACACGTCTGACTTAAGAGTCAGATTGGGTCTCCCACGCGCCTGTTCAGGTGACATGTATCCTATGGTGCCGAGCGTATGGCCGTACTCTGTAATTGTACGCTCATCCAGATGTTTGGCGATGCCAAGGTCAACCACCACGAAGTCGGCGTTTGGCGACTGCATTATGTTCGGCGGCTTGATGTCTCGATGGACAATTCTCAGAGACCACAGATCTTCGATTGCGCCGTATAGCGCGCTCAGCAGTTCTTCGCATTTGGGCATAGGAAGAGGGCCCGCATCCAATGCTTCGTCCAAGTCCGTTCCATGGATGTAGTCGGTCAGTGTCCAGAGGCATTCCTCGCCCTCAATCTGGAGGCGTCCCGAATCGGTGAGCCGGACCAGATGAGGGCTCTTAAGCCTCGATAGCGCTTCCACCTCTCTCTCTATCCTCTCGACGCACGTGAGCGTGCGTGACATTTGGTACAATTTCAGGGCACAGTCTTCCCCAGAATCAGTTCTCACATGGAAGACGCGGCCCTCGGCTCCGGACTTTGAGGTCGGCTGGAATTCCAGATTGGGGAATGCGTCAATGATGCTGCCTGCCGGGACCGGCTCTGGGCGTGCCATGTCGTTCCCCCTCGACTGTCAGTTTGTCGGCGTCTGTCATGACTTCCGCGCGGTCTCCCGGCACAGGTCAATCTTGCGCACCCAGTGGTTCAGGTCATAGCGGCGCTTTGGCTGGCGCTGGGCGTCAACGACCAGCCTGACTTGGGCTTTGCAGTCCACCTGAAGCAGGCCGACGCCCGAAGCGGCAACAGCCCCAAACTTCCTCATGGCCACCTTCGCTGTAGACGGCGGAACTGCTACGTAGGCGTACTCAGCGCTCGCGATGTGGGCAGCGGCCTGCTTGACCGCATCCCGCCAACGCCCCAACTTCGCCTCCACCGCGATAAGTTCATCTGGCAGAGCAACGTGCCATCCTGCAAGCTCATAGCACGACCTACCTGTCTCGGCAATCAGTCCCGACGACAGCAGGGGTTCAACTCCATAGGCTTGCAGATCAGCGGCGTCCTTGCGGAGCAGCCTGGAGAGCAGTTGGGGCGATGCCTTCCTTCTGCTCGCTATAGCAGCGAGTAGAAACACCTGCAGGGTATCGACGGTGGCCAAAGATGGGGGTACCGCGTTCCAAGCTGAGGGCGTGGGGAAGATAGCTATCACAACATCGACTATTTTCCGGCCCCACGGCACTTCCCGCCGTACCAGGCAGCAGTCCAACTCGTCCACGAACTGCCTCGGGACGGCCTGGGCGAGCACTTGCTGCATCTGGTCCTCATCTGCGAATGCGCTCACCGACATGGCTCTCCCCCTCTGCGGAAGCATCTGTTTGGGTAATCCAGCCGGTCCTGGACCCCAGCGTAGTTGAGGATTGGACCGCTTGCACAGGAGAAGTTCCATAGTGCCTCGCACAATCCTCTGGGCCAACGCAATAAATTCTCACTGACCGCCGGCAGGACCTACAGAAGGCCCCCCACCCCTCCCTCGCGAATAGTCCGCTGCTGGCGATCATCCGTCCCGGGGAGTGCCTGCCATGAAGCCCACCCGTGTGCTGCTCGTCGTCGCGCTCAGTCTCGTCATCATCGCGTCCGCCGCCGCGCAGGACGGGCCGCTGGTCCTCGCCGAGGGCGGCGTGGCCCAGGCCGTCATCGTCGCAGGCGAGGGCTCCGTCGCCCAATACGCCGCCTCCGAACTCGCAAGCTACCTCCAGCAGATCAGCGAGGCGGAGTTCGAGGTCGTCAAGGATGCTGCGGACGCGCCCGAGGGTCTCGTCCGCATCTTCGTCGGGCCGTGCGACGCCTCCCGCGAGGCCGGGCTGACCGTCGATGGCCTCAAGCGCGATGGCTTCCACCGCGCCGTCATCGGTAGCGACCTCTACCTGCTCGGCCGCGACACCGATGGCGTCCACCGCGTCCGGCCCGACCTCGTCGAGCGCGCCACGCTCTTCGCGGTCTACGGCCTCCTCGAGGACGTCTTCGGCGTGCGCTTCATGAAGGCCGGGCCGTTCGGCGAGGTCGTGCCAAAGCGCGATCGGCTCGAAGTCCCGCGCGAGAGCATCACCGACGAGCCCTTCTTCACCGATCGCTCGACCGGCCAGAACGGCCTGCACTACTACTCCTACCCCGACGCCGACGCGCACGCGGCGCTGGAGGGTGAGGCCGACCGCCGGTCGTGGCTCCTCAAGGCCCGCTACGGCACGCAGAAGCTCGCGGCCGGCTGCCACTCGTCGCACTACCTGGAGTTCGACGAGCGCTTCGCCGCCGAGCACCCCGAGTGGTTCGCGCTCCTGCCCAACGGCGAGCGCGGCATCGACACCCCGCGCGGCTCCTACCTGTGCTACTCGCACCCCGGCGTCATCCAGGCGTTCACCGACGACGCCCGCGCCTACCTGACCGATCAGCCGCCCGAGAGCCGCGGCCTCACCACCTGGAACAAGTGCGGCTACGGTGACGAGTTCATGGTCGATCCGCACGACTCGTATCCCTACTGCAAGTGCGAAGACTGCCAGCGCGTCTACGAGGCCAACCCGGATCAGGCCTTCTCCGACGTGATCTTCCCGACGGTCGCGAAGGTCGCCGAGGGCGTCGCCGACATCGAGGGTGGCTTCATCTCCACACTCGCCTACGGCCCCAAGCGCCAGCCGCCCACGACCGTCACGCTGCCCGAGAACGTGCGCGTGCGGCTGTGCGTCAACGGACCGCTCTACCACTCAATGCCCGGCATGCGCGACGAGCAACTCGACCTCGTCGAGCGCTGGAGCGAGCGCATGGAGGGCGGCCTCGCACTGTGGCTCTACATCAACGCGGCGCGCCCCACGAGGACGATCGCGGGGGTCCCGCAGGTCGAGCCGCACTCGATCGCCGAGTTCCTGCGCGCTGTCAAGCCCTACGTGAAGGGCGCGTACTTCGAGAACGAGTCGACCGCCCAGACCTTCCGCTTCCTCGACGAATACGTAGTGCTCAAGCTCCTCTGGGATCCCGATCAGGACGTGGATGCGCTGCTCGATGACTACTTCACGAGCTTCTACGGCCCCGCCGCCGCGCCGATCGCGGAGATCTACGCGCGTCTCGAGGTGCTCTGGCGCGAAGTCTACACGCTCTACGGCGGCGACAAGGCCCGCTTCGCCTCGCGCGTGGACCTGTGGGAGCGCGTCTACACCGAGGACGCGCTCGCCGGACTGGACACGCTGGTCGAGCAGGCGACTGCGCTCGCGCAGGGCGATGAGGCGTATGAGTGGCGCGTGGCGCTGATCGGCACTGAGATGGTCGGGCGGCTGCATGAGAACCGGGCGAAGTATGAGCGCGAGTTGGGCGTGGCCGCGCAGACCGAGACGCGCTGCTATCGCGCGCAGGCCGAGCCCGGCCCCGATGGCCTGCTGCCGCTCACCGCGTGGGAGGGCTGGCCGCACGAGGTCCTCGGCCCGGCGATGGAGACCGAGACGCTGCCGGTGCTCACGCATGTGAAGACGGCCTGGACGCCCGAGGCGCTGCACCTGCTGATCGAGTGCGAGGAGCCTGAGCTTGAGCGCTCCGCCACGAAGCCCGACCGCGAGGCCGACGACCCGCTGCTCTGGCAGGACAACTCGGTCGAGTGGATGCTGACCGTCAACGATGAGCGCATCATGGGCGATGTGAGCTACCATCCGCTGGTGAACGATCGCGGCGTGGTCGCCGACCTGAGCAACGCGCTGGGCGAGGGCGACTGGGCGTGGAACAGTGAGGCGCAGATCAGCATCGAGCCGACCGAGACCGGCTGGCGGGTGCGCGTGGCGGCCCCGTGGTCGGCGATGGGCATCGCCGACCCGATGGCGGTCGGCCGCGGGGCGTTCAACGTGATGCGCCACCGGAACCTGCGCGAGCAGCTTCCGCAGTACTTCGCGTGGTCGCCCGCGTCGCGCACCGGCAACTGGACCGAGCCCACGCGCCACGGGCAGCTCATCTTCAGCGCCGACGCCCCGCCGCCTGAGCCGGAGAATCTGCTGCAGAATGGCTCGCTGGATGATGCGCGCGATGACGGGCGGTACTTCGCTGGTTGGGCCGTGCCGAACGCCAACGTCGACAACATCTCGCAGGACCGCGAGGTGCGCTGGGATGGGGCGATGGCGGCGCGGCTGCATGCGGACGAGCCGGAGGCGATCACGCTTCTGCAATATATAGACGCAGTGAAGCCGGGCCGGACCTACCGCTTCTCGTGCAAGGTGAAGACGGAGGGGATCGAGGCGGAGCCGGGGCACAACGGGGCGTACGTGAACTTCAACGCGCCGAACTTCAATAAGTTCGTGCCGATGCAGGCGTTCACGGGCACGAGCGACTGGCGGAACATCGAGTTCGAGGCGACGACCGCGGATGAGTGGCCGGAGGGCCGTCGCCCCTACGTGCGGATGAAGATCGAGGCCTGCACCGGCACCGCGTGGTTCGACGAGGCGAAGCTGATCGACGTGACGGACGAGTAGGCGCCTTACCGCCCGGCGAAGCAGTACAGGTTCCCGTCCCAGTCGCAGATCAGCAGAGCATTGCCGGACACCACCGGCGAGCCCTTGATCGGCACGCCGAGTCGGTAGTTCCACAGCACCTCACCATCAGCCAGCGACAGTGCGTACAGGTCGCCCTCGTCCGAGGCCGCGTAGACGACCTCGCCAGCCACCAACGGCGTTGACTGACCGGATCGGCTCTGCCGAAGATTGTGCTCGGCCGCCCCCGGCTGCGCATCGGCCGCCCAGTCATGCTGCCAGCGCAGTTCGCCGGTACGCGCGTCGAAGACCCGTAACGCCGCGCCGTTGGCAAGCACCAGCTCACCCGCGGGCACCGCGACTGAGATCCCGTTGCCCGAGGTCGACACGGCCTGGTGCCAGCGCTCCTCGCCGGTCTCCCGGTCGAAGCAGCCCAGTGTCGCAGCGTTGGCGTACACGGCATCCCCGTGCGGCACCGGACACGCGGCGATCTTCCCTGTGCCGAGAGGCACGCGCCA
>JALGSW010000202.1 GCA_029821635.1 Candidatus Zipacnadia bacterium
CGTTTGGGTGCTTGAGGGCTTCATCTGTTATCACCTCAAGCACGGTAATTCTTGAAACTTATACAAGTACCTCCTCCACCCACAGAAAAATGTGGGTAAAGCATAGGTTCCGGAAGAGGGGGAGGACGACACGAGATCGTCGCCGTTGCGATGACCACGCCCCACCGGGAGATGCGATGAGAATACTTGTCACAAACGATGACGGGATCTACGCTCCGGGGCTGCTTGAGCTCGCGCGGGCGCTGGCGCACCTCGGCGAGGTGGTCGTGATCGCGCCCGAGCGGCAGAAGTCCGCGGCGGGCCACGGCATCACGCTGCACAAGCCTCTGCGCATGACGGAGGTCGAGCTCGACGCGCCCGTCGCCGAGGCGTGGGCGACCAACGGGACGCCCGCCGACTGCACGATCCTCGCCGCCGCGGACAATCGTCCTGCGCCGGACCTCGTGGTCGCGGGCATCAACGCCGGCGCGAACCTTGGCGAGGAGGTGCTCTACTCCGGCACCGCTTCAGCGGCGATGGAGGCCGCGCTGAAGGGCATCAAGGCCTTCGCGATCTCCGTGACTGCCTACGAGCACTGCGTCTTCGGGCCCGCGGCAGACTTCGCCGCGAAGCTGGCACACCGGCTGGCCGATGAGACGCTGCCGGCCGACACTTTCCTGAACGTGAACGTGCCGAACGTGTGCGCGGAGGAGCTCGGGCCCGCGGTGCTGACGCGCCTCGGTCGGCGGAGATACGCGAACTCGCTCGACCGGCGCCTCGACCCGCGCGGGCACAGCTACTACTGGTTCTCTGGCGAGCCGATGGAGCGCGATTGCGACGAGGGCACGGACATCGGCGCGACCCAGCGGGGGCGGGTCTCAGTCACACCGGTGCACTTTGACATGAACTTCCGCGGCGCGCGCAGTGACATCGAGCTGCTGCTTGACGGGCTGGTGGAGTGAGCGAGCGTGGGGCAGAGCCCGCCGTCCTACCTGGCGCTGCACGAGAGCGGTGAGCTTGCGCGCCGCGCCGAGCGGGCGCTGGCACTGCTGCGCGAGTGCACCGTCTGCCCGCGCGAGTGCGGCGCGGCGCGCACCGAGGAACGCGCGTGCTTCTGCGGAGGCGGCGAACGCGCGAGGGTCTGCTCGGTCGGCCCGCACTTCGGTGAGGAGCGGCCCCTGGTCGGCACAGGCGGCTCGGGAACGATCTTCTTCGCCGGCTGCAACCTCCGCTGCGTGTTCTGTCAGAACTGCGAGATCAGCCACGGTCGCGAAGGCAGAGAGGTCTTCACCGCCGAGCTTGCGAATATGATGGTGGGGCTGCAGCAGCGCGGCTGCCACAACATCAACTTTGTCTCACCGTCGCACGTGGCGCCGCAGATCCTCGCGGCGCTCGGGCCCGCGGTCGAGGCGGGGCTGAGCGTGCCGCTGGTGTACAACACAGGCGGCTACGATTCGCTGACGACGCTCCAGTTGCTCGACGGGATCGTGGACATTTACATGCCGGACGCGAAGTACGCCGACGCGGAAGTCGCCAAGCGGCTGTCCGGCGCGGCGGACTACCCGGCAGTGATGCGCGCGGCGATCGCCGAGATGCATCGGCAGGTGGGCGATCTGCGGATCGGCCCCGACGGTGTCGCCACGCGCGGGCTGCTGGTGCGGCACCTGGTGCTGCCGGAGGGCCTCGCGGGTACGCCGGAGGTCATGCGTTTCCTCGCGTCGCTGAGCGAGGACACATACGTGAACGTGATGGCGCAGTACCGCCCATGCTACCGCGCGGGTGAGTATCCGGAGCTTGCGCGCCGCATCACGCGCGAGGAGTACGAGGCGGCCGTGCAGTCGGCGCTGGACGCGGGGCTGCACAGGCTCGACGAGCGCCCGCGGATGCTGTAAGTCGTTGCCCAGTCGTATGGAGCGGCGGGACTTCAGCCGCGCCGAAGCGTTCGCGCTTCAGAGCGGCGGCCCGCGCTGCGCACTGACGACAGTCGATCCGAGTCGGGCGAGGAGGAGACGGATATGGCAGGAATCGGCGATCAGATCAAGTCGGCCAACGAGAGCGTCTCACAGTGGGCGAAGAAGACCAGCAGCGTGGTGACCGAGTGGTGGCAGGAAGTCAACGCCGTCACCAACCGGCGCAACAAGATCCGCGGCCTCACGCGCGAGCGTGAGAAGCTGATCGTTGAGATGGGCACGAAGGTCTACACGCTGCACCGCCGCGACAAGGTGCAGAACCGCGACCTGCTCGTCGACTGCGAGCGCGTTGACACGATCGCGGTGGACATCGACCGGATCGAGCTTGAGATCACCGAGATCAAGCGCCGGAAGGCCGAGGCCCATCCGCCCGAGGTCGCTATCATCGACGAGTCCCCGGTTGTGGCTGACGAAGACGTCGACGTCAGCGCCGCCGAGGAGGCAGACACCGAGCCTGAGGCTGTGGAGGGCCCGACGATGGAGCCCGCCGCGTTCGTTGAGGACACGCCTGAAGTTGAGAAGGAAGAGACCGTGCCCTGCGCGCACACGCAGGCTGCCGCCGAGGGTCCCGAGGACGAACAGGACTCCGATGCGTCGGTCGAGTGCGAGGATGACGAAGATGCCCCGAGCGACGAGTAGCCGCGCCTGAGGTGGAGTAGATCGGAGCTATCACTAAGGGGGCGGCCTGGCGGGGGCCGCCCCGCCCGCATACAAAGACGAAGATGGGGAGCCGAATATGACCAAGTACTGCTTCGTGACCGGTGGCGTTGTCTCCGGGATTGGCAAGGGAATCTCCTCCGCCTCACTGGGCCGTCTGCTCAAGGCAAGGAACTTCCGCATCGCCATCCTCAAGATCGACCCGTACATCAACGTGGATGCCGGGCTGATGAACCCGTTCCAGCATGGCGAGGTCTTCGTGACCGACGACGGGAGCGAGACCGACCTCGACCTGGGGCACTACGAGCGCTTCGTGGACGAGCCACTGAGCCAGCTCTCGAACGTCACCACCGGCCAGGTCTACGGGTCGGTCATCGCCAAGGAGCGCGATGGCGACTACTACCTCGGGCAGACCGTGCAGGTCATTCCGCACATCACAGATGAGATCAAGTCGCGCATCCGCAAGTGCGCGAACGCCTACGACGCGGACGTGTGCATCGTCGAGATCGGCGGCACCGTCGGCGACATCGAGGGCCAGCCGTTCTACGAAGCGCTCCGGCAGATGCGCATCGAGGAGGGTCGGGAGAACACCTGCTACCTTCACGTGACCCTCGTCCCGTTCCTCGAGACCATCGGCGAACTGAAGAGCAAGCCGACGCAGCACTCCGTGCGCGAGCTGCGCTCGATCGGTCTGCAGCCCGACATCCTGATCGTGCGGACGCCGCGCGCGCTCGGTCGCGAGGTCCGGCGCAAGCTCTCCCTCTTCTGCGACGTCCCCAACGAGAACGTGGTCGAGTGCGTGGATGTAAAGGAGTCGCTGTACCACATTCCGCTGGCGCTTGAGCGCCAGAACGTGGCCGACATCGTCTGCAGGGCGCTGCAGCTCCCCCAGCGCACCCCGGACCTTGCGGGCTGGCAGGAGATCTGCGACCGCTACGCCCATCCCGACTCCGAGGTCACGATCGCGATGGTCGGCAAGTACATGGACCTGCAGGACGCTTATCTGTCGGTCACCGAGGCGCTGAAGCACGGCGGGATCGCCAACACAGCGCGCGTAAACATCAAGTACGTGGACTCCGAGGCCGTCGAGCGCGACGGCGCGGGCACGCACCTGAGCGACGTGCACGGCGTGATCGTGCCGGGCGGCTTCGGCGACCGGGGCATTCAGGGGAAGATCGACTCGATCGGCTACGCCCGCGAGAACAAGATCCCCTACCTCGGCCTGTGTCTGGGGCTGCAGACGGCCGTGATCGAGTTCGCGCGCAACGTCTGTGGGCTGGAAGGCGCGGACTCGCGCGAGTTCAAGGAGGATTGCGACAACCCGGTTATCGTCTACCTCAAGGAGCAGGAGTACATCACTGAGCTCGGCGGGACGATGCGGCTTGGCGCGTATCCGTGCGTGCTGAAGGAGGGCTCGCTGGCGTCGCGGCTGTATGAGGCGGAGGAGATCTCCGAGCGCCATCGGCATCGGCTGGAGGTCAGCAACGAGTACCGAGAGACGCTGGGCGAGCACGGGATGGTGTTCTCGGGCACGTCGCCTGAGGGCGACCTGGTGGAGATGGTGGAGCTGCCGGACCACCCGTTCTTCATCGCGAGCCAGTTCCATCCGGAGTTCAAGTCGCGCCCGAATCGCGCGCACCCGCTCTTCCGCGGCTTCATCGCCGCCGCCCTCGACCACGCGGGCGATGCGCCTGCGGAGGAGAGTGCGGAGGAGTAGTTGTCAGGCGCCACGGGCCCCCCGCCCGTGGCGCGCCTCAACCTCATTCGCCGCCCGCGCCCGATGACATCGGCGCGGGCGGTGTCACTTCACCTCCACGTTCCCGTCCGTCGCCGCCTGCTCCCACAGCTCCCCGCTCGCCTCGTCGAAGATCGGGCCGCACTGCTCGAAGATGTTGCCGCGGATCAACGGATGCAGTTCGCGGCCGGCGCGGTCGGGGCTCAGCGACAGCACGCTGCTCCCCTCCTCGTTGAAGCCGCAGAAGCGATTGTCCTGCAGGTCGAAGTCCCCGTTCATGCTCAGCGCATGCAGCACGCCCGCCGCAAGCCCGCGGTCGATCAGGTTGCCGCGCACCACGCTCGTCGCGCTCCCGTAGCCGTCCAGCACCATCGGCCGCAGGCAGCTCGCGATCGTGTTGTCGCGGATCAGCCACGCCGCGCCGCCCGGCGGGTAGACCTCGAAGGTCTGGCCGGGCGTAAGCTCGCGCGGCTCGGTCAGGTGGAACTGCAGCGTCTCCGCATCGAAGTGATCGATCGTCGAGGTGCCCGTCATCTCGTCGCCATTGAGCCAGACGATCGTCCAGCCGCGGTACAGGTGCGAGCGCCGCCGCTCGAACGGGATGCCGCCGGCCAGGGCGAAGGTGGTCGCGTCGATGACTTCACCGACTCTCCCGGTGCTCCGGAAGGTCTCGATGCCCGTGGCGCAGAGGCTGATCTGGTTGCCGTGCACATCGACATTCTCCGACGGCTCCCCGATGCGGATGCCGGTCACCTGCGGGTCAGGCTCCTGCCCGCGGATGAAGATCTGGTTGTCGGCGACGATCGTGTCCGAAGTGCTGACCGTGATGCCATTCCGCGCCTCGGACTCGCGCCCTATCGCGGTCATGTCGATGATGTTGCCCGTAATCTGCGCGTAGCGCGCGGGCAAGGAGCGCGCGTCGGCCGGGCCGGTTACCTCGATCGCGTTCGAGTCGTAGTTCACGAAGAGGTTGTCGCGGATGATCGTCTGCGTCCCGCCGCGCGTCTGGCGGATGGCGGCACGGCCGTAAGGGCAGTAGTCTTCGAACACGTTGTAGGCCACGAGGTGCTGGCCGCTGCCGAGTTCTTCGAGCGCCTCGGGCCGCGAGCTGATGTTGCCCATTGCGACGGTGCCGGCGTTGCGCACGTAGTTGTGCATGAAGCGCACGAAACGCGACGCGCCCTCCCACGCGCAGCCGCCCACGTCCACGATCCGGCAGTGCAGCACGCTGGTGTTCTCCGCGAGATCGTTGTTGTTGAAGCCGTTGCGCCCGCAGTCCACCGCCGAGCAGCGCAGGTAGGTGAGCTGCTGCTGGTACTGCGCGGGCTCGGGGTTCGTGCCGGTGCGCGAGCGGCCCTGGGCGTAGAACGCCTCAGTGGCCATCTTGCGCGCGTGGCAGTTCTCGATCAGCGCCCGCGTCGTGTTGCGGAGCCCGACCGCGTTGCAGCCCTTGAGGTACATGCCCCACATCGAGGTGACGCCGCGGGTGCGCATGGAGCCGCACTGATCGCGGTTCGCGAAGCCGGAGTGGCCGAGCAGCGTGAAGTTGCGCAGCGTGAACTCCGCGCCAGCGCGCACCGTGAAGCAGGCGCCCTCGGCGTCGGAGATGTCGATGATCGTGTCCACGTCGTTCTGGCCCTCGATCACGAGGCCCTGCGGATCGTTGACGATCAGCCCGTCGGCGATGCGGTAGTGCCCGCTGGGCACGTGGAGGTGTTTGCGCTGTGCGAGCGCGCCGTCGATCGCCGCCTGCAGCGCCGCGGCGTCGGTGTGTCGCACGAGCGCGTCGTCGGCGTCGCGGTTGGGCGCGTCGCGCACGGTCAGCGTGTTGCCCTCGATCGCCTCGATGACCGTGTGAAGCTGATCGCGCGCGGAGAAGCTCAGCAGATACGCGCCGTCCCACTCGCGCTGGTTGAACTTCACCTCGGTCCCGCCTGAGAGCGGCACCCAGCCGTCCTCATCGGTGACCGGCTGGTCCTCGTGCCAGGTGCGGCCGATGTCGTCGGTCCAGCGGAAGGTCTCCGGCGTGCCCTTCGCGACCTCGATCAGGAACGCGGTCCAGCTCCCGCTGGAGCCGTCGTAGCCGCGGATCTCGAGCTCACCCTCCATGGTGCGCGGGCGGGCGAAGTCCGGGCCCCAGACGCGCTGCTTCTGATAGTGGCTGAACGCGCGCGAGACCATGATCTCCTGGCCGACGGCGAAGTCGCCCGGGTCCTGCACAGCGATCTGCGTCGAGCCCGCCTGGACGGTGGCGGTCGTCTCGAACTGCGATCCCGACGCGCCGAAGTCGGCGGCGTTCAGCCACCCGGGACGCATGGCCCCGCCCTCGCCCGCGGCCCTCGCCACCACTGCAAATGCCATCAGCATGACGATCACGGCTGTTCGGTCGATCATCAGCGTACCTCCGCACATGTGCATCGCCCGGATCGGCGGCAATCGGGCCGTGGGCGCGCGTCGGTGGGTGTCTTCGTGCCGGGGCGCTGGGGCACCTTGTTGCGCGCGGACGCGGACCTGTAAAGGCAAAGTAGAAATGTCCGGTCTGCAGCAAAGTAGAAATGTCCGGTTGTCTTGGATGCTGTGGTCGTTAGTCGTTAGCCGTTGATAGTCGTTGCCGTTGCTGTTGCC
>JALGSW010000203.1 GCA_029821635.1 Candidatus Zipacnadia bacterium
GAGTCTCAACGAGCTCGTAACGGCGCTCAACGCGCTGGGTGTGAAGCCGCGTGACTTGATCGCGATCATCCAGGCGCTGAAAGCTGCGGGCGCGCTGGAGGCGGAGGTGACGATCCAGTGAGTGCAATACGCGAGTCGAGCGGGCCGTCGGTGATGGCGCGGCCCACGTCGGTAGCCGGAGGGCGTTCCACGTTGTTGAAGGCCTGCGGGCAGGTCGAGGGGCTCTTCCTCTGCCGGATGCTCGAAGCGATGGACCGGCAGTCGTTCGGTGAAGGGATAATCGGCGACTCGGCCGGAAGTGCGGCCTTCCGCGCGCAGCGCAACCAGGCGATCGCCGATGAGATGGGTATGCGCGGTGACCTCGGACTGGCGGACATGCTGTACACGGAGCTTTCGAGCGGAGGTGACGGATCGTGAGGATCGATGTAGGCGGACTCTCCCCTAACCACCGCGCGACGCAGAGTGGTACGGGTGCGACCGGCAGGCCCGGCGCGCAGCCGCTGCGCGAGTCGGGCGGCGACAGCGTGACGGTCTCGGCGCGCGCGCGGCTGCTCGCGGCCGGACAGGCCGCGCTGCAGGATGCGCCGGAGGTGCGCAGCTCGGTCGTAGACGAGGCGCGCGCGCGGCTGCGCAGCGGCGCCGCGGTGTACGACGGGCAGTCGATCGCCCGGGCGATGATCGACACGATCACGGAGGACGCGACCTGAGCATGCGCTCGAGTCGCCAGCGATGCTGTGCGTGTGAGTGAGTGAGAGCAGATGACTGCAGACGCGCTGACCTCGATCCTCGAGGCCGAGCTTGAGACCGGGACGCTGCTGATGAGCACGCTGGATCGGCAGCGTGAGGCGCTGATCGCGCGCGACCTCGACTGCATCGACGAGCTGACCGCCGCGCTTGAGGGGCAGATGGCGCACTTCGGCACGCTCGTCGAGGCACGGATGGCCGCGATGGCGCATGATGAAGACATCACCGACCGCGGCGCTGAGCTGATGCGGCGCATCCGGCACATGGAAGCGCGTGTGCTGCGCCTCGCCCGGCTCAATCAGGACCTCATCGCCGACCGCCTCGCCTACGTGGGCGCGATGCTCTCCACGCTCGGCCTCACGAGCGCGGCGGGCTACGCGCCGGACGGCGCACACCCGCGGGAACTGCTGCGATCGGCCTGACCGGAGGACTGACGCCATGTCGCTGCGACTGATCAACATCGCCAGGAGCGCACTCTTCGCCCAGCGTGGGGCGCTGGAGATCATCGGTCACAACACCGCCAACGTGGCGACCGAGGGCTACGTGCGCCAACGCCCGGTGTTGGCGGCGATCCCGGGCGTGGTGAGCGGCGGGGCCGGTGGCGGCGCGCAGCTCGTGGACATCGAACTGCTCCGTGATGAGATGCTCGCGACGCAGATCCGCGGTGAGAGCGGAACGCTCGGTCGGGAACGCGCGCTCCGCGAGACGCTGGTGCAGGTGGAGCAGCTCTTCACCGACGTGAGCGCGGGCGGCGTGGCCGCCCGGATCGAGGAGATGTTTGACGCGTGGTCGGACCTCGGCCTCGACCCCACCTCCGCCGCCTGCCGAGCGCAGGTGGTGGAGCGCTCGCGCATTGCAGCGGACACCATCTCCGAACGCTGGCATGCGCTCGATGAACTGCGCGTGCAGATAGACGATCGTCTCGGGGTGATGGTCGATCGCGTGAACTCACTCGCATCGGAAGTCGCGCAGATCAATCAGGCGATCGGCAGCGCCGCGCTCGGCAGCGGGGCCGGCGATCTCACCATCCGCCGCGACGGGCTCGTCTCCGAACTGGCCGATCTGTGCGGTGCGGAGACCGTCAAGCAGGAGAACGGTGTGGTGGACGTGGTCGTTGGGGGCCGGCGTCTCGTCGAGCACGCGCAGGTGAATGAGCTGTCGCTCGTGCCCGATCCCGCGCAGCCGGGTCTGCACCTCGTCTCACTGGGCGGCGCGGTCTCTCCCGACGGACTGCGCGGGGAGATCGCCGGCCGCATCCAGGCGCGCGACGAACTCATCCCGGGCTACATGGCGCACCTCGACACGCTGGCGCAGACGCTCGCGGATGAGGTCAACGCTCTGCACGCCGCCGGGCAGGACCTCGACGGCAACCCCGGCGGGGATTTCTTCGACTACGACCCAACCCGGCCTGCTGCCACGTTCGACGTGCTCGACGCGATCGTCGGCGACCTGCGCCTGGTCGCCGCCGCGCAGACGGGCGTCATCGAGAGCGACGGCACCAACGCGCTGGAGATCAACGATCTGCGCAACCAGCGCGTCTTCAGCGGCGGCACGGCCTCGTTCTCGCAGTTCGCGGGCGAGCTGATCTCCACCATCGGCCTCGACGCCGAGGCCGCGCAGACGCGGTTGGATAGTCGCGAACTGCTCGTCGAGGGTCTGCAGAGCGCCTACTCCAGCCAGTCGGGCGTCTCCCTCGATGAGGAAGCACTGGACCTGATCCGCTACCAGCAGGCCTACACGGCCGCGGCGCGGCTGATGCAGACCGCGCTCGATGTGATGCAGGACGTGCTTGAGCTGACCTGAACCGGGGAGCGAACCCGATGAGAGTCTCCACCTACGCCTACGGGAACGACACGAAGAACAACCTGGCGCGCGCGCAGCAGGAGCTGCAGCGGCTCGGCCGCCAACTCTCCTCCGGCAAGCGGCTCACGCGGCCATCCGACGACCCGGTGGCGGTCGGCTGGATCATCAATGCGCGCTCGGACCTCGCCAATGTGCTCAATCAGCAGAAGGTGCTGACGCGCGCACAGACCCTCACCGGCCCGGCGGACACCGCACTGGACAACATCTCCAGCTCGCTCCGGCAGGCGAAAGACATCGCGCTGGGCGCCACACAGCCGGGTCTCACCGACGCGGCACGCAGGAGCCAGGCCGAGGTCGTGCGTAGCGTCCGCGAACGCATCATGGATGAAGCGAACATCGTGGTGAAGGGCAGCTACCTGTTCGCGGGCAGGCTCAGCGCCACGAAGCCCTTCGCGGAGGGGGCGGGCGGGGTCGTCGCCTACACGGGCAACTCCGACGGCGTTCAGGTCTGGGTTGCGCCGGACAGGCCGCTGGAGGTCACGATCCCCGGCGACCGGCTCTTCAATTACGAGAACGGCTCCGGCACGCGCGCCGTGCCTGGGGTGGAGACCGACCTCTTCGCGCTGCTCGACGAGATCGCGAACGCCATCGAAGCGGGTGATGACGCACGCATACCGGGCCTCGCCGAGGACCTTGACGCGCTCTACGGGCACATCGTCGAGCAGCGGGGTGTGCTCGGGGCGAAGGTCCAGCGGATCGACGCCGCCGTGGAGTCCGCGGGGCTGGCAGAGCTCTCCGCGCGCGAGATCCTCGCGAGTACCGAGGACGTGGACATCGCCTCGGCGCTGATCGACCTGGAGCAGCAGAAGCTAAGCTATCAGGCCGCGCTCGCGGCTACATCGACGCTCGCGAAGATTCCGTCGCTCTTCGAGCTGGGCTGGTCGTAAGAGGATTGGCTGTCCGTTCCGCCTCGCCGCGCTGAGCACATGCCGGACTCATTGCGGCATCATGCACGAGAGCCGCCGGCGATCGCCGGCGGCTCTCTGATTCAGCAGCAGTGCATGACGTTCTCCCCCTCGCCGGGACGAAGAGGGGGTCGGGGGGAGAGGTGACGCCTACCCGGCGCTCGCGGCCGCCGCGTCGATCAGCGCGCCGAAGGAGTCTGCCTTCAGCGCTGCGCCGCCGACCAGTCCGCCGTCGATGTTGGGCTTCGCCATCAGGCCCTCCACGTTGTCCGGCTTCATTGAGCCGCCGTAGAGGATCCGCATCGCGTCCGCCACGTCCTGCGAGTAGACCTCCGCGACGGTCGCCCGGACCATGCCGCAGACGCGGTCGGCCTCGTCGGCGTCGCAGACCTCGCCCGTGCCGATCGCCCAGACCGGCTCGTAGGCCACGATGATGTTCGCGGTCTCATCGGCGGAGATGCCCGCCAGCGCCGCACGGACCTGCGAGGCCACGACCTCGTCGGTCTTCCCGCCCTTGCGCTCGCCGAGCAGCTCGCCGCAGCAGATGATCGGCTTGAGGCCCGCGGCCAGCGCGGCCTTCGCCTTGCGGTTGACGGTCGCGTCGGTGTCGCCGAAGACCGCGGCGAGGTCGTCCGCGTCGGCCTCATCCATCGTCCCGAAGCGCCCGCGGCGCTCGGAGTGACCGACGATCACGTGCTCGCAGCCGCAGGAGAGCAGCATCATCGCCGAAAGCTCGCCGGTGAAGGCGCCGTCCTCCTCCCAATACATGTTCTGCCCGCCGAGCTTGACGTTTGAGTTGGCGATCGACGAGAAGACGCTGGTGAGCGCGGTGGCGGGCGGGCAGAGGATCACAAGCGCGTCCTCGACCTGGCCGCCGCGGGCCGTCACGCCGTCCGCGAGCGCCTTCGCCTCATCGTTGTCGCAGTTCATCTTCCAGTTGCCGGCCATGACCGGTTTGCGCACGTCAATCACTCCCTGACTGTCGGTGGAAAGCCTTCGGCCGCCGGACGCGCCGGCAGGTTACTTCCTGCACGTCTACGCCTCGTCGAGCGCCTCAACGCCCGGCAGCGTGTCGCCCTGCACATACTCCAGCGAGGCGCCGCCGCCGGTGGAGATGTGCGACATGTCGTCCTCGTAGCAGATCTGCGTGACGGCCGCGACCGAGTCGCCGCCGCCTACCACGGTGAACGCCTTCGTGTCGGCCAGCGCCCTGGCGACGGCCAGCGTGCCCTCGTCGAAGGGGGCTTCCTCGAAGTAGCCCATCGGGCCGTTCCAGAAGACGATCTCGGCCTCGTCGCGGATGATCCGCCCGTACTCGTCGCGCGTCTTCGGGCCTATGTCGAGCGCATTCCAGCCCGGCTCGATCGCTGCCGCGTCCGCGAACTTCGTCTCACCGGTGTCGGGCTTGACCTGCTTCATGTGCACGTCCAGAGGCAACATCATGCGCGCGAGCAGCTCGTCGTCCATCTTCTTCATGATCTGCGCGGCGGCCTCGACGCTGCTGTCCTTGCACAGCGAGGCGCCGACCTCCCGGCCCATTACCTTGAAGAACGCCCACGCCATCGCCCCGCCGATGATCAGCTTCTCAACTCGCGGGAGCATCTGCGTGATCGCATTGATCTTTTCCTCGACCTTCGCGCCGCCGAGGATCACGATGAAGCCGTCACCGGAGGCCGCGCGGCACTTCGCGAGCGCGTCGAGCTCCTTGCCGACGAGCATCCCCGCAACGCAGGCGCCGATGAACTCCGTCACTCCCACGGTGGAGGCGTGCGCGCGGTGCATCGAGCCGAACGCGTCGTCCACGAACAGCTCAGCGTTGCCCGCGAGGGCTCTGGCGAAGTCGGCGTCGTTGGCCTCCTCGCCCGCATGGAAGCGCGTGTTCTCGAGCAGCAGCACCTCGCCGGCGCCGAGGTCGGAGCGCATCTGCGCGACCTCATCGCCGATGCAGTCGGGCGCCATCGTGACCGGGGCGTCGAGGGCCTCGGCCAGCCGCTCGGCCACGGGCTTGAGCGAGAACTGGGGGTCGGGCTTGCCCTTCGGGCGCCCGAGGTGCGAGCACAGCGTCACGGGGCAACCCGCGTCGAGGAGCGCCTGGATCGTCGGGAGAGCTCCCTGGATGCGCGTCTCGTCGGTGATCTTGCCATCCTCGAGCGGGACGTTGAAGTCCACGCGCACGAGGGTCGGCTGTCCGGAGAGGTGTACGTCCCTGAGGGTCTTCTTCCTCGCCATCATTACATCCATCCCATATAGCCCGGTAAGGTGAAACAGGCGCCGCCCCGGTGTCGGGAGCGGCGCCTGTGGTTAGCGGGTGCAGCTTACATGCCCAGGTCGGCCATCTGCTTCATCAGGTCGGCAGTGCGGTTGGAGTAACCCCACTCGTTGTCATACCAGCCTAGTATCTTTACGAAGTTGCCGCCGACTTCGTAGGTGCCGCCCGCGTCGAAGACGCACGAGGACGGGTCGCCGACGATGTCCATCAGTACGATGTCGTCCTCGGTGTAGGCCAGGTAGCCCTGCAGCGGCGCCGAGGAGGCGGCCTGCTTGAAGGCTGCGTTGACCTCGTCCACGGACGCGCTCTTCTCGAGCTCGCAGGTCAGGTCAAGGACCGAGCCGGTCGGGGTCGGCACGCGCATCGCGTAGCCGTTGAGCTTGCCGTCGAGCTCCGGGATGACGACGCCGATCGCCGAGGCGGCGCCGGTGGAGGTCGGGATCATGTTGACGGCGGCCGCGCGAGCGCGGCGCAGGTCGGAGTGCGGGCCGTCAAGGATGACCTGGTCGTTGGTGTAGCTGTGGATCGTGGTCATGAGGCCGCGAACGATCCCGAAGGAGTCGTTGAGGACCTTGGCCATCGGCGCGAGGCAGTTGGTGGTGCAGGAGGCGTTGGAGACCACGTGGTCCTCCGCCGGGTTGTACGTGTCCCAGTTCACGCCCAGGACGAAGGTGGGGCAGGGCTCCTTGGGCGGGGCGGAGATGATGACCTTCTTCGCGCCGGCCTCGAGGTGCTTCGCGGCCTCGTCGGGCGCGCGGAAGAAGCCGGTGGACTCGAGCACGATCTCCGCGCCGAGGTCGCCCCACGGCAGCTTCGCCGGGTCGCGCTCGGCGAGGCTCTTGACGGCGACGCCGTCAACGATGATCGAGCCGTCCTTGGCCTCTACGGTGCCGTCGAACCGTCCGTAGACGCTGTCGTACTTGAGCAGGTGGGCCAGGGTGCTGTCGTCGGTCAGGTCATTGACCGCGACGATCTCGAGATCCTCACGATAGTTCTCCCAGATCGCCTTAAAGACCTGACGACCGATGCGGCCGAAGCCGTTGATGGCTACCTTTACTGCCACTTCAGATCCCTCCTCGGGTATGTGGGGCGCGTCATCG
>JALGSW010000204.1 GCA_029821635.1 Candidatus Zipacnadia bacterium
GTTGCCTGAGGCCTGCGCGTAGTTGAGGCCCATCGCGTTGACGCACTGCTCGACCGTGAGGCCAAGCAGCCTGGACGCCGCGGCGACCGCGCCGAAGCCGCCGTGCATCGAGGTCGGCAGCAGCGCGCTCGACCACGGCCGCACCTCGTGGTCGCGGCACCACTTCGCGGTGCGCGCGGCGACCTCCACGCCGATTGTGACTCCCGCCAGCAGTTGGTGGCCAGTGCACTCAGCCATCTCCCCGGCCGCCAGCGCCGCGGGCAGCACTACCGACATGATGTGCAGCGTGCCGGGGATGTACACGTCATCGTAGTCGAGCGCGTGGATCATCGCTGAGTTTGCGAAGGCCGCGTTGGGCGCGGGCAGCCGGCCGCCGTGGACCAGCACCGACGCCTCTCCCGCGCCGCCCCACGCGCGCATCTGCTCGACGACCTCGGGCACGCCCGGCGCGTTCGAACCCACCAACGCGCAGCCAAGCGCATCAAGGGTCATCTTCAGCGCGGCACGCTCCGCCAAGGGGGGGATGTCCCGTGTCTCAATCGCGAGCTCCGACAGCGCCTCGGTCAGGGTCACTGCGTCTCCTCCATGATCGCGTCGATCTCCACCTGCAGGCGCGTCATGGCTGCCGAGATGCGGTCGCGGCGGCCCTGCTGGCGAGAGCGGGCGTCCGCCAGCGCCTCACGGCGCTTCGCGACGAGCCGGCGCGTCTCGTCGGGCTTCGGGTCGCCGAGGTTGCACGGGCCCTCCTGGAAGTGCTCCAGGCTCATGTCATGCAGCACGCCCTCGTCGCTCAGGTGCGGCTCGGGGTCGCCGGAGATGCGCGCTGCTTCATCGAGGAGCGCTCCGGTGCACTCCCACGGCTCGATTCCGCGCTCGCGGGCCATGCGCACCATCGTGCAGCAGATGCGATGCGCGCACCGGCCGCCGAAGTCGCGCTCCTTGACGATGCGGATCGCGAGGTCCACCGCGCCGGAGTAGCCCTCGCGCACAAGCTCCCACATGCGGTCGGGGCGAGGCCGAACACTGGGCAGCAGGTGGCGGAAGATGCCCAGTCCGGCCTCCAGTTCAGCCAGACCGCTCCGCACGTAGCGGTCGGCCTTATACACGGGCAGAATGTCCTGGAGAGGCTCGTTCTTGAAGGAGAAGAGACAGGTCTGCATCTCCCCGAGGACGCGATTGCAGTTCTCGCGGATGTTTTCGAAGCGGTTGCCGGCGTTGGCCTTGTGGGGCATGAACGAGCTGACGCCGCGCCAGGCCATGTCAACGTCGAAGAGGTCCCACTCCTCGGTGACCCACACGTTCATGTCGACGCAGACGCGGCTGAGGGTGACCGCGATGTTACTTGCCGCGAACATGATCGTCAGCATCTCGTCCTGGCTGGCCTCGCAGTCGTAGGCGGGCTCGATGGTCGCGTCGAAGCCCAGCAGGTCGGTGATGAGCTCGCGGTCCACCTCCCAGCGCGCCCCCGAGCAGGCGCCGCAGCCGCCGGAGTTCATGTTGGTGTGCCTGTACGCAAGCTCAAGTTGCTCGAGGCCGCGCGCGAGGCCGTCATGCACGGCAAGCAAGTACGCGCCCCAGGTCGTTGGCTGGGCATGCGCCCAGTGACTGTGCCCGGCCATGAGCACATCCGTGTGCCGGTCGGCGACGTCGAGTGTGCTCTCGAGTGTGTGGAGCAACTCGTCGAATGCGTAGAGCAGCGATTCGCGCAGCATCATCCGCGCCATCGGCTCCTGAAGGGTCCGGCCGTGGTTGACGGCGAACGCGGTGTCCTCGTCGCCGCCGAGCTTCGCACGGATCCAGTCCTCGCCGCCCCAGCCGCGTTCCTCATCCGCCTGATCGAGCACGGGGAAGAGCTTGCGCACCTCCTCGTCAGACACATGGCCCTTGCGGTAGAGCATCACGAGCCAGGCCTTGTCCATGAGGGCGCAGAAGCGCAGGCGGTTACCGGTCTCGGCAGCGCGTGCTGTCGGGAGCTGGCGGTAGTGCACCCACTCCGGAATCTCGGGCACTCCCGGCGTGTGACGGCGGTGATCGTGGCTGGCCCAGTACTGCTCGGGGGTCAGGTCCATTGCGATGGGCCTCCCTGACTGGCTCGGGCTATGCGTTGGGAGGTGTTTCTCGCGGGGAAACGGGAGTCCTTCGCGTGTCACGTACGGAGGCCGTCCACACAAAATGCGAGCGGCTCCAGGGGTGTGAGGAGCCGCTCGCCCAGCCGGCGGTCGGGTAAGGGGTGAAACCCGTCCGCCAAAAACGTCCAGATTTGCCCCCCGTCCGCCCTGAGGGCGCGCTGCGCCCCGCCGCCGCACTTCATTAAGGGACGCGTTCCACGGTGGCGGAGCTATACCTCCTCGTCGAGTCCGAAACATTTTGCCGCGGCTTCGAGATCGGCGTCGGCGAATGTCAGCACCGCGGCGTAGCGTCGTGACGCGGACAGGGCGGCGATATCCTCGATGTTAATCCCGATGTCTTCGATCGACTTCGTGATGTCGCAAAGCGCGCCGACGCGATCATCTCCCTCGATGAGGAACACCGGTCGCGTCTGCAGATGCACTCCACTTTGCGCGGCCAGCTTGCGGACCGAGTCCACGTCTTCGGGGATAGCCATCAGCGCGGTGCCCTGCCGGCGCTGGCTGGAGATGGCGATCATGTTGACGCCCGCATCCCTGAGCACGCACAGGACACGGTGCAGCATGCCCACCTCGTCATCGACCTGCATCACTACTGCCGTCACCTGTCGGATGGTGTGTCCCATCTTGGGCACCTCCAGCCGGCGCCAGGTGCAAAGATTCCATTGTCTAATATACCCGCGGCAATCGTTTGTCAACCGTCAACATTGGTTCGAATGGCTTGTGTGGGAGAGTCTGGTACCAATACGCCGTCGATGAGTAGTCATCCGAGCGGTGATTCGCGTGGCCGTGCTCTATGCTCACGCGGATCGACTCCTGGAACACGATCGGGTCGGGAACGTGCAGGCGATAGACCGTCCACTTGCCGTCCCAGTCTCTATGACCCCGGTTGAATAGAGAAGTTCCATGATACAGCCCGCGGACGTCCTGCATTCCGTAGGCGTGCGAGAAGTAGTCCTCCGAGCCGGTGCCGTGCAGCGACGGCGGCCATCCCTCGCCGTCGATGAAGATCATGTCATCGCCCTCGCCCCACCAACCGCCATCCCAGTTGTCGATCGAGAGGTTGCAGCCGACGTAGTGCCCGTGGCCCTCGGCATCGAGGATCAGGTAGTTGCCCTCGTCGCTGAGGTTCGGCGTTTGATTGAGCTTGCGCTCGGCTGCCATCGCGTTGGGCGCGCCCCAGCCGTCGCAGGGGTTCTCGCGCCGCCACGAGGAGTGGAAATAGAGGTGGTCGAACAGCTGCTCGTCCTGCTCCTCGTAGTCCACGTAGAAGTAGAGCGGGCGGGACTGCTCGCCTTCGTTGACGATCTCGATGCGCGCGCCGGTCGAGAAGGGCATCGGGAACCAGCAGTTGAACGCCGAGCGCATGCCGCCGCCCGGGTGGTGCGTCATGTTCAGCGCAATGGACTCGAACTCCGCGAGCATCCCGTGGCCCACGCCGAAGAAATCGCCCATCGGGACCTCGACGCTCGGCTCATCCTGCCCATCCCAGTACATGCGCAGCAGCACTCGGCGCGGCCACGCGGGCTCTTCGGAGCCGGAGGTCATCCAGATGTGGTTGATGCAGCCCGCGCCCTCGATCTGCGCGATCGTCTTCGTGTCGCCGGGCTGGAAGCGCCAGGAGTCGGCGTTCGCGCCGCCTGTCTCGTAGCTTGAGATGCGCTTCGAGCGCGTGTTGCGCGGCAGGATCAGCCCTCGCAGCGGGTTGGTCAGGCCTGGCATCTTCATCGGTCCGCCTCCCTGTCTACTCTGCAGTGAGTGCCTCCAATGCCGCCTCATCCGGGGCCAGCAGCACTGCCGCGTAGGTCTCGATCGGCGGTACCGTCACTGCACCGCCAACGATCGGCAGCTCGATCGGCTCGGCACCGGGTGCGATCAGCCACGCAACGCTCAGGGACGCGTCGGCGATGCGCAGCGTGATCTCCGGCGTCGGGTGGATCGCGGTCAGTGCGTAGGCCTCGTCGTACTCGAAGTCGTGGTTCACGATGTGCGCCGCGACGATGCCGCCCTCGGGCTGGCGCAGCACGTTCACCAGCACCGTGTCGGGCCACGCGCCGGTCAGCGGTCCGGCCGCGCGCAGGGCCTCGACCGCGACCGCGCGCTCATCCTCGGGCAGGCTCTCCAACGTTCCCGCGAACTGCAGCGCACGCCCCGCCCCGAGCGTCGCCTGCTCGTAGCCGGCCTCGGAGGCGCGGCTGCGCAACGAGATCGATCGCACGCGCGCGAACTCCCCGCCGCCGGCGGTCCCATGCACCGTGACGGTGTGGCCTTCAGCAAGCTCGACCGGGGGTGTCGTGAAGCTGTGCCACTGGTCATCATCGGCGTCGGGGGTCCAGCTCCCGACGACGTTGCCGTCCACCAGCACCTCGAAGCTCGATTGCCCGTCGCTCTCGTCGAAGTAGCTCACGCAGATCTGCCACAGCCCCGGCTCGCCTGTGAAGCGCATCGAAGCGGTGCCCTCGGTCACGGCCTTGATTCGGGCGCCATCGGGCTCGTAGCCGTCCATCGTGAGGTTGAGGGCGTTCGTGGCCATCTGCAGCGCGTCGGTGAGGCCGGGGAGGAACTCGGAGATCGGTTGGCGCGCGTCGGCGGGCTCGAAGCGGTCGCGGACCTGCAGCGCCGCCGACAACACCAGCGTGCCGCCGCCATCCACGAAATCGCGTAGCCCGCGTATCTCTTCGGGGCTGAGCATCGCGTGGTCGTCAATGAGCAGCGCGTCGAAGCCGTCCAGCCCGTCGCCGATGAGGTCTGAGTTGACCACCACGTCCGCCGGGATGCCCTCGCTCTGCAGCAGCCAGAGCTGGTTGTTGATGGTGCCGCGATGGGACCCGAGGATCTGCCCCGAGCGTGGCCCCCACGTGAGGTCGAAGAGCACGCCCACGCGACTGCCCGCGCGCTGGTTGGCGAACAGGGCCTCCCAGCGTCGCGCGAAGCCCGCGTATTCGGCGCAGGCGTCGAGGATCGGCTGATCCTCGGCGGGTTTGGTCATCGCCAGCACGTTGCGGTCACCGAAGAGGCTCATGTTCGGCATATAGTTGCCGCCGAGCGCTACACCGGTCGCGCAGCCCAGTGCGTACTCCTCGGGAATGGGCAGGCCAACCCAGGAGGTGCGGGCGGCCGGGGCTCTATAGCGTTCGACGCCGCGCGCCCGCCGCGCCGCACCGGGGATATAGCTCAGGAAGCCGGTTGGCCGCCCGTGGCTCGCGGCCAGGCCGATCTTGCAGGCCGCGATGTCCTTGCCGAAAGGCGGGTGCGCGAATACCTCGGTGAACACGCCGTCCACGACGCCCTGATCGATCAGCCAGTAGGTGAGGTTGTTGGCGACGATGAACAGCGGCTGTTCGCGGTCGTGCGCGTAGGCGTGGAGCTGCTCGAAGAACTCGCGCGCGCTGTCCACGGTGAACCAGCGCTCCAAGTCGGCGGGAGTGTCTTCAGCGCCGAGTTCATACGCGGTGCCGGTATGCTCGCGCGAGTAGTCGCGGAACTTCTCCTTGCAGGTGGGGCAGTAGCACGCCCAGGTCATGGGGTTGTCGAAGAAGATGCAGTCTACGCCGCGCTCTTCGAGCGCGTCCATGCAGCCCTTGATGTGCTCCAGCCACGCGGGGCGGTTGAAGCAGCCGGCGTAGCGCGCGGGGTTGTTGTAGATGACCTTGTACTCGCCCTCGGGAGTGAGGACCGCGGCGTCGCGCAGTTCGGGGTGCTTGGGGAAGAGCTGCTCGTGGTAGATCGTGCGCGAGCAGATGTACATCATTCGGTGCGCGCCCGCCTGCCGCGCGGCCTCCATCGCCTCGGGCGTGAACAATCCGCCCTGGATGAGGTTGAAGCCCGCGTCGAGCAGGAAGCCGACCTGGGCCTCGTCCATGGTGGCGTAGTCGATCATCCACCGCAGGGCGCCCGGGTCGGCCCAGGGGAACATCTCGGGCGGCGGCTCCCAGTGCGCCTCGCAGGTTGTCGCCACGATCATCATCGCCGCGAGCGCTACGGCCAGCTTCCGGCTAATTGTGTCGGTCATCGGGTCAATGCACCTCGGTCAAATGCGGACTCGTGCCTCATGTGTTGAACATCGGTGCGTCGGTCGGCTCGGGAATGCCGAAGACCTCTCGCTTGCGCTGCAGGTAGTAGAGGTAGTTAGCGTAGCTCACGTCCGGCGGCACGCGATGGTCCACGTGCGGTATGAAGCCGCCCTCATCGACCAGCGGCTTGAGGCGCGCGACCTCCTCGTCGATGGCCTTCCTGCCGGCCGCCAGCGCGCGCTTGTTGACGCCACCCATCATCAGCACCTTGCGGTCCCAGCGCTCGCGGATGTCCACCGGGTCCGAACCCGCCCCGACCTCCACCGGGAACATGCAGGTCACGCCGCCCTCGTACCAGCAGTCGAGCGTGTCGGTGATGTTGCCGTCTGAGTCGACGAAGCACATGACCGCGCCCATCTGATACATCAGGTCGGTGATGCGCGTGTAGCGCGGGGTCAGCCAGCGGCGGAACATCGCCGGCGAGATGATGCAGCCCTGCTTGAAGTTGATGTCCTCCCAGAACGAGCCGCAGTCCACCCGGCAGCCCGCCTTGACTGCGGGCTCGATGACCGCGCACGCAAGCTGGCACATGTGCTCGATCATCTCTTCGAGCAGCTCGGGGTCATCGTGGCACATGATCGCGATGCCCTCGAAGCCGATCCAGTTGCGCAGCCGGCCGAAGAGGCTGCCGCCATGGATATGCACCGGAACGTCCGCCTCGCGG
>JALGSW010000045.1 GCA_029821635.1 Candidatus Zipacnadia bacterium
GATTGCGAACGAGAGGAAGCGCGGGCCGTCGTCGGGCTGGCCGTGCAGCAGCACCATGTAGGGCTGCCACTTGATCCACCAGTCCATGTTCCACGCGACGAGGCTGGAGCCGTCACGCTGCGCGGCGACGGTCGTGCACTCATCCACGATAGTGTTGATCGCGCGCTTGCGCATGCAGCCCTGCCACGCGTTCAGCTCCTGCGAGCAGCTCAGGCGGAAGACGTCCTCGAAGGGCAGGCCCGAGCCCTCGGCGATCCCCTCGACCTCCTCGATCAGCTCGGGCGCCTCGCGCTTGACGTGCGAGAGCGCGCCCTTCGCGACCTCGCGCGCCTCGTCGCGATACTCCTCCGGCACGAGCATCGCGTCGAAGGCCTTCGCGACCGAATGGATCAGATCGCGGCACTGGCGGCCGTACTGCACGCCCATCTCATGGCGCGAGCCGGACATCTCGACGACGGTGAAGCGTGTTGCTTCGCGCATTGCGTGACCTCCCGACGGGTAACCCCGTGGTGCGGGCGCCCCCGCCCGCACTTGTGTGCGCACGGGGGCGTGCGCACCACAGTTACTTGTGCTCAAGCTGCCACTGGTGGATCGACGCGACCGGCGGCGTGGGTGGGGCGGGCAGCGCGCCCTCCGGGGCTTCGCCCTGGAGAGGGTGCGCCGCGTTGCCGCGCATCACCTCCGGCTGCGCCATCCCCGCGGCGGACTCGCCGTTGCCCCCGTAGAGCGCGTTGTCGATCAGCTCGACGCCGATGCAGTCGGGCGTGCGCAGCCGCACCATCGGCGACGCGCCGTCCTTGAGCACGAAGACGTTGCCGCGGATGACGTGGTCGAAGCTCGCGTCCTTCATGTCCACGCCCTCACCGGCATCGACCACGAAGCGGTTGTAGAGGACCATCCAGTTCTCGTTCATGCCACCCATCCACAGGCCGTCGCGTTGGGAGGAGATGTCGCAGCCCCAGATGACGTTGCGCGGGCCGTTGGGGCCGTGGGCGGCGTCCTCGGGCGGCGAGGCCCACATGCCGTAGCCGTAGCCACCGTTACCCCTGACCGAGGTGATGACGCAGTTCTCGAAGAGGTTCTCGTTCGTCCAGCCTGAGTGCCACTGGGCGTCGCTGTCGTGGAAGACGCCGTTGCGGATCACGTTCCCCGACGCCGCCCACTGGAAGAGCGGCGCGTGGCGCAGCTTAAAGGTCTCGACGCCGTCCATCAGGCAGTCGAAGCAACCGTCCCAGCCCGAGTAGGCCGTCCCGCCTCCGCCCTTGAACCACGCGTCATCGAAGACGCAGTCGCGGATCTCGCAGAACTTCGCCATGCGCCCGTAGACGGGATTGCGGCCGCACATGCGCACCGTCACTCCGCGCGCCCAGCAGTCCCACGCGTACGTGAACTGGCTCGCGGTAATCCACAGGTTCTCGGTCTGCTCGATCGCGAGGTCCTCGATCCCGCAGCGCCGGATCGGCACGAAGCGCTGCACGTAGGAGCCGTCGATCACCGGGAAGTCGATGCGCAGCGGTTGATCGAGCGTGATCGTGTTGCCCTCGACCGCGGTGATTTGCAGCATGTTCCGCCGGTAGCTGCCCCACAAGCACGCATTGCGCGTGAGCGTCTTCCAGCGCTCGGTGGCGGGGCCGTCGATGAGCACCACGTCGCCGGGCTCGAGGTCGCTCGCGTCCTGCAGCACGAGCTTCGTGTCGCCGCGCTTCCCGTCCTCGGCAAGCAGCAGCTTCGGGCCATCCCAGCCCTGCCCGCGGAAGCCGATCGCCACGTTCGACGCCGGCACCGGCGGATTGTCCGTGAAGTCGCGCTGCACGGTGATCGGCAACTCGACAGTGCGTTGCGAGCCGTCGGCGTACTCGGCCACGCCCGTGAGCGTCGCCGGGCCGTCGGCAAGTTGGCCCATCACCCGCGAGGCGGTGCGCCTGAACGCGAATGTATTGCCCGAGTGCAGGCTGCGTGTCCATGTGCCTACGGGCATCTCGCCGATGCTGATCGTCATGCGCTGCACGTCCGTGGGGGCCGCGTGCAGCTCAAGTGGCGTGTTCGGGCCGACAGTCGCGTTGGGCTGCGGCGAGAAGAACCGGATAGCCGCCTCGCCGAGGCCGTAGCGGAAGATGATCTGCGTGCGCTCGGCGCCCATGCCGCGGATGACCACGCCGTCGTCGCGCACGGTCACGGGCATGTCGAGGTGCCAGATGCCCTCGCCGAGCAGCACCGCGCCGCCGCCGTTCTCGCCGACCGAGCGGCAGGCGGCGTCGAGGGCGGCGGAGTCGTCCGCGTCATCATCGGGTCGCCCGCCGAACTCCTCGATGCGCGCGGCGACGGCGACCTCCGGGATGCCGCCCTGCACCCCCGCGCGGCTCCAGTCGGGGTAGACGAGCCCGTCCGGGCCGACCACGTCCGCGGCGGTCAGACGCGGATCACCGGCGCTGAGCTTGTACGAGCCTTCCCATGGCGGTCGCATCGCACCCGCTCCCTCTTCCACGATCTCAAGGTCATCGACGTAGCAGGTCACGACCGCCGCGGAGTAGCTGTGGAAGTAGAGACGCAGCGCGACCGCGCCCTCCGGCGCGAAGGTGCGCAGGTCGAAGTCCAGCCACTTCGCTTCCGCGCCGCCGAGGCCGCGCAGGTGGCGCTCTTCATTGAGGACGTTGCCCTCGGCATCGAGGAAGTCGTGGTAGACGCCCAGGCCACTGCCGGAAATCGGGAAGAACTTCCCTCGTACGCGGAAGACGCCCGGTGAGGTGATAGGCACGGGCGTCGCGTAAAGGCGCGCGCTGCCTTCATCGGACGGGTCGGCGATCTTCAGCGAGTGCGTGCCGCCCGCGGCCTGCTCATCGGAGACGGAGATCCACTCGGGATGGCTGACGATCTCCCAGCCTTCGAGGCCGTCCTCGAAGTCCGCGTTGGGGACCGGTAGCACGGTCTCCTGCGCGTGGCAGAGGCATGCGAGCGGGATCAGCAGCGCGACGAGAGCGCCTCGGGCCATCTGAGTGCCTCCGACGGAACGGAAGTTGCGGGTGCGCAGGGGAGTGTTCGCAGCAGAGGGGCACGGTCCCTTCGCCGCCGAAGAGGAAACGCGGGCCTCCGCGCCCAATATGCCTGTGCCTGCGCCACCAAGCCCCACGGGGAGTGAACCGATGAAGCGCGTCGTCATCGCCGCCATGCTGGTCGCCGCCCTCGCCATCCCCTCCGCCGCCGATGAACTCACGGACCTGTGTGCCGACCTCATCGCCGAGACCGGCCCGAAGACGAGCCCGGATGAGCTCGCCGCTCAGATGACCCGGGCGGTGGCCGAGCGCGGCCTGTCCGCATCTGAGGCGTGGGGCGTCCTCGGCGCCGCCTGCTCCGTTGCGCGGCGCGTGGAGCCCGCGATCTACTGCTTCGCCCAGGCCGCGCAGATCGAGCCCGACTGCGCGATGCACGTGAGCAACCTCGGCTTCGTGCTGACGACGCGCAGGTGGCGCTGGAGGCCGCATACGAGCTCGTGCCCAATCAGGTGCAGGTGCAGATGAACCTGGGCAAGCTCCGCTGGCGGCAGGGGCGGGCGGATGAGGCCATCGAGCTACTCGAGCGTGCCGCGGAGGAGACGTGGCACCCCGAATACCGCTACGCGCTCGCGAAGGCGCTCTATCACTCCGACCAGGCCGCGCGCGCCGAGCAGGTCGTCGACGCGAACCTGCGCCAGCATCCTGCCCACGAGCCCTCCCAGGCGCTCTACGCGCAGATCACCGGGCGGCAGTGGAACCGCAGCGCGCGTGAGCTGGCCGAGGAGGCGCTCGCGCTCGCGGACGAGGCGCAGGGAATCGTGCAGGCGTGGGCGGGGGAGATCGACGCGATCGCGGCGCGGTCCACCGGCGACACCCCCGGTACGCAGATGGCGCAGTTCAACGTCGCGGTCTCACAGGCGATGGTAGATGGCCTGCGCGCGGCGATGGCCAATCCGAACGTGACCGACGAGCTGCTCGCGATTCAGGCGCTGCAATGCTACCGGACGCAGATCGAGACGATCGGCAAGGTCTACCACGGCTACCTCGCCTGCGTCTACGTGCATGACGCGCTCGCCGAGACGCCGATGCTGCAGATCTCCCCGGTCGGCGGCTTCGACTTCATGATCACCCGCTGCCCTTTCACCGAGCCGCTCTACCGGCTGCAGGACGCCACGAACAACGCGATGGACGTGTCCGGGCGCTACGAGACGCCGCTCGCGGCGTGGTGCGCGCTCGCCCGGCCGCATGCGCAGACCTACGTGAATGAGATGCCCGCGCGCTTCCACGTGGTCGCACTGCACATGGCGCGCGCGCTGGAGCAGGTGACGCGGCTCGACTCGGCGCTGGTCGAGCGCTTCGACAGCTTCCACGAGCGCGCCGAGGCGCTGGTGCAGATGCCGATGCTCAAGCAGCAGTTCGCGAACCAGCGTGACAACCTGCACGGGTTCTTCGACCCGAGCGACGAGCGCATGCTCGGCGCGGGCTGGGCGTGGCGGGAGGCGGAGGGGACGCTCGAGGACCTGTTCGAGCAGCACCGCGCGGACATCGGGAACGCGATCCACGAGATCCGGCGCTGCGGGACCGAGACGGACGCCCCCGCGGAGCCGCCGTCCTTCGCAGACTTCCTGGTGGCGCTGGCGGAGGCGCAGCAGGACGCCGGGGCGTCGGTCGGCTACAAGATCGACTTCGTGCTCCTCGACGTTCGCTACGGCACCGATGGCTCGGTGGCGGTCACGGTCGGCCAGGGCCTGCAGGCGGTGGTGTACACGGACGCGATGAACGAGAGCTTCGGATACAAGCTCGGTGCGGGGTACAGCCTGGAGGTCCCCGGCTACGCGACCGGCCAGTCCTCGGGCGTCTACTTCCGCTTCGACGACATGGCCGGCCCCGGCGTGGAGTGGGCGGTCAGCGGCTCAGCGGGCTGCGTCGAAGTCACGGTCTCCGAAACCTACTGGTTCGACTCGCACTTCTGAACGCGCCGCTATCTGCCGGCAGCCTCTCAGCCGTCGGCTTCCCACGCCCCCCGCTCGCTGATGAAGCTCATGAACGCCTGCACGCCCATCTGTAGTCCGGCCTCGTCGCCACCGATGATCGCCACCGCATTCGTCTCCGCGCTGCTCAGCAGCACGTAGCCGCCCGGCTTCGGGAGGTCCGCCTGCGGGAACCATTCGCGTGAGGCCAGCAGCTCCTCCGTCGCCGCATCGCCGCTCAGCGCCAGGTAGAGGCCCGCGCTTTCGGCGCCGTCCAGGCCCTCCCGCGGGATGTCGAAGCTCAGCTCCGCCTCGTGCGCGAGCGCGTCTTCCAGCCACTTTGCGGCGCCCTCCGCGCCCTCGCCGAAGCGAATCGGCCCCAGCCCGAAGTCGCCCTCATTCAGCGTGACCTCATGCCAGCTCACTGCGCGGTCGGTGCCGCGCGGCGTGCGCAGCTTGCTCATCAGTTCCAGCACCCGCCGCTTCGCGCGCATCAGGTCGCTCGTGCCCGCGTCCACGACCGCAGTGTAGTCGTAGCTCAGCTCGGCGTGCTCGTAGTGCCGCGGCTCCGGGTGCAGGTCGTAGGGCGAGTCGTCGCTCACGAAGCCCGCCAACTCCGCGGCGATGGCGTCAAGCTCCTCGGCGGGCAGGTCGCCTTTCTCCCGCGCGAACGCAATGCGCGCCTCCAGCATACGCACGAGCGAGATGTCGTCGGCCGCATCGCGCGCGGCCTCCCAGTCGGGCGAGGGCAGCACCGGCACCGTGAGATCGTTGGGGTCGGCGGAGCCGTAGGCGATCAGCCGCTCGCCCGCCACGCCCTCGTCGCGGATCGAGCGCTCGTAGTTCGCGTAGTAGATCCAGCCCTTGAATGCCGGGCCGGTGCGCAGGTAGGTCGCCCCGTACTGCCACGAGTCCCAGCCGAGCCGCCGCATCTCATTGTAGGGGAAGCGGTGGGCGAAGCCGTAGCCGCCGCGCGTGCGGCCGATGATCGCGTCATCGCGCAGCGTGACCGATCCCTCGCGCACGAAGCGGTTGAAGTTCGGCATCATGATCGTGTACATCGACCAGTCGCTGACCGCGTCGGCGAAGCGGTTTACGTCCTCGGGCGTCATGAAGCCCGGCGTGGTCCAGTGGCTGCCCGGCGCCATGCCCGCCTCGATGTACATCTCAGCGAGCGGCACGTAGTTCGTCTCGATGGTCTCGACCGTCGGCTCGTCCGTCCAGATCGGCTCGACGCGTCGGAAGCCCTGCGCCCGTACGTAGCGCATCAGCTCCCGGTAGTAGGCGACCCAGATCGCCCGCCACTGCTCCGGCGCCTCAACCGCCTGCTTCCACTCCAGCGCCAGGCCGGTCCCGGCGTTGGCGACCTGCGTCCCGGTGCGCACGTCCTGGAACGTGATGATCGACAGGCCCGCCGCGGCCTGTCCGCCGACGAAGTCGTCGAGGTAGCTGAAGTCAAGCTGCGGGAAGTTCGTCGGGTCGGCGAACAGCTCTGGCTGCTGCTTGATGGCATCCGCCAGCGAGAGGTCGTGCTCGGGCAGCATCACCTCCGCGAGGCGTGGATACGAGAGCCGCCCGGTCGCCACGTCCTGCCGCGCGAACTCGTCCCAGAAGCGCTGGTCGGGCGACTGGCAGCCCCACGTCTTGACCTTGAAGGGGCGGTCGATCGGCAGTGTCACCGGCCAGACCTGGATGTCCAGCGGGACCGCCGCCAGCACCTCATCGCCGCGCAGCACGCGCAACTCGGCATCGAAGCCGCGCGGCTCGCCACCGTAGGTATTCGGCAGCAGCTCGCGCCCGGCGTGCATCTGCAGCCAGAGCACGCGCGTCTGCCCCGGCTCGAGCGTGAACTCCGGCGCGCCGACCGGCTCCACGTCCTCCGGCGGCATCAGCCAGAAGGGCGACTCGTAGGGCTCGATGTCGGGCTTGTCCCACGGGATCAGCGGCGCGCGGTCCATCACGCGCACTTCGACCTCAGGCGCGCCCTCCGCCAGCCCGACGACCTGCGCGCGCACCGGGCCGGTCACTGCGCTGCTCGTCAGGTTCACCGCGACGCTCTCGCGCTCGCCGCGCGCGAGGTCCACGCGGACGGTCTCGGTGAGGTCCTCCGCGAGCGGCCAGTGTGGCCGGAACTGCGGGCCTTCCTTCGAGCCGAACTCCCAGTCGCGCTGCCACAGGACCGCGTCTCCCGCATCGAGCGCGCCGATGGCTTCGGCGGTCGCCTGCGTGGCGGTCGGGATCGCGCCGTCGACGGCGAGCGCCTCGCGCACGATCTCGCGCAGCATCGTCACCTGCGCCTCGCGCATGGGGCCGACGTCGTCGCGCGTGTAGGGGAACGGGCCGCGCGCGAGGAACGTGCACCAGCCCTCCCCGTAGGCATTGCGCGAGAGGTAGATCGCGTCATCGGTCCCGATGAGCACCTCGGCGGTGGTGGGCCGGGCGAGGAGTTGGGTGCCCGCGAGCCAGTAGTACTGCGCCTGTGGATCGAGTTGAGCGAGCCACGCGTGCTCGGGCGCGCCGATGGTCGATGGTGGGGCGGTGGAGGCGTAGACCCACGCCTCCGCGCCGATCCACGGCTGCTGCGCCATGTCGCGCGTGCCCAGAAGCTGCATCGGCGCGTTGCCGATCAGCAGCACGTGCCCGCCGCCCTGCACGTAGGCATCGAGGGCTTCGCCGACGCCCTCCTGCCCGGTGCCGAGCGCCTCGTCGCCGTGGGCGACGATCACCAGCGCGTAGTCGCCGAGGGTGGCGAAGTCCATCGTGTCGCCGAAGTCCTCGTAGACCACATCCATCGGCAGGAGGACCTTCTTGATGATGGAGTTGCGCACGTACCGTCCGTAGCCCCCGCCGACCAGCGCGACCTGCGCGAAGGCGGGGAGTGCGGCGAGTAGCAGCGTGGCGGTGATGAGGCCGAGTCCTGCACGGGTACGAAGCATCGCGATCCCTCCGAGATGGAGCGTTGGGAGCAGCTTCCGCGTCGGGGTCCGGCTGTCCTTCAGGAGTGACGGTCGTCGCCAGCCGTTGTTGTTGTGGCCCTCGCGCCTCGCGAGGGGCCGTTCGCCACAGTAGCCACTCCCCGGCGAGGGCGCCGGGGCCACAACGACAACGGCCGACGGCTGCACGGCCGCAATGAAGGAACCCACGCTCTCCGCGGTGAACGGACCGCTCCAACAGGAGGCGATCCGCCCATGACCGGACGCGAGGTCGCGCTGGCGACGCTGCAGCGGGAGGACGTGCCGCTCCCGTGCATGACCAACTTCTGGGTCACTCACTCGGCATACATCTCCCGCGTCATCGGCCGCGACTATTGGGCCGAGCCGGAGGCGAACTTCTGCGAGTTCGTCCGCCGCACCGGCGCGAACTTCGTGCCGCAGTGGTACTACCCGCGCGAGGCCCAGCGCAAGCTCGAGACCCGCGAGATCATGCACCAGACGCGCCGGCACGAGGACGCGGGCTTCCGCTCGCCCGAGGACGTGCGCGACTTCATCGAGCAGCTTCCCGAGGACGCGGCCCAGGAGCGCGAGTTCGACCTCGAGCAGGCCGCTGAGACCTACGCACGCACGATCCTCACACACTCGCAGATGATGGGCCCGGACGTGCTCGTGATCGACAGCTTCGGCATGGCCGACTTCATGGGCGCCTACACCAGCTTCGGCTACGAGAACTACCTCGCCTGCGCGGGGCTCTACCCGGAGCACATTCGGCGCTACTACCACGTCTCGGCGGTCGGCGCGCGGCTGAAGAACCACGCGATCGTCCAGGCCATCGAGCGCCACCGCCTCGCGCCCTTCGTGTACCTGGGCCAGGACATCTGCGGTTCGGGCGGACCGCTGATGTCGCCGGAGATGCTGCGTGAGCTCTACTTCCCCGAGCTGAAGTGGGCGATGGCGCCGCTGATCGAGGCGGGTATCGGCGTCACCTGGCACTGCGACGGGAACATCCTGCCGATCCTCCCCGACCTGCTCGACCTCGGCATCGTGGGCCTGCAGGGCTTCGAGGAGGAGCACGGTCCGCGCTGGGAGGAGATGTGCGCGCTGAGCGCCCCGGACGGCCGGCCGATGATCGTCTGGGGCTGCGTCTCGGTGACGAGCACGCTCCCGCACGGGACGCCCGACGACGTGCGGCAGTCGGTGGAGCGATCGTTCACCGTCGCCGGGCGCGCGCGAGGCCACGTACTCAGCTCGACCAGCAGCATCCTCCCGGAGACCCCGATGGCGAACATCGATGCGCTCTTCGACCACGCGCACCGGTTCGGGAGGGAGTTCCTGGGCGGGTAGGGCTGCGGCGCACCCACGCAGATCATCCCTGCCGTTCGTGGCGCAGGCATTCTTGCCTGCGGTCGTTGCCGCGCCGTTCGGAGCGACGCATCCTGTCGTTTGGATGCGTCATGCTGTTCGCTGTTCGTGCGCGTGAACGAGCATAACGGCCCCCGGCGGGGGCGCCGGGGCCACAACGGCAACGGCTGACGACTGAACGCCGCACGGGCGGGACGCCCGTGCCACGGGAAGACCTCCGCAGGTCCCGCGCCTTCCCCCGGCGAACTCCACCCGCGTCATCTCATCCTGCCGCGGATGCGCAGGGAGGCGCCGCCGATGGACTCGATCCCCGTCGTGCTTCAGCAGACCGCCGCGCGGGTGCCCGAGCGCCCCGCGATCTTCTTCGGCGACCAGACCATCAGCTACGCGCAACTCGCCGGGACCGTCGAGCGCGTCGCCGCCGGCCTTGCGGACCTCGGCGTGGGCCCCGGCGACCGCGTCGCGCTGCTGCTGCCCAACTGCCCGCAGTTCGTCTATGCCTCGGTGGCCGCCGCGCGCCTCGGGGCAATGTCCGTGCCCATGAACCCGATCCTCGCGCCCGAGGAGGTTGCCTACATCCTCGAAGACTCCGGCGCGAGAGTCGTCTTCGCGGTGGAGAAGACTGCGCCGCTGGCGCTCGCGATGGCGCAGCGCTGCGAGTGCGTCGAGCACTGCGTCGTCGCCGCCGAGGAGATCCCGGAGGGCGCGCTGGACTTCCGCGCGCTGCTCCGCGAGGACACCTCCGGCCTCCCCGAGCCGCCCGGCGCTGAGGAGGTCGCGGTGCTGCAGTACACCTCGGGCACCACCGGCCACCCCAAGGGCGCGATGCTCACCCACGCGAACCTGCTCTCCAACGCCGCCGCCTCTGCCGAGGCCGTGCAGATGAACGAGCGCGACGTGTTCCTCGCGGTCCTGCCGCTCTTCCACGTCTTCGGCGCGACGGTCACGATGATCATCCCGATCACGCTGGGCGCGGCGAGCGCGCACATTCCGCGCTTCGAGCCGCTGCCTACGCTGCAGACGATCGAGCGCGCGGGTGTGTCGATCTTCTGCGGCGTCCCGTCGATGTTCGCGGTACTCGCGGCGCTCAAGGGCCAGCACGGCCCGGACCTCTCCACGCTGCGCCTGTGCATCTCCGGAGGCGCGGCGCTTCCGCGTGAGCTCACTCCCATCATCGAGGAGCGCTACGAGACCACGCTGCTGGAGGGCTACGGGCCCACTGAGGCCTCGCCGGTGATCAGCGTCAACCGCACGCGCGAGAGCCGCAAGATCGGCTCCGTCGGCCCGCCGCTGCCGGGCGTCGAGGTGCAGATCCGCGATGAATCCGGGGCCGAGGTGAAGACGGGGGAGATCGGCGAGATCTGCGCGCGCGGCCCCAACATCATGCGCGGCTACTGGCAGGACCCGGAGAAGACCGCGGGGACCATCCGCGACGGCTGGCTCTACACCGGCGACCTCGGTCACGTGGACGCGGATGGCTACATCTACATCGTGGACCGCAAGACCGACATGATCATCGTGGGCGGGCTGAACGTCTACCCGCGCGAGGTCGAGGACGTGATCCGGCTGCTGCCGGCAGTGCGCGACGTGGCGGTGGTCGGCTCCAGCTCGCGGCTGCGCGGCGAGACGGTGTCGGCGTTCATCGAACTGAGCGAGGGCGGGAGCCTCGGTGAGGGGGAGATCATCGAGCACTGCAGCGAGCACCTCGCGCGCTACAAGGTGCCCCGCACCATCCACTTCATGCACGAGCTGCCGCGTTCGGCGACGGGCAAGGTGCTCAAGCGCGAGCTGCGGGCGCGGTTTAAGTAGCAGACGGGAACCGGGGGGGCGGCGGTCGTATGGAGGGGAGGGGCTTCAGCCGCTCCCCGGTACTGATCCGGAGCGAACTGCAACAACATCGGCGCGGCTAAAGCCCCGCCGCTCCAGAACGACAAAGACGAACGACAACGGCTCCGTTCGCCGGGAGGTCGTGACCGATGCGCACGCTGCTGCCGCTCGCCATCGCGATCCTCACCGTGGCACTCCCCGTCGCGGCGGAGTTGACGCTACCGGTGCAGATCGACGTGGGTCCCGATGACCAGGCCCTGACCAAGGGTTTCGCGCCGCTCTCGGGGCAGATGTACGAGCCCGCTCGTGGTTACGGCTGGACCGGCTCCAGCGGTCTGATGCCCTGCGACCGACACTCGCCGGAAGTCCCGACCTACCACCGCGCCACGGAGGTCCCGCTCTACGACCTCGTGCGCGATCAGATGACTCTCCGCGGACCCAACACGCTGCGCCTCGACCTCCCCGACGGCCCCTGCGACGTCGCGCTCTACGTCGGCGACCTGTCGATCACCGAGACGCGGCCGGGGCTGTGGGTGAGCATCGGCGAGCGCGACATCGTCGAGGACCTCACGACCTACGGCGGCCAGGTGCAGGAGCTGACCTTCCCGGTGGAGGTAACCGGCGGCGCGCTGGAGATCACGCTCGACGGCCGCGGGCCGCAGAGCTACTTCCCGTTCGCGGGCATCGTCGTCCGGGCGCTCGACCAGCCTCGCGGCTTCGAGCTGACGTCCCGCACCATCCCCGAGGAGCGCGGCACGCCGGAGGATTACCGGCGCAATTGGGCAGCCTACCTCGACGGCCTGCGCGCCGACTGGGAGCGGGCGAAGCAGAGCCTGCAGGCGGCCGGCCGCTGGAGCGACGACTGGCCTGCGCGGCTGGAGGAGCTGCGCACCGCGCCGGACTACCGCCCCTGCTACGCCTCCGGCACCTCGCTGCTCGCGCGCATGGAGATGCTCTCGGGTGAGGCGCTGGACGGCTCGGGCCTCATGACGATCATGCGAGAGGTGGGCTTCGACGGCTTCACCGGCCGCGATGAGCCGCTCATCCGAGCGCAGATCGCCGTGGGGATGACGCCGCTGGCGGGCGGCCCGGGGCTGGAGCACCTCCCGCAGAGCGCCGAGGGCATAACCTTCATCAAGATCGTGCGCGCGGACGGCTCGTTCGACACGATCGAGGGCGCTTACTCACCGTGGGACCCAGCGATGACCGAGGTCTTCCGGCAGGCCTACGAGGGCTACGCGGAGATTGCGCCGCAGTGCAAGCTGCTGTGGATCGACGAGCCGCGTGGCGCATGGGGCGCGGGTGGCGTCGGCGACTACTCAGAGCCTGCGCAGGCGGCGTTCGCGCAGTGGGCGCGCGAGCAGGGCCTCGATCCCGCCCAGGGGCGGGACGGCATCCCCACGCCCGAGCGAAGCTGGGACTTCTACCGCTTCTACCGCTGGCGGCTGACCGGCACCGCCGAGATGGTGCGGCGTTTCTGGGAGCCGATGGGCATCGACCTGCCGATCTACCCCGGCAACGGCTCTCTCGGCCCCGAGACGATGAATCACAACACGCTCTGGCCGCCCGCCCTCGCCGAACGCGGCATGGGCGCGGCCTCGTGGATGTACGGGGGCGGGCGAGCGTCCGCTGAGTTGCTCACCGCGGTCGAGCGCGAACTCGATGGCGACACGCTGCCCTTCAGCGCGCTCTGGCGGGAGCCTGACCAGTGTGTGATGCAGTCGTGCCTGGTCGCGAGCGCCGGATCGCGCAGCGGCCTGCACCTCTGGCAGCCCGGCACCACCTTCTTCGCCCGCAACCGCGCCCCGTGGCTTGAGGCGGCGGCGGAGATCGCGCGCATGGTCCAGGGCCTCTCGGGCCTCGAGCACGTCGCGCAGGTCTACCTCTACTGCCCCGAGAGCATCGTCTACAACGATCTCGTGGAGTTCAACCGCGAGGAGGCCGGGCGCTGGAAGGCGGTGCAGGACGCGCTGCAGGCGGCGAACCTCGACTTCCGCGTGACGCTCACCTGCGACCTCCCGGCCGACTCGCTGCTGATCTACGCCCCCGCCCGCGCGGTCCTCAATGACGAGGAGGCGGCGGCGCTCGAAGCCTATCTCAGCGCGGGCGGCGCGCTCTTCTACGCTTCGGCCACCGAGCCGGAGTATCCGGACGGCTCGCCCCTCCAGTCGCTGCGGGATGCGCTGGCGCAGGGCGAGGTCACGCGCATGGCGGAGTTCAGCGCGCAGGCAGTGGCGGCTCTCGCTCGTGAGCGCGGGCTTGCGCTGAACCCGTCCGCGGTGACGCCCGGAGTGCTGAGCTTCGGCTTCGAGGGGGACGGGCGACGAGCGACGCTGTGGGTCAACACCAGCGCGCAGGCGGCGACTGAGACGACGCCCTTCGCTGCGAAGTCGCTCATCACCGGCGAGGCGCTGGCCGAGGGCGCTCAGTTCACGATCCCGGCGTGGCGCTATCGGGTGATGATCGCGGAGGGCTGAGGTAACGGCGACGGGCAGGATGCCCGTCCTACAAACGACGGACGGCGAACGGCACAGGCCGGCGCGGGGGTCGTCACCTCCGCTCGTACTCCAGCACGCTCTGCTCGTAGATCCCCCGCACCTGGTCGTTGGTCTCGCGCATCCAGCCCAGCAGCCGCTCGCGTAGAGCCATCGCGTCCTCGCGGTAGTCCGGCCGGCGCAGCACGTTCACCGTCTCATGCGGGTCGCGCGCGAGGTCATACAGCTCATCCTCCCCCGCGGCGTTCCAGCCGTACTTCAGATCGCCCACCCGGATCGTCCGCTGGCTGAACGAGACACTGTTCACGCCGCTGAACTCCGTCACCGCGCAGTCGCGCCATGCGCGTCCGCGCCCCTCCGCCCGGCCCTCGATCAGCGGCAGCAGCGACTGCCCGTGGATCGCATCGGAGTCATAGTGCGCGCCCGCCGCGTCGCAGATCGTCGGGTACACGTCCGCGTTGGAGGCGAACTCCTCGCGCACTTCACCCGCGTGTGATCCGTCCGGGTAGCGCACGATCATCCCGATCCGGTGCGTCTCCTCGAAGTGGTGCCAGCCCTTATCCGTGAGCCCGCCGTGGCTGCCGCACGTCTCCCCGTGGTCCGAGGTGAAGACGATCAGCGTGTTGTCGAGCTGCCCGGAGGCGCGCAGATACTCCACGAGCCGCCCGATCTCATAGTCGATGAGCGTGGTGAACGCGTAGTAGTGGCGCAGCATCTCCTCCCAGTCATCCCACGACAGCCGCTCGGCCTGCGGGTGCAGCTTGGTCTGATGCGGCCCGGCGATGTTGCGCGCGGGCCACTGCGCATTCGCCCACGGCTCGATCGGTGCGTCGCGGTAGAGGTCGAGGAACTCCGCGGGTGCGTAGTAGGGCCCGTGCGGCCCCCAGTTGTTGTGCCAGATGAACCACGGGTCACCGTCCTCGCGGTAGCCCTCGGCCAGCGAGATCGTGTTCTCCGCGAGGAAGTGCGGGACGGTGCTCTCCGTCGGCCCGGCCAGCTCGCCCGCGGGCACCGGCATCGGCTTCCCCTCGGGCCAGTCGAGCACGCGATGCTCGAAGCCGCGCTCAGCGAGGTAGCTGTGATACTCCGGGTAGCGGAAGCCCCCGCCTCCGTGGCCGGGGAAGTCCTGGCCTTCGAAGCCGCGGTTCGTCGGCAGCGCGGGGTCGTTGGGAGTGCCGAAGGTCTCGCGCGGGCCGTGGCCGAGGTGCCACTTGCCGGTGTAGCCGCAGCGGTAGCCCGCCTCGCCAAGCCTGCGCGAGAGCAGGTCGTCGCGGTCGGGAAGCTCGTGGACGGAGCAGCCGAGGTTCGCGACGTTGGAGCAGACGCCGTGGGAGTGCGGATAGAGGCCGGTCATGATGGTCCCGCGCGCGGGGGAGCAGACGGGGCAGGCGGTGTAGGCGGTCTCGAAGCGCACACCCTCCTGCGCGAGCCGGTCAATGTTGGGGGTGAGGCACGGCGTTTCCCCGTAGCAGCCGAGCGCGGAGAGGCGGTGCTGGTCGGTGAAGAGAAGCAGGATGTTGGGTGTGTCGGGCATCAGCATTCGCTCCCTGGACGGTCCGAGAGATGCGGCAACGAGAAAGCCAGTTCGTTGCGGCAGAGCGCCATCCCTGCCGACGACAACGGCGAGCGGCTGCACAGGTAAGCCGATTCCCCGCCGTCTCACCGCAGGTCCCAGCCCCTCCCTCCGCGAAATAGTCTCTCGCCGCGCAATACCTCACGAAACGAGGGTCTCCCATGAAACGCACACTGCTCGTTCTCGCTCTGATCTCATGCACCGCTATCTGTGCAAGCTGCGCGCCCGTCGCCGTCGTGCAGGATGGCGTCAGCACGTTCAGCATCGTCCACGCGCCCGACGCTCCGCCGTCCGTCGCCGCCGCCGCCGCGGACCTGCAGAAGTACATCCTCGAGGCCTCCGGCGCGGAGCTGCCCATCACCACCGAGGGCGCGGAGCCCGCGATCATCCTCGGCACCGCCACCGGTATCGATCTGGCGGATGTCCCGCTTGAGGGCTACCGGATCGTCACCAATGAGGGCAACGTGCTCATCGCCGGCCCGGACACCGCTGAGGGCGAGTACACCCTCCAGGGCGGCACCTCTAACGGCACCCGCAACGGCGTCTGCGCGTTCCTCGAGGAGTTCGTGAACGTGCGCTGGCTCATGCCCACCGACGTGGGCGACGACGTTCCCGAGATGCGCACGATCACCGTGCCCGATACCGACATGACCGACTCCCCGTTTTTCCTCAACCGCCGCGTGCCTTACACCCAGCAGGGGACGGCGCCGGTCATCGAGTGGTGGGCTCGCCAGAAGCTCGGCTACAGCCTGTACCTCACGCACGGCCACAACTTCCGCCGCACCATCCCGGAGGAGTACTTCGACGAGCATCCCGACTGGTTCCCGATGTTCAACGACAAGCGCGTGCCGCCGAGCGGCCGGTACAAGCTGTGCCTGAGCAACCAGGGGCTGATCGAGGCCTTCGGGCAGCGCGCGATCGAGCACTTCGACGCGAACCCCGCCTCCACGAGCTACTCGCTCTCACCATCGGACTCGGCTGGCTACTGCCTCTGCCCGGACTGCGAGGCGCTCTATGAGACCGACCCGGAGGGGAACCTGTCGGTCACGCCCGCGGTGCTGAACTTCTACAACGGCGTCGCGAAGATCGTGGGGGAGAAGTATCCGGAGAAGGTCCTCGCCGGCTACGTCTACGCGGCGTATGTCTATCCGCCGCAGGAGCCGATCCAGTTGCAGCCGAACGTGTTCCTCGTGTGGGCGCCGAACATGGACTACGGCTACACGCTCTTCCGGCCGGAGCTGCAGGAGACGTGGGAGGAACTCGCGCAGCAGTGGACCCAGGTCACCGACAAGATCGCCTACTACGACCTGCCGACGTCGCTGTCCAGCGACACCGGCGCGCCCAGCCCGCCCGGAGTGGAGATCCTGCAGTTCCTCTACCCGCGCCTGAAGCAGTACGACATGAAGGGCGTCTACGTCTACGGTCAGGCGGCGTGGGGGACCGGCGCGCCGACCAACTACCTGCTCTCGAAGCTCGCCTGGGACCCGGACGCGGACGTGGAAGCACTGCTCGATGAGTTCATGCAGCGCTGCTACCACGAGGCCGCGCCCGAGATCGCGCAGCTCTACGCGCTGCTCGACGCCGAGGTGAAGCGGCACTTTATCGAGAACGACGACGCGCACTACTCGCTGACCCCGAAGATCATGGAAGGCGTCTACGTGCCCAACTTCCCCGAAATGGAGCGGCTCTACCGCGCCGCCGAAGCGAAGGTCACCGACACCGACGCCAAGCAGCGGCTGGAGTGGCTCGGCTGGAACCTGACGATCCTGCACTGGAACATGCGCCAGTTCAAGATGCTCGATGACCCGACCGCCTCGAGCTTCTACATGCCCGACGCGGAGTTCTTCGAGTGGTTCGCCGAGCGCAAGGGCTCGCTGGCCCTGCGGCCCCAGCGCGGCAGCGCCGGTGCGACCTCGGTGAAGCCGGTCGCGGTCTCGCCCGTGGAAGGCGTGCCGAACGCGGATGAGGCGCAAATGTGCTACCTGCGCGGCGACCAGCATGCAGTGATCCTGCCGACAGCCGACACCGCGACGGTGAGCTTCCGCAACATCAGCACGCGCGGCAAGCTTGTGCAGTACACGGTCTACGGCGCGGACGGCGAGCAGATTTCGGCGGGCATCATGAGCGCCGAGGTGCCGATCACGCTGGACGCGGTCGGCTCGCCGCACTATCACCTGCTGATATCCGCGGGCTCCGCGAGCTTCGCGATGCAGGTCGATGGCGGCGCGTGGGCGGTCTCCGACTCGGAGAGCAATCAGGGCCTGCACCTGCTCAACCGCGTGACACCGCTCTACTTCGAAGTGCCGGAGGGCACCGACTCCTTCGAGCTGTCCGTTGCCGCGACGCCTCCGGGCGAAACGGTTGCCGGCACGCTCTACGCGCCCGACGGCCGAGAGGTCGAGAGCTTCAACGTGGTCGAGGTGCCGATCGAGCGCAAGCGGATTACCGCGGGCGCGGGCGACGCGGGCTGGTGGAAACTGACGCTCGGCCCCGCCGAGGTGGGCGCGATTGATGACGTCTACGTGGACCTCGGCGACGACGTCCCGCAGTGGTTCTCGCTGGTGCCGGACCAGGCGCTGACCGTCCGGGAGCAGTAGGGGGTGTCGTTTGGAGCGACGCATCTGCCGTTCAGATGCGTCGGCAGTCGCAGGCGCGCAGCGCGAACGACAGACAGCAGACAGGCAGGATGCCTGCCCCACAGGGGACGGTTCACCTGTGGCGCGGGCTTCCAGCCTGCGGTCGTTTGACCAACTCGCAGGACTGAGCGCCGCTCGCGAGGAATGAGACCTCCGTAGATGCCATCATTGGCTCGCGGAGGTCTCACCATGTTCGCGCGCTCATGCGCCACAATCGCCGTGCTCATCACCATCGCATCGCTCGTTTCCGCCGCGCCCGTCACCATCGTCGAGGATGGCGCGAGCGATTTCGCTATCGTCCACGCCCCCGATGCGGGGCTCTCCATCGTGCAGGCCGCCGCGGAGTTGCAGAGCTACATCCTGCGCGCGACCGGCGCCGAGTTGCCGATCGTCACGGACGGCCGCGAGCCCGCGATCATCCTCGGAGCCGCCACCGGCCTCGACCTGGCCGACGTGCCGCTTGAGGGCTTCCGCATCGTCACCGGCGAGGGCAACGTGCTCATCGCCGGGCCGGACACTCCTGAGGGCGAGCTGACCGCGCAGGGCGGCACTTCCCGAGGCACGCGCCACGGCGTGTACGTCTTCCTGGAGCGCTACCTCGGCGTTCGCTGGCTGATGCCGGGCGAGCAGGGCGACTACGTCCCTGAGGTCGCGACGCTGACCGTCCCCGAGACTGACCTGCAGGACGCCCCGTTCTTCCCGAACCGCCGCCTGCCCTACACGCAGTGGCTGCGGCCGGAGGTGAAGCGGTGGCTCGACCGGCAGCGCATGGCGCGCACGTATGGCCCCGAGGGGCAGTCGCTGCAGCTCTACCACGGGCACAACTGGAAAGTGATCCCGCCGGAGGCCTTCGAGACGCACCCGGAGTGGTTCGCCGAGCACGGCGGCGCGCGCATGCCCCCGACCGGCCAGTACAAGCTGTGCATCTCTAACCCCGAGGTGGTCGAGCAGTTCGCGCAGTCCGCGATGCAGCGCTTCGCCAACGGCGCCACGGTCTTCTCGCTCTCGCCCAGCGACGGCGGGGGCTGGTGTGAGTGCGCGAACTGCCGCGAGGGCTACTTCACGCCCGAGGGCGCCCGGCGGCAGGTCACCGGGACGATCCTGCGCTTCTACAACGCGGTAGCCGAGCGCGTCGCGCCGGAGTACCCGGACGGCATCCTCTGCGGCTACGTCTATCAGGACTACGTCTACCCGCCGCCCGAGCCGATCCAGTTGCATCCGAATCTCTTCCTGGTCTGGGCGCCGAGCTTCGACTACGGCTTCCGCCTCTTCCGGCCCGAGGTGCAGGCGCTGTGGGAGAGGCTCGCGGACGAGTGGACGCAGAGCACCGAGAACATCTCGTACTACGACCTGCCCAACTGCGTGAGCAACTCGCTCGGAGCGCCGAACCCTCCGGGCGCTGAGATCCTCAGCTTCATCTACCCGCGCCTGAAGCAGCGCAACTTCAAGGGCGTCTACGTCTACGGCCACTCCGCGTGGGGCCACGCCGCGCTGATGAACTACCTGCTCGCGAAGCTCGCGTGGGACCCGGACGCGGACATCGCCGCGCTCACCGACGACTTCCTGCGCGCCTGCTACGCCGAGGGCGCCGAGGAGATCGGGGCGATCTACGCTCTCCTCGATGAGGCCACGAAGCAGTTCTTCCTCGCGAACGAGGGCGCGTCCTACAGCCTCACCGAGCAGTGGATACGTGAGGTCTACGCGGCGAACTTCCCGGAGATCGAGGGGCTCTACCGCGAGGCCGAGGCGAAGATCACCGACGAGGGCGCGCGTGTGCGGCTGGAGCGGCTGGGCATGAACCTGGCGCTGCTGCATGAGAACCTGCGGCGCTTCCGAATGCTGGAGGAGCCGGGGGCCTCAAGCTTCTACCTCGACGACGTCGCCTACCTCGCCCTGGTCAACGAGAACCGCAACTCGCTCTACGTCGCGCCGATGCGTGATCTGGACGCGCCCCCAGAGGTGAAGGTCGCGTACAGCGTGCAGGCGGTGGACGAGGTGCCCAACGCGGAGGAGGTGCCGGCGTTCCGGCTGCGCGGGAAACAGCACCTGATCCTGCGGGAGAACTCGCCCGGGCCCATCGGGCTGAAGATGCCGAGTATGATCGTGCGCGGCACGCTGCCGACCTGCGTGATCTACGATGCGGACGCGAACGAGCTGCTCCGCGAGGTCTTCACGCGCGGGGAGCAGATCATCTTCGAGCCGACCGGCTCGGACTACTACCACGCGATCATCCGCGCGGGCAGCGCGTTCTATGGGCTGCAGATTGAGGGCGCGGACTGGGCGATCCACGACCACCCCGAGGGCCAGGGCCTGCACTTCCTCGGCCAGGTCGGGCCGATCTACGCGCACGTTCCGGAGGGTGCGGAGGAACTGGACCTGTGGCTGGCCGCATCGCCGCCGGGGGAGACGGCCGCGGGGACGCTCTATGCGCCGGATGGCCGCGAGGTCGCGCGCTTCGACTGCACCGCCAAGTCGATCGACGAGCAGCGCTTCCCCGTCGGCGCGGGCGACGCGGGCTGGTGGAAGCTCGTGCCGACTGATCCTGCGACCGGGGTCGTGGACGATGTCTGGGTCCACCGCCCGGGCGGAAGCTGGCTGGTGCTCGACCCGGAGCACGCGCTGCTGGTGGGGGAGGAGTAGTCCCGTGGTGCGGGCGCCCTCGCCCGCACAGAGAGCGCCCGAACCTGACAGCGTGCGGACGAGGGCGTCCGCACCACTGAAAAGGAGACAACACCATGCCCGACCCTTACGCGTGGTTCAATGAGGCGAAGTTCGGGATGTTCCTGCACTGGGGACTCTACTCGCTGCTCGGGCTGGGCGAGCAGGTGCTCTTGCGCGGGCACCTCAAGCCCAGCGAATACCGGAAGCTCGCGGAGCGCTTCAGCGCCCCGAACTACGACGCGCATGAGTGGGCGCGGATGGCGCGCGACGCCGGGATGGGCTACATGGTGCTCACAACCAAGCACCACGACGGCTACTGCCTCTTCGACTCGCCCGGCTGGGAGTTCAGCGCGCCGCACACCGCCCCCGGCCGCGACCTCGTCGCCGAGTATGTGGAGGGCTGCCGCGCCGCGGGCCTGCGCGTGGGGATCTACTACTCGCTGCAGGACTGGAGCTTCCCGGTGATGTTCGACGGGCCGGACGCCGACCCCGACGAGCTTGAGCGCCTCGTGCAGAAGATACACGATGACGTGCGCGCGCTGTGCTCCAACTACGGGCAGATCGACCTGATGTGGTTCGACGGGCGCTGGCCCCTGCACGACCTCTGGCGGCCGCTGGAGATCGACGACATCATCCGCGAGCTGCAGCCCGACTGCATGATCACCGGCGACCGGCTGCACGGCGCGCCCGCGCAGTTCCCCGACAGCCCCTTCGCGCGCAACGACCGCCCCGGCTACATCGCCTCCAGCGAGCGGCGCATCGTGGCCTCCTCGGTGCCGGTGCCGTGGGAGGTCTGCGACATCAACCAGCACCGCTGGTGGGGCTACGTGAAGCACGATCATCACTACAAGAGCGCGACCGAACTCGTCTACCTGATGGCCGAGGCGCTGGGGCAGGGCGCGAACCTGCTGCTGAACTTCGGCCCGATGGGCTGCGGGGCCTTCCCGCAGCGCGCCCGCGAGCAGCTCGAGGGCCTCGGGCGCTTCACCGAGCGCAACGCGGAGGCGATCCACGACTCCGCCGGCGCCAACGGGCTCTTCGAGTACCTCGTCTTCGGTGACATGACGCGCAGCGGCGAGACGCTCTACCTGTGGGTGAAGTTCTGGCAGGGCGAGAGTTTTCACTTCGCAGGGCTCAGCAATGAGATCAGGGGCGCCCGTGTGCTCGGGCGGGATGATATCGAGGTGACGGTCGAGCGCGATGGCGATCACATCTATCTGCGTGGCCTGCCGGAGCTGCCGCCGGACCCGGACATCACGATCCTCGCGATCGACTGCGAGGGCGAGCCGCAGGCAACCGACTGGGGCCGCTACCGCCTGCACGGCGGCGACTACGACATGCGCGTGTGGCAGGACTGGGTGAGGAGCTGAACGGACTGCAGGGAGGCAGAGCAATGCGCTGCTGGGCGGTTGTGCTGGCCGTGAGTGCGCTCGCGTTCCAGGTGCACGCCGATGTCGCGCTGGTGCAGGAAGGGCGCAGTGAATTCGCCATCTACCACGCCGCGGGCGCTCCCTCCTCGGTGGTAGAGGCGGCCAGCGAGCTGCAGCACTACATCCAGCGGGCCACCGGCGCGCGGCTGGAGATCACGACCGAGCCCGCCGACGCCATGATCTCCCTCGGGGAGAACGACGCCTCGCGCGCCGAGGGCCTCAGCGCCGCGGACATCCCCGTGGAGGGCTTCCGCATCGCCACGGGCGCGCAACGCATCTTCATCCTCGGTCCTGACACCGCTGATGATGCGCGGACACCCGGCGGTGGCACGTCAACGGGCACCCGCAATGGCGCGTACGAGTTCCTGGAGCGCTTCGTGGGAGTGCGCTGGCTGATGCCTGGCGAGCACGGAGACTACGTGCCCCGCACCGACACGCTGGTCATCCCGGAGACGGACCTGTCGGACGCCCCGGGCTTCGAGAACCGTCGCGTCCCGTACACCTCGGAGAAGACACCCGAGGGGCAGCAGTGGTGGCACCGCCAGCGCCTCGGCTGGAGCCTCTTCCTCTGGCACGGCCACTCGTGGGCCAACCGCATCGACGGGGCGCTCTACGATCAGCATCCCGAGTGGTTCGCGATGAACGACGGCGTGCGCGTGCAGCCCAAGGGGATGTACAAGCTGTGCGTGACGAACCACGAGCTGAACCGCTACTTCGCCGAGCGGATCATCCGCAGCTTCGACCGCAACCCGGACGCCACGTGCGCGAGCATCTCCCCGGCCGACGGCAGCGGATGGTGCGAGTGCCCCGAGTGCAGCGCGCTCTACGAGACCGGCCCCGACGGGCTCACCTCGATCACCCCTGCGATCCTGCAGCAGTACAACGAGATCGCGCGCATCGTCGGTGAGAAGCATCCCGACCGGCTGGTGGCCGGTTACGTCTATGATGCCTACATCTGGCCGCCGTCGCAGCCGACCGGGCTGCAGCCGAACCTGTTCCTCGTGCTCGCGGCCAGCAACGTCTACTGCTACAAGCTCTACCGGCCTGAGATGCGGGCCGAGTGGGAGCAGATCGCACAGGGATGGGCCGCGCTGACCGATCAGCTCGCCTACTACGACATCCCGGTGAAGCTGCTCGATGAGAGTGGCGCCCCGAATCCGGTCGGCCGGCCGATCCTCAAGTTCCTCTTCCCGCGGCTCAAGCAGCTCGGCTTCCGGGGCGTGTACAACTACGGTATCCCCGCATGGGGTCAGGGCGCTCCCGTGAACTACATGCTCGCGAAGCTCTCATGGGACCCGGACGGCGACGTGGACGCGATCTACGAGGACTTCTTCCGCTGTGCCTACGCCGAGGGCGGGGAGGCGGTGCAGCGCATCTACGACATCCTCGACGAGGTGATGGAGCGGCACTTCATCGACGAGGGAGGGGCCCGGGTGCCGGACCTGCCGATGCTGCGCGAGGTCTACGGCCCGAACTTCCCCGAGATTGAGCGCCTCTACCGGCAGGCCCGCGCCGCGATTACCGACCCGGACGCCCGCGCGCGCCTCGAGATGCTCGGGCAGAACCTGACGCTGCTGCACTTCACGCTCGCGACCGCCCGGCTGCTCGAAGATGAGGGCCCGTCGATCTTCCGCGCCTCCGACGAGACGATCCTCGGGCTCCTGGACGGGAGCGACGACTCGTTCGCGGTCGCCCGCACGAAGATCCGCGTTCCCGCCGCCGACCGCGTGAAGCCGGTGCATACGCAGCCCGCGATGATCGAGACCGACCGCCGCGTGGAGCACTACAAGCTGCGCGGCGATCAGCACTTCATCCTGCGGCAGAGCGCTGAGGAGCCGGTGGAGGTCAGCTTCGTGACCGTGGACACGCGCGGGAAGCTCGTCCTCTGCTACGTCTTCAACGCGGCCGAGGAGCAGACGCAGCGGGCGTTGATGCGCACGGGCCAGCCGATCCGCATCGAGGGTCGGCCCGGGGATGTCTCGCACCTGGTCATCATGGGCGGCCACGCCAGCTACCACCCGATCGTCAGCGGTGCCGACTGGGCCGTCGACGGGACGGTCCACCCGCGTGGGCTGCAGTTCCTCCAGCGTGTCACGCCCTGCTGGACACACGTGCCCGAGGGCGCCGGCACGGTGACCTTCGGCCTGCGCACGATGGCGCCGAAGGAAACCGCGGTCGCGACCATCTACGGCCCGTCCGGTACCGAGGTAGCCGCCCTGCGCACGGTAGACGTGCCGAGGGACTTGCAGGCCGTCGAGGGCGCGCAGGCCGGGTGGTGGTGCATTGAGCCGGGACCGGACGATCCGGCGTTCTTCGACGATGTCTACGTGGGTGTGGGGGAGGAGCTTTCCGGCTTCGCGTCACTCGACCCCGCTCACGCGCTGATCGTCACACCGGCCGATTGACCACGGGAGGGACCGTCATGCTGTTGATCGCCACCGCGCTGCTGCTTACCGCCACCTGCGCCGCGTTCGCGCAAGAGCCGGTCATCGAGGTGCCGCCCGCTGAGCTGCTCGCGCCCGCCGCCAACGACTTCCAGCGCCGCGGGCCGGAGATCACGCTCGACGATACGTGGGAGGCGCTGATCCCGCCCGAGGGCGGGACGAAAAACCTCGCGCTCGGGCGCCCCTACCGCTACGTCCGCGAGCCGAACTACGGCGTCACTCGCGATGAGGGCGACGCCACGCAGCTCACCGACGGCGCGATCCTGACGGGCGATCACATCTGGTACTCGAAGCAGGCCGTCGGCTGGACCGGCTGCGAGCCGCCTGCGATGGTCGTGATCGACCTCGGCGAGGTGCGGGCGATCGACGCCGTGGTGGCGCACGTGCAGGGCGGCGGCTCGCGGCAGGGGGGCCTGCGCTACCCGCGACGCTTCGAGGTCTACGTGAGCGATGACGAGGCCGCGTGGTATCGCGTGGAAAGTGTCGCCAAGCGCCAGCTCGCCGATCAGCAGGGCGCGCTCTTCGACCTCCCCGAGTCCGACAGCGTCTTCCCGCCCGGCGATCCGCACACCCACGCCTTCAACTTCGGCGACCTTGCCACCCGCGGGCGCTACGTCGCGCTGCAGATGTGGTTCGACAGCGCCTACATCGCGATGGATGAGATCGCCGTCACGGCTGGCGAGCACGACCCGGACGCCGTCGAGTTCGATGACGCGCAACAGGTCGAGTTGGTGCAGGAGGGCGTGGAGTTGCTCTATCCGCTGCCGTACCTCCAGGTCCCGACGAACCTCACCGGTGGCGTCAGGCTGACGGTGCGCGACTCGCGCGAGGACATGGACGGTTCAGTGACCTACCGCTTCGCGGTTCCGGTGGCGGTTGAGCTGGGTTGGCCGGGCGAGGAGGAGTTCGTTCGCGTCGAGACCAAGCGCGATGGCGCGGCGTACGCCGAGTACGCGCTGACGCTCAGCGGGAAGCAGAGCGCTCTGCGCTGGATGCACGTGCTGGCGAGCGCCCCGGACCTCGCACCGATGTACTTCCGCGCCGAGTGGGAGGGAGGCGCCCAGCCGTGGCAGACGCTTCCCCTGCGGGCGATCGAGATCCCGCAGGCGCCAGCACTGGAGCACCTGCTCTTCGCGCTCGGCTGGACCGGCCTCGGGATGCAGATGGATTGGCCCGGCCAGCCGGAGGTCCTACCGCACCTCGGCTTCACGCACGCATCGGTGGGCTCGTGGGAGACGCCGAGCGCGCTGGAGAAGCCTGAGGCCGCCGAGGGGCAGCGCTGGATCGACGAGGTCGCGCGCCCGGCGGGCCTCAAGCTCGTGATGACCGACTCGCCCTGGCACATCATGGAGGCCGTCTGGGGGCGCCAGGAGGGCTTCGCCGAAGCCTACATGCAGACCGACCCTCCGAAGAAGAGCCTGTGCCTGAGCTACCGGGGCGAGTACTTCCAGCGCGAGGTGCAGCGGCTGGTCGATCGCTTCCGCTTCCGCAGGCCGGAGGTCATCTTCTTCGACGTGGAGTGCTTCGGCGCGGCAGGGCGAGGACTGGCCGACTGTGCGCGCTGCGCGGCTATCGCGCGGGAACGCGGCGTCGATCCGAAGGACCTCGCGAGCGACCTTTTTGCTGAGGCCGCGACGGAGATCGCGAGCGCGCTGAACGCCGCGGCGGATGAGCTGGGCGTGCCGCAACCGAAGATCGGCTACTACCAGTGCGGGCCGGGCTGGGTCTATCACAACGTGCTGGACTTCAACAAGCTACACCCGGACGCGGCCCAGATCAGCAACCCAGAGTTCTACGCGGGCCTGTGGCCGCCGTGCGCGGCGCAGACGGTACGACATCACAAGCCCACCGACCCGAGTGTGCCGGTGGTGCTCTGGACCTCGCCCGGCACCGGGAACTGGGACGGTGAGGCGCCCCCCGCGCGGCTCTTCGACAGCACGATGGAGGCGCTGTTCAACGGGGCGATCGGCCAGGTCTACTACACGCCCGGCTACCTCTCGCCCGGTGACCTGATGGCCCAGGCGCATGCGGCAATCGTTGCCGCGCCGGTCGAGCAGATCATCGCCAACGGGGCGATCGTCGAGGGCACCGAGTGCCTGACCGAGGGCGGGCACGTCTCCGCGATCCGCTCGGGCGACGAAACGCTCGTGCTCATCGCCGACTACACGCGCATGGGACCGGCAGAGGTGACGGCGCGGCTGCCGGTCGACGCGCCCGCCGACGTAGTGGACCTGCTCACGCGCGAGGTCGTCGGCACGGTTTCGCCTGATGCGAACACAATCACCGCGCAGATCGAGGGCGCCTACAGGTCACGGGCGTTCTACGTCGGAACGCGTTGGGATGAGCGGCATCCCGAGTAGAGCCGTTCCCAATCTGAGGAGGCCATCGCCGATGACTGCTGCAAGGGTCCTGTTGCTCGCTTCCGCACTTGTGCTGCTGCTTTGCCTATCGTCATGCGCCGAGACAACCCGCCTCGCCGCCGGAGGCACGGCGCTGATGCCCGTTGTGGTCGCCGATGGGGCCTCCCAGGCCCTGCAGGCCGCCGCTGCCGACCTCGCCGACTACCTCGGCCGGATCGCCGGCGCGCAGTTTGAGGTCACCGTCGGCGATGGCGCCTCGGGGATCGTGGTTGGGACGGCCGCCGACTTCCCCGCGCTGGCTGAGGGCGCCGGCTTCGAGCCCGATCACGCGCTCAAACGTGAGGACTACATCCTGCGCTCCGAGGCCGACCGCCTGCTGCTCATCGGCGCGACCGACACCGCCGCCGAGCACGCGGTCTGGGACCTGCTCTGGCGCCTCGGCTACCGGCAGTACTTCCCCGGCGAGCGGTGGGAGATCGTGCCCTCAGTGCCCGACCTGAGCATCGACGCCGATGCGAGTGAGGCCCCGGCCTACCACGCGCGGCGTATCTGGTACGGGTATGGCACCTGGGATTACAATTCCGAGCCGTACGCGCAGTGGTGCCTGCGCAATCGCGCGCGCTCCGGCATGGCGCTGAGCACCGGCCACTCCTACGGACGGACCATCCGCGCCAACGCCGAGGAGTTCGCTGCTCACCCGGAATACTACTCGCTGATCGATGGCGAGCGCCGCCTCGCGGGTACGGTGGACGGCAGCGGCAACATCAAGTTCTGCATCTCCAACCCCGGCCTGCGCGAGCTGGTGGTTCAGCACGCCCTGCGCTACTTCGAGGAGAACCCCGACGCCGACAGCATCTCCATGGACCCGTCGGACGGTGGAGGCTGGTGTGAGTGCGAGGACTGTGCCGCGATGGGCTCGGTAACCGACCGCGCGCTGACACTTGCCAACGATGTCGCCGCCGCGATCACCGAGCGCTACGGTGACAAGTATGTGGGCATGTACGCCTACAGCGAGCACTCCCCCCCGCCGAACATCCGCGCGCATCCGCACGTGATCATCAGCGTCGCTACGTCGTTCATCCGCGGCGGGTATACGCTCGATCAGCTCATCGAGGGCTGGCAGGCGCAGGGCGCGACCATCGGCATGCGCGAGTACCTCGGCGTGAACGTTTGGGACCGCGACCTGCCCGGTCGCGCGCGCGGCTCCAACCTCGATTACGTGACCACGAGCATCCCGGACTTCCACGCGAAAGGCGCGCGCTTCTACAGCGCCGAGTCGAGCGACAACTGGGGCCCGAACGGCCTCGGCTACTACATCGCGGCGCGCACGCTCTGGGACCTCGACGAGGCGCAGCGTAAGGATGAGCTGGTCGCGCGCTTCCTCAGCGACTGTTTCGGGGCGGCCGCGGGGCCGATGGGCGAGTTCTACGCGCTCATCGACGGGGCGAACAAGCCGCTGCTGTGCCGCGACCTGATCGGGCGCATGTACCGCTCTCTCGACGACGCGCGCGAGGCCGTAGCGGGTGACGAGGCGGTCATCGGGCGCATCAACGATCTCGTGCTCTACACGCGCTACGTGGAGCTGTACCTCGACTACTCAGTCGCCGCCGGCGATGCGCGCCAGCAGGCCTTCGAGGACCTGATCCGCCACGCCTACCGGATGCGCGAGACGATGATGGTGCACTCAAAGGCGCTCTACCGCGACCTCGTCAATCGCGACAAAGCAGTCAGCATCCCCGAGGGCGCCGAGTGGAGCGTTGCCGAGGCAGACAATCCGTGGAAGGAGAGCACGGCCTTTGGCGAGGCGGAGTTCGCGGCGCTCATCGCCGACGGCATCACCGCCAACCCGACCGTGGAGATCGAGGCGGTGCAGTTCAGTAACGAGCTTGTGCCCGCGGCGCCGCTCGGGCTGGAAGCGCCCGTTGCGGGCAGCCTCGGCGGCTCGGTCCGCGGCCGCCAGGTGCGCTACCTGTGGATCGACGAGGCCCCGGCGGAGCTTGCCCTGCAGGTGACGGGCGGCCTCATCGCTCACTACCGCGACCGTGGCAACGTGCAGTTTGAGCTCTACGCCGACGCGGAGGTCACGCTGGAACCGGTGGCCACCGACGCGAGCGTCCCGCCCGACGGCGAGGAGCGCGCAGTTGTGCTGCAGACGCCCTACACGGGCCTGCATCGCCTCGAGTGGACGGATGGCAACGACATGACGAGGGTCGTGCTGCCGGAGGGCACGCCGGTGACGGTGCGCTCGGACCTGGAGCAGTCGATGCGGCTGCAGGGCCGCTGGACGCTGGTGTTCTACGTGCCGAAGGGGACGCAGAGCGTCGGCGGCTACACCAACAGCGCGTCGGGCGAGGTCCTGAACGCCGATGGCGAGGTCGCGTACTCGTTCGCTGAGATGGACGGCGCGGGGTACTTCGCGGTGCCCGTCCCGGAGGGCCAGGACGGCCGCCTCTGGGCAATGCGGAGCTGCTCCGGCCAGCGCATGCTGATGACCGTGCCGCCCTACTTCGCTGCGAGCGCCGACACGCTGCTGCTCCCGCGCGAAGTTGTGGAGGCGGACGCGCGGTAGTCGCGAGACCGCCTGCATAGGGCGCTGTGCATTGCCCACATCGTGGCGAACGTGGCCTCCCGCCGCATGTCGTACGGAGGGGCCGTCGTGAGCCACCGCGTCGTTTGCGGTGGCGAAGTCGGCCCGGCCGTTCGGCAACCGTTCCCTCTTCGGCGACGCCCTGTCGTGATGCCCGGGCCGACTTCGCGCACACGGCTCTCGCTGACGCTCGCGCCGGGGCGCTCAGGCGGCCCCTCCGTACGGCGAACGGCGCAACTGGACGCGCGGTAGTCGCGAGACCGCCTCCACCGGCGCGGGGAGACGCCTACAACTCCCCGCGCCCCGAGCCGCGGATCGGCGCCTGGTACTCGCCGGAGTCGCAGATCACGTTCACCCACCATGTGCCGGCCGAGGGCCCCTCGTCCGCCGCGATGTTCGCGGACCAGTAGGTCCACGGGCCCTGGTTCGCGTTCCCGATTGTGGCGGGAGCCAGGGCGCCGTCGGGCGCGATGAACCAGCCCTCCCAGCGGGGCTCGGTTGGCCCCCCGATCACGTTCAGCCCATCCCCACGCGCGTTCCTCAGACTGATGCGGGCGATGACTCGGTCCCCGTCCTCGTAGTGGGCCTGGTGCACCTGCGCCTCGACGTGCACCGGCCCCCCGAGCTCCAGTGTGATCTCCGCGGGCTCGCCGTACAGCTCCTCCGCGGGGCCGTAGAACTCCCACGTGGCGTCCGGGCGGTCTGGGTAGCGTAGTTCGTAGGCGACGAATAGCCCATAGAGAGGCCCGTAGATGCGCGTGCGCTCATACACCGGCACGCAAATCGTCTCGGGTGGGCGGAGCCACCGGATCGGCTCGATGCCCCGCCCGGTGACGGTGAGCGAGACTATCTCCATCGGCCGCCCGCGTCCGTCGGTGGCGCGCAGGTGCACCGTGTGCGTGGGCTCGTCGTAGGGGCGCAGGCCGATGCGGCGGTTCGGCCAGTCGATGGTGAGTTTCGCGAGTTCGCTGCCGACCGTGGTCACCTCGCGGGCGCGGTCGGCCTGGAAGACCCTCTCGGCGCCCGCGGACAGCGGCTCCTCGGGCAGAACCCGGTCACCTGCCATCCACGACCTCATCGAGATCCGCCCGTCGCCATCGAAGTCGAGGAAGTGCCACTCGAACGCCTCCCCCTCGAAGGTGCCCGAGGCGACCCACTCCTCGGTCAGCCGCGGTGTGAGATCGATCGTGTTGTACTCAGGTCCGAGCACGGTGCTGATGAGGTCGAGCGTGAGCATCTCGCCGGCGCGCTCCTCGGAATCCAGCGCCACCGTCACCTTCGGCCACCCGAAGGTCGGCCACCAGCCGATACCGTCCTCAATCGGCCGGTCCGGGAGGCGCGTCGTGGGCAGCTTGGTCTCGTCATCGAGGCGGCCGTCGGCGTCGGTGTCCACGTAGAGCCACAGATCGGTGAGTTGCCTGCCGGCGTAGGTCCGGATGGCGAACGGTATCGGTTCGACGTCCACGAGATGGATGCTGCCGGTGTACCAGATGGCGTCGGGAAACAAGGAGGCGAGGCCGGCCGGGCCTTGCTGCGCGGGGCGAGCGGAGGCGAAGTCGCCGCCGTGGGCCTCCCACCACTCATGGGCGGGGAGGTCGCGGCGCTGCAGGTCGAACCACTGCCAGGCGGGGTCCACTTCAGGAAGAGACAGCGCGGCGGCGTAGAAAGGCACGAGGCATGCGGCGAGGCACAGCAATCGGCGCAGCATTTCACGTCCTCCTCAGGGCGTTGCGTGGTTGCGGCACGAACGGCAACTGACCGGGCGGTCAATCCTGCGACGCGTCACCTCCCTCGGGCCGGGCCTCATTCGCGGGCGCGTCCTCGTCCGCGTCCGGAGCCGGCGCGTTGCTCGGCGCTTGGCGGAACATCTCAGGCGGTTCGCTGGTCGGGCTCAGGGCCGTCGCCACGCCCGCCCACGCCCAGAAGCCGATCACGAACGCCATCATGAACCCGAAGACCATCAGGCAGCCGCGCATCGACGGCGTGTTCTCCACGAGGAAGGCCGTGAAGAGCAGGACCGCGCCGGGCATCAGGACCATCAGCCCGAGCCGCCAGCCGATCCCCGCGCGCGCGATCAGCATCCAGACGTTGAGCGTCAGGCCCGCCATCAGCAGGAATGTGCCGAACGCGCGCAGGCGGGTCGCACGCGGACGCTGGTCGATACTCGCGTAGGTGGGCTGGAGCATGAGGCAAGGTTCGCGATGGGGGAGGGCGGGTCCTTCAACAGTGCAACGACTGACGGGCAGGATGCCCGTCCCACAACGGATGACGGCAACGGCGCGGGGCGACGGGAAGGCGTCCCCGGAGACGGTGGAGAATACGCTTCTGACGAGGGAGTTCCGTTCGACCGTCCAACCGGCCTCAAGGAGGACTTGCGATGCGTACGATTACCGGCGTGTGCGTGCTCATGCTCGTGGTGAGCCTGGCGAGTGCACAGGCGCCCATCGACAACTACACCACCTTCATGGCGAGCTTCGACAAGACCGTCGAGCCCGACTACTGCGCCGGCGACTGGCGCGCGGCAGTCAGCGGCAGCCCCGAGCTTGTCGATGGCCGCTCCGGCAACGCGCTCTTCGTCCCCGTCGGGCAGAGCGTCACCTTCAACGCCGACCAGAAGATCAATCTCTCAGCCGGGACGATCGAGTTCTGGCTGCTCTGGACCGAGGAAATGGCGAGTGCCGAGAGCAGTGTCAGCGTTCAACCGGCTTGCGACGGGGCGCCTCGGGATGCCCGTGAAGCAGGGGCCGCCGGGGGAGGGCGAGTGGACCTGGCAGCGCGTTGATGTTGACCCGTCTGAGTGGGAGACGCCGTCCTGGCACCACCTCGCAGGCGTTTGGGAGGGTGGCCAGACCGCGCTCTACGTTGACGGTGAACTCGTCGAGACCGAGGAGGGCGGCGCCGGCTTCATTGAGACGCCAAGCGAGTTCAGCTTCGGTCGCGGCCCGCTGACCATCGACGAGGTGCGCGTCTCTTCGAAGGTCCGTACCGCCGAGGAGATCGCCGCCGTCGCGAACGCGCAGCCCGGACAGGCGACCACCGCCTACCTGACGGACCTGCAGCCCACCGCGATGCAGCAGGCGGTTGGCGAGGTCGGGATCGACAACACGCTCGGGATCGATGAGCGCGAGCTGCCGCTGGTGATCGGCATGCGCGCCTATGCCCGTGGGCTGGCGCTGCGCGCGCCGGGCTCGGTGGAGTTCACCATCCCTGAGGGCATGACGAGCCTGCAGGGCGTCTACGGCGTCAGCCCCTTCGGGCGCGAGGGCGCGAACGCGACGCTGACTCTCTCCCTCGACGGCGCCGCCGTGCAGACCTGCTCGGACCTCGCCATGGGCGATGAGTCGATGCCGCTGACGCTGCCGGTGCAGGCCGGGCAGACGCTGCGCATTGAGGCAGTGCCGGTGCGCGACATGACCGGCGGGATCGCGGTGATCGGTGACGCGATGCTGCTGGCCGAGGGCGTCGAGTCGCCGCCCTCGTTCTCTCGCGAGCTGACCGTTGACGAGCTGGCCATGCAGCAGATGCGCTCGCGCGCGGCGCAGTTCAGCTTCGACCTGCCCGACGCGCCGAAGGGCTACGTGATCTACGCAGGCCACCCGGTCGATGAGGTCGATCCAACCGTCGAGCCGCTGCACGAGACCTTCCCGCAGGCGCTGGCGATCGCCGCCGCGCCGGGCGAGTATGAGGCGGCGCAGTTCGACATCTTCGCCGGTCGCGACCTCTCCGGGATCAACGTAAGTGCAGGCGATCTGACCGGCGACGCAGGCACGATCGGCGGCGATGACGTGCAGGTGCAGCTCATCCGCCGCGTGCTCATGCGCAAGGGCTACTGGATGGCGCGGGGGGCCGCGAACTACGACACCGCCTCGCGCTTCATCTTCCCCGCGAGCGACTTCTGGCTCCCCGAGGGCAACTTCAAGGAAGTCTACGTCCTCGTGCACGTCCCCGACGATGCGCAGCCGGGCGCCTACGCGGGCACCATCACCGTCGCCGCGGACGGCGTCGAGGCCACGGAGATGGCGCTGAACCTGACCGTGCGGCCGATCGAGCTGATCCAGCCGCAGGACAGGCGCTACGGGATGTATTACCGTTCGGCGGTGCTGCGGGACAGGCCGCAGGAGGTCAATGACGCGGAGTTCGCGGACATGGCCGCCCACGGCTGCACGATGATCAAGGGACACACCGCGATCACCTGGACGACGGACGATGACGGCAACATCACGTGGGACTTCGATCTCATCCGCATGACCCTCGAACAGGGACGCAAGTTCGGGTTCTTCGGGGAGATCACGATCTACGACAGCCTGAACGTCCTGCAGCGCCTGATGGGCCTTCCTGGCCTCAACGATGAGGGTGAGGGCGATCCGCTCTCGGAGAACGAGGAACTGCTCGCAATCGCGCGGCAGGGCTTCGCGGACCTGAAGGAGCTTCAGGGCGAATACCCGGACTATGAGTTCGTCCTCACCCACGGCGACGAAGTCTTCGGACGCGGGCGTCTGGAGCGCTACATTGACCTCGCCGAAGTCATCCGCAGGACCTCGGACTTCCGGATCTACATCACGCTGCACATGACCCCGGGGAACTCGGAGCAGTACATGGAGCGGTCGGACCCGTGGATCGACGTGCGTTCCATCAACGGCCACTCGCTGGAGACCTGGCTGCAGGCCGGCCACGACTGGGACGAGATGGCGCAGATGCTCGCCGCCTCGGGCGACGAGGCGTGGATGTACCACAACATGCGCGGCTCGTTCTTCAAGGCCGAGTGGAA
>JALGSW010000046.1 GCA_029821635.1 Candidatus Zipacnadia bacterium
CTCGCGCTTGAGCCGCCCGGTGTAGCTGAAGTAGTGCCGCCACCAGCCGTAGTAGCCGTCGAGATCGGGCCGCCCGACCAGCGCGCCGTCGAAGTCGCCGTCGGCCAGCGGCTGCTTGAAGGTCGGCGAGTTCGGGTCCTCATCGTATGGATACAGCGGCGGGTTGGCCGAGCCGCGGTCGATGCTCGAGCCCATCAGCAGCACGTGGATCGGCTCGCCCTTCCAGAGCTTCTCGATGGTGCGCGGGATGTGCCGGTAGATCGGCCCCATCTCGCGCGCCGGGCGCAGGCCGGGCGCCGCGGGCTCGTTTGCGGCCACTGCGGGCGCGAACGCCCAGACCGCCCGCTGCTCACCCTCAACCGCCTCCAGCGTGTTCGTCAGCTCCACCTGCACCCCGACGGTGTTGACGTCCGCCGAGTGCGACTCCTCGCCCTCGGTGAAGTACCCGACCACCTGCGCGCCGTCGATGCGCAGCTCGATGCGCCCCTCAGCCTCGGAGGTCGCGTCCCAGCTTTGCGCCACAACCAGCTCGCCGCGCGAGTGCTTCGGGAACGTGCGCGTGTCGCTCATGCCGAGGTCCGCGGGCGTCCACTCGCCGTCCTCGCTGTCGAGCTTCATGAGCTTCACAGTCGCCTGCAGTGCCCCCGGCTGCGGCTGCCAGCCCTGCACCGACAGGCTCAGCACATCGCCGGGCGCGAGGCCCGCCTCGGGCAGCGTGAAGAACTGCCAGAAGCGCTTGCCCGGCTCGATCCGCACGAGATTGCCGGTGGAGAAGTCGGGGCGGATGTCCGCCGGCGCGTGAGACTCGCGCATGACGGTGATGTCGCCCCACGCATCGGTCTGCCAGAACGCGACGTTGCCGGACTGGTAGCTGACCGGGCGGCCGTCGCGGTAGTTGGTGAATGAGTGGAACTCGAAGCGCGGGTTGAGCAGCAGGTTCATGGGCTCAGCGCTCCCCAGAGCGGCGCAGATTGCGAGCAGCACGACACAGGCGACCATCTGTGAACGGACAGGCATAAGACACCTCGTCTCGCTGATTGGCGAAGCCGAGGGGTTCGGTTCGCCGCAGCCTGACAGATGCCTCCCTGCGAGGGCACCGGCGACCGCGCGGCGAACTACCCGCTGGCGCCCAGTCCCACTACGGAAGGCCTGATCTCACCCATGTGGAGCACCCTCTGCGAACGCATCCTCGCCGTTGAGGCGCCCGGCGCGGCCGTCGAGCGCCTCTCGATCGTCGCACCATCCGTCGTCCGCCCGGGCGAGCCCTTCGCGATCCGCCTCGCAGGACTGGACGCGAAGGCCTACCCGTCGGTCGAGTGCTCGGCCGCCGCCCGGCCGGTCGATGGCCCGGCGGCGAAGCTCCCCGAGGTGCAGTTCGAGGCCGGGCACCCGGCGGTCGGCGCGATCGAGGGCGCGCGCATCGCCCAGGAGGGCTGGCACCGGCTCGCCTTCAAGCTTGAGGGCCGCACGTTCGTGAGCAACCCGATCCACTGCAGCGCCGAGGCCCGGCGCATCTTCTGGGGCGACCCGCACGTGCACACGGTCATCAGCCGCTGCCACCCCACGCAGTGCCGGTCGCTGGACTTCTGCTTCGTGGGAGCGCGCTACATGACCGCCCTCGACTGGGTCTGCGCCGCCGATCACGTCTCCAACGGGCGCTGCGACAAGGGCAAGTGGGAGGCCCAGCGGCGCGCTGTGAGCATCTTCGACGATCCGGGGCGCTTCGCGGCGGTGCTGGGCTACGAGGCATCGCTCGCGGGCGGCGCGGGCGGCGACAACAACGTCTACTGCCGCGGCGACCTCGAGGACTTCGTCGATCACTACGAGGAGGGCAACACGAAGACGCTCGCCGATGCCCTCCCCGACGACTGCTTCCTCGTACCGCACCACACCACGCGCACCGGCAAGCACGGGGAGCTGTCCGACGCGATCTACCCCGGCCCCGACCGCATGCCGGTGGTCGAGGTGCACTCCAAGTGGGGCACCAGCGAGTTCCGCGGCAACCCGCGCGCGCTGCTCAAGGTCCATGACGGCCCGTGCTACGTGCAGGACCTGCTCGCGCAGGGCTACCCGCTCGGCTTCATCGCCGGCACCGACACCCACGCGACGATGCCGTCGAGCTACGGAGACGACAGCGCCCAGCTCTACGCGCCGCCCGGCCTGACCGCGATCCGCTCCGACGGGCTCTCGCGCGAGGCGATCTTCGACGCTATCCGCGCGCGCGACTGCTACGGCGCCAGCGACGAGCGCATCATCATCGAGGACAGCCTGGCCGGCGGGCGCATGGGCCGCGTGATCGACCGCAGCGGTCTCGCGGGGCCGGTGGAGATCGCGGCGGAAGTCGCCACGCGCACGCCGATCGAGCGCGTGGACGTCGTGCGCAATGGCGAGGACGTGCACACGATCGAGCCGGGCGAGCAGGACTGGCGCGCGAGCGTGCAGTTTGCCGATGAGGCCGACCTGTCCGCGGTGGCCTTCGACGCGGCTGGCTGGTTCGACCGACCGTTCGTGTACTACTACCTGCGCGTGACCTGCGAATCCGGCGCGCAGGCATGGTCGAGCCCGGTGTGGACAACGGTATGAGAGTCGCGAATTGCGCCGCGGCGTCGTCCGTCAAGCCGTCTGGAGGGGCCGCTCCGAGCGAAGCGAGGAGTTCGACGCCGCGAGCGTCAGCGAGTGGCGGCGAAGGTTCCACCCCGGCCCGGTCGTTCTGAGGAGAGATCACCCATGCCCAACGCAACGCAGCGCGTCCTGGTCCTGTGCACCGGCAACTCCTGCCGCAGTCAGATGGGGGAGGGCTTCCTGCGCCAGCTTGGCGGCGTGCGCTTCGAGCCGTATTCGGCGGGGACGGAGCCTGCCGGAGAGGTCAATCCGCTGGCGGTGAAGACGATGGCCGAGGTGGGCATCGACATCTCCGCTCAGGAGCCGAAGGACCTTGGCGTCTACGATGACGAACAGTTCGACCTGGTGATCACGGTCTGCGATGGCGCGAAGCAGGCGTGTCCGATGTTCCTGGGCGCGCGGAAGAGCGTGCACTGGTCGCTGGAGGACCCGGCTGAGGCGGAGGGGACGCAGACGGAGCAGATGGTGGTCTTCCGTGCGATCCGCGACGAGATCCGCTGCCGCGTCGACCACCTCATCACGACGGGCGAGGCGCTCAACGACGACGGGGAGCCGGCGCGGCTGTAGGGGCAGCGGCTTCTTCTACAGGATGCACAGGATGGCGAGGATGACGGCGGGCAGGGCCGGCGCCGTCAGCCGTCTGCTGTTGTGGCCCCGACGCCCTCGCCGGGGAGATCAGGTGACTGTTGGACGAACTGCCGGAAGCCATCCGCGGTCCGCTGGCTCACGCGCTTCGAGGCAGCATCGTAGTGATAGTAGCTGTTCCCGCCCGCCGCGAAGTCGATGCGCGTCGTGAGATTCTCGGTGTTGTAGGCGTAGTATGTGGTCCCGGCGGCCTCCTGCTTCGCCACCGTGTTCCCGCAGGACTCATACCGACCCAGGGCGGGATGCAGTGCGTCAATCTATCGACCACAGCTCTGTCACCTGGCCTGACAGCATATCGACTGTCACGATGCGCGCAGCATCGGCGACCACAACTACCGGAGGACGAAGCCATTGGACGCCTGGCCGGAGGCCATACACAGTCAGAGCAGCCTGGTGGATTTCGCCATCATCCGGGTTCACGTACTCCAGTGAGAGGTCGGCGCTATCCGACTGTCGTGCAATGATCACATGCTTGCCTGTCTTATCAATATCAGCCCGGACGACATTGGGTAGGGTCTCACGGACGAGATCAAGCTCATTAGTTCCCGTGTCCAGCCGCTCCACCGAACAACCTTCGGCGTGCGCCCGCCACACTACCGCCCATCGGCTGTCGGGATGTCCGCTGGCACCAGTCACATCGTCAGCAAGCGCCGTAAGACGGCTCAAGTCGGGAACAGTAGCTACTAGGTGACCCTCGGAGAGGAAGTAGAGGGAGTTGCCTTGAGAGAAGAAGAGATACTGTGCCTCCCTGAAGACAGATGCTCCCCACGTCCCCAGGCTCTTGCTGCTGATCACGTCGCCTTGCGGCAACTGCAGCACGATGACTTCAGGTGCGTCTGGCCTGCCTTGGGGGAGAGTGGGGACCACGATAAGCGCCGCGACATCACCTGCGGACGACACCGCCAGAGAGACGACAGCGGGCGCGGGTGCGCTTGGGGACTGGGCGAGCCCTGCCAGCACGCCAGAGAGTGGCACCGTGCTGGCAACATCACCGCATCTATCGACTACCACTAGGCTCTTGGTCTGGTCACCCCTCGCGGTGAACGTCGATACCGCAACGCTGACATGCTGGCCCTCCTCAAACCAGTTGCTCATGCCCTCGACCAGGTCTCCTCCCCCGACAGGCTGCACCCGTCGGGCTGGGAAGTGTTCAGGATCCACTAGGATCACAAACTGCGACGCTATCTCCACGCCCATGCCCGGACAACCCACAATCTGCTGTTTTGGACCGGCCCACGTCGCCACTTGATAGCCTATCAGGGCTGCTGGCGCCGCGACATCCGCTCCGCCCTCGAGCTGTTCGTGACTGCCAATACCGGACGACCTTGAACAGCCGCTCAGTACAGCCAGTGTAGCCATCAGGCCCAACGTTGTTGGTGTGCAGCGCATGTTGACCTCCACTCATGCTGGAAAGTTTGGGGCGCCGGGCACTAGGAACCCACGTGGCACTCGCTTGAACTTCCCCGTCGCCAAGCAGAGAACCTCCTGCTGGACACACCACGCTGAGCAGGCGTCCTGCTTGTCACCCGTTGGGGCCCACACCATGCAGTGACTCTTGCACGTCCCTGCGTACAGGGAGCAGACCGGCCGGTACTTGTTGGGTAGATTGGTCACGGGTGGAGGCAGTTCAGGTCCTACCTCGCGGGGCGGCTCCGGAGGCACGACTCCCGGCAACTTGGACTTGGGCGTGCATACCCGCTTTGTGAACGTGCTCCTCGAGTTCGTCACTTTGATAGACTCAGGCCATGAGCGCTCCCAATACTCCCATCTCCCGCAATGAACTCTACCGTAGCGTCTAGAGCATATTCGCTTGTTGATGTACCAATGCTCTCTTACCCAATAATGTGTTACCCATTTGCCAAGCCCGGGAGGCCAGCCGATCACGCAGTTCCCGTCGACATCGGGCTCCGTACTGGTGTCTTCCCACTCAACATAGTCGTTGAATACATTCACCCACTCTGTGCAGGCCAGGCCAGCGGGATCCACTGCTGCTGCAGGTCGATTGAGCACGTACACAAGCCAGTTCTCCGCAGCTCTCGCCGGATCCGCCGTCGTGAACCGCCCCACCCCCTGCGCGTAGTCCCGGAACCCCAGGTGGTACATGCTCGCGTTGGGCATGCGGTAGTAGCGCTCGCGGCCGGCGTAGGTGTGCGGGTTGACGGTGCTCCCGGTGCTCGCGAGCAGCACGCCCCAGGCGTCGTGGCGGTAGGTGTCCGTCACCGCCTCGTGGGTAGGGATCAGCGCCAGTTGAGTGAGCTCAAACTCCGGACCAGATTGGCGACTTCGGTCATTCACGACCCATTGCCATCATCAGCTGCAGAGACATGCGGGACGTCGTCGGTTTGTGCATTGCCACGCCGTCTCCGCACCGATAGCCAACTGCCTGCTAGGCCAGAAGGGATTGCCAGTAGAGCTGAGGCCCCTACGAGATCGTGTGGAGCCAAATGGTCTGAAGACAGCGGCAGTGAACTCAGATATGCCCCCATCAGTACGACCAGCGGAGTCATGACGGCCCAGTTCCGCAATTGAGGAGCAACGAATGCACATATGTACCCACCAACCAGCGCGGCTGGCGCGAGACCTGCAGTCATTGTTATCAGGCTGGCGGCTGCCGGCAGGTCCGCAGAAAGGAACCAATCACCCGGCAATAGACTTGTCCGCTTGCCGACTTGCAGGATCAGGTACTCCACTGTCACTGTCACAAGTACGAAGACGATATACGATGCAATGAACTGGAGTGCGCCAACAACGAGCCGCGGGATGATGCTAGGTCGTTCCTGCATCTCGGTTAGCTCCTCTCTTCCTGCTCCCCCATCTCTATTGCCTTTTGCGGATCTGCCGGTCGACAGTGAATCGATTCGCCGTTCACCAGACGGTCCACCCCCCAGGCGTCGTGGCGATAGCTATCGCTCACCGCCTCGTCCGCCCCGGTCAGCGCCAGCGTGGGCCTAAGCGGCCGCGCACGCGGACGCCGGTGGTTGTAGTGATAGAAGCTGCTCGTCTCGCGCCGCATGGCCTCCAGCCCCGAGCCCATGGTGTAGTGAGCGATCGTCTCCTCGCGCTCCAACTGGAGCTTGAGCATATCCGGCCCCTGGTAGACGAACTGCCGGAAGCCATCGGCGGTCCGCTGGCTCACGCGCTTCGAGTCGGCGTCGTATGCGTAGTAGCTGTTCCCGCCCGCCGCGAAGTCGATGCGCGTGGTCAGGTTCTCGGAGTCGTTGGGGCATCAGGGGATCTGTGCAGCTTCGCACGACGCCAGCTGCCAACAGCCCATGCTGCTGCAATCCCTACAGCGCTCCAAACCAGCGGCATCACAAACCAGTGAAGGTGAGGGTGGCGGAGCCACAGCCCGAGGGATGGCCCGCATAGAACGCCCCAGAGAGCTGACGCTTGTGGACAAGTGTAGCCAGTGAGTGCACCTACCATCAGACAGGCAAGCCCGCCAACTACGGCTACCTCAGTGCCGATCGCTTCGTAGGCAGCGAAGAAGCTCTCCATGGTCGCGGTACCCTCCATTGCCTCGGCGGCTGTACGACTGAGTTCATAGAGGCCTGAAGAGGGCAACCAAGCCGCTGCCACACCCACCGTGAGCGCTGCTATCAGGGAGGTAATGACCACATTGGCGACTACGACAAACGCAAGACACACCGGCCCGCGACGCTTTGCTGAAGGATCTGGTGCGTTCAGGATGCCTAACCTCCTGACGTCGGTCGGATCACGTAGGATGCTAACCCACAGCGCGCTAGCGCATCGAGAGCAGCCTCAACATATCCGGCCCCTGGTAGACGAACTGCCGGAAGCCGTCCGCCGGCATCGGTGCTCCCCCGGCCTGGGGGAGCACCGAACCGGCGTCCCCGGGACCTTACGCGGCGCTGTCGTCGTCCCAGAACAGGATCGAGCTGTTCTCGGTTTTGCTCCAAGAGCCCTCGAGCAGCGACTTCGACAGCCACTTCGCGTGGCCGTCCACCATCCCACAGTTCATGCCATCGTTGTGCCGACCGAAGGCCGCCGTGTCGTAACCCCACGGGTTCGCCGTCCCGAGCAGCGTGAAGCAGCCGTGGTTGCTCGTGCCGATGTCCTTGTTCTCACCGAACACCAGCAACTCCGCCGGGTGCTCGATCGACGCCAGCGACACCGCGCCGCCGAAGACGTTGTGGTTCGGCTCGGAGAGGTGGTAGTAGCCCCACTGGTAGGGCTGTGAGTAGGCGCGCACCAGCTTCGGCTGACTCGGGCAGTGGAGGAGCTGATCGTTCTTGATGTAGACCGGCAGCGTGTTGTACCAGCGGGAGATCTCGGGCGTGGTGTAGTCCATGTTCAGCGGGGACAGTTCGTCATAGTCCTGGACGTACATCTGGAAAGCGAGGACGATCTGCTTGACGTTCGAGAGACAACTCGTCTGACGCGCCTTCTCCCGCGCCTTCGCGAAGACGGGGAAGAGGATTGCGGCCAGTATCGCGATGATCGCGATCACGACGAGCAACTCGATGAGCGTGAAACCCTTGCGCATTGTCAACGCCCCCTCAGGCCCTTCATTCCCGTGAGGGGATTGGGCTCCCCCCCCGTTTGCTTCTATGTATCATACACTTTCTTCCCGGGGAATCAACGATTTGCGGCCGATACTGCGAGAGGAATCCCCGTTGTTAGTTGCCTCACCCATTCCTGCGCGGCGTTTCTTGCGAACTCGATATGGACGCTCTCAGGTGCCGCGGGCGCTACATGTCATCCGGCAGGCGGATGACGCGCGCGTCGTCGAGCAGCACCACGTCGCCCTCCTCCTGGTCGAGCGCGCGCGGGAGGATCACGAGCCGTCCGGCCTCCTCCGGCACCTCCACCACCGCGCTGAGGAGCTGCCAGGCGCCCGTCCCGCCCTCGCCCGCGACGGACTGATTCGCGTCCGCGCGCACCCAGCCGCCCTCCGGGGCATGCCACTTGAGCTCCAGCCGCGGCTGCTGCGCGTCGGAGCCACTGCTCTTCGCCCAGATCGACACGTAATAGCGTTCGCCCGGCGTCACGGGCATGTTGGCGATGAAGGTCGCGAGCCTGGCGCCGACGATCTTCGCGCAGCGCGGCTCAGTGCGACCGCCCTCCTGCTCCCACGTGAGGTAGTCGGTGCTGCCATCGATCGACCACTTCGACCAGCCCGGCGGCGAGCCCGCGGTGACCCAGTCCTGGCCTTCCGGCGCGTCCCCGGCGATCTCCTCGAAGCCCGGGTTCGGGCACAGGTTCTCTGCATCCGGATGCTCCAGCACCCATGCGAAGGCCGCGACCTGCGTGGCGACCGAGTCGCTGGCGGAGGCGGCGATCGCTGCGAGGCGCTCTGCGCTGATCGCATCGCCCGCCGCGAACAGCCCCGCGAGCGCCCCGGAGTAGGCGGCGTTGAGGTCGCCCTTCCAGGAGTTGAGGCGGCTGGCGCGCTCGTTCACGAGCCGGTCGTAGGTGCCCGCGAGCAGCTCGTCCTCCATGACCGACGCGAAGACCGCCTCGCGCTGCGCGGTGAGGGCAGAGAGCGCCTCCAGCTCGTCGAGGAGCTCGTCCGGCTGCACCTGCGCGGCCATGTCGCGGACGGTGCTCGCCTGCCAGTACTCGCGCAGGATCGCGTCGGTGAGCGCGAAGCCCCGTGCGACGAAGTCCACGCGCGCGTCGAAGGGCGCGGCCTGTGCGAGGCGCGTGGCCTCGGCGAGGTCGGCGACGCTCGCCTCAAGCTGCTCGGGCGTCCAGAGCGCGATCTGCTGGGGGACCGAGCTGATGCCGTAGAACCAGCGGCCCTCGCGCTCGGTCAGGATCGTCTCCTCGAAACGCTCGTAGAGGCGCGCCATCGGGGCGGCGGCGGGTCCGAACATGCCCGCGTAGTAGTCGTCGAGGATCGCGCCGACGTCCTGCTGCGGGTCCCACATGAGCTTCGCGCGGGCGTACATCATCGGCCCGGCGTACCACCAGGTGGGCCACGACTCGTTGGTCATCGCGACCGCGCCGATCTCATCGTAGAAGCGCAGCGACTCGGCCATCAGGCGCGGGTAGTTGCGCGGGAGCAGCCACATCTGGCTCGTGTAGTTGTAGACGCCGAAGGCGCCCGCGGCCTCGGTCCATGCGCGCGCGATGGCCTCGTCCTCGGCGCGGTAGGCCGGATCGTGCCACGCGCCGACGTCCTGGGTGATGACGACCAGCACGTTGCCAGGCAGCTCGACGCCGCGCGGGACCGGCTCGACGCTGGAGTACGCGATGCAGGTGAGCCACTTGTCCGGGTGCGTCTCCTGCAGGACCTCGGCGACCTGCTTGACGAAGGTGAAGTAGCGCTCGGACTTGACTTCGCGGTTGCGGAAAGTGTAGCCGGGGATGTCGAGCGCGTTGCATTCGTCGCACTGGCACCAGCCGCGCCCGTCGTTCATGCCGAGGGAGAAGTAGTTGGCCTCCGGGTGGTCCACCCACCACTGGCGCGCGGCATCGATGGCAAGCTGCACGACCTCGGGGTTGCTCGTGCAGGGCTGCCAGCCGTGACCGAGATTCGAGATGCGCCGCTCGCCGTTGCTCAGCGGGAAGTACTCCGGGTGCGTCTCGGCGTGCTCGTCCACGCGCACAATGTTCAGGAGATTGTGCGAGTAGCGGTTGAAGGGCACGTTCGTGTCCATGTCGGTGATGCGCACGCGCCGCTGCCAGGTGTTGCCGTGGTCGCGGATCGAGCGCTCGATCCCGTGGTTCTTGCGGCACAGGAACGTGGGCTCGACGCGCTCGCGCATCGGTGCGACCGTGACGGTAGACATCTCCGGCACGTTCATGCCGAAGTCGGTGGGGATGTACCAGCGCACGCCGAGTTGCTCGAGCAGCCAGTAGACCGCGTTGAGCGTGCCATCGGGCACGTTGCCCGCAAGGACGAGGCGCTCATCGGTCGCCTCGACAACGAAGCCATCGAATGCCAGCGATGCGAGGTCGGCGGCCTGCGCCCAGGCGTCATCGGGCGCGCCGAGGTAGACCGCGGGCGTGCCGGCGGCGAGCTCGGTCACGATCGGGAGTTCCGCGCCGGCCATCAGCCGCAGGTGCAGGTTCAGCTCCTCGGCAGCGAGGGCGACTTCCGGGGCGGCGTCGGCGGGCACGACGATCTGCGCGACCGGTGCGCCGTCGCGGATGAGCGTCAGATCGGCCGCGCACGGAATGGCGACGCAGAGCGTAAGCAGAGCGATCATGGCTGTGCGGATCATAGTTGGGCCTCCTCATCGTCTGGCTCCCCCTCTTCCGGAACGGAGAGGGGGCCGGGGGGAGAGGTCAATACACCCCGAGCTTGCGCCCCTCGTCGAGCATCGCGAGGTAGTTCGCGACCGGGATGTAGTTCGCGACGGTGTTGCCTGAGCCCAGCGCCCAGCCGCCGCCGGGCTTGCAGTCCTCGATGACGCGGGCGGTGTAGGCGCGCACGTCGGCCTCGGTGCCGCCGGCGAGGACGTGCACGTCGATCCCGCCGAGGGCGCCGACGCGGTCGCCGTAGCGGCGCTTGAACTGCGCGACCGGCTCGATCACATCCTCGAACGAGTGGAAGGCGTCGAAGCCGACCGCGATCAGGTCCTCCATGATCGGCTCCCACTGTCCGCAGGAGTGCAGCAGCGCGACCTTGCCATGCGAGTGGATGCAGTCCACGATGCGCGCGAGCCACGGCAGGAACATCTCGCGCATCACGTCCGGCGCGACCATGGTGTGCGTCTTGAAGCCGAGATCGTCGGCGATCATGCATGAGCCCATCGCGTCATGGGCGCAGAGCGCGTCGTAGAGCCGGAGCTGGCACTCACCGACGCGGTCCGCGACCGCGCGCACGAGCTCGGGGTCATCGGCCAGCAGGTAGCAGAGCGGTTCGTATCCGAGCAGCAGGACGGTGTATTCCCAGACGCCCGCGTAGGACGTGTTGCACTTCATCCCCGCGGGCATCATCTCGCCGAGGCACTCGATGTCGCCGAAGCTCGTCTCGGTGAGCTGGGGCCACGGATAGGCCTCCAGGTCCTCCCACGAGGCGATCGGGCCGCCGTGCTCATCGCGCCAGGTGCGCTCGCCGCGGCCCTGCGCGACCTCCGTGTCGGCAGTGGAGAGCAGCCGCTTCTGCTGGAAGTAGAAGCCGACACCCGCGCGCACGAAGTCGTAACCCATGCGGCGCTGGAACTCGATGCGGTAGGCGCGGCCATCGTCGCCTTGCGGGACGGGCTCGCCCATCACCGCCTCGATCACCTGTTGATCGACGCCCAGCTCAAAGAACGGGACCCGGTCGGGCTGCCGGCCGTGGACGGCGTCGAGCAGCCGGTCGAAGTCGGGCTCCCAGAGGTTCTTCGGCATCGATGCGGCCTCCTGTTGTGGCGCGGTGCGGCCGGTTTGTGCGCGCGGAACGACGGGCCGGCACAGCGGCTTCGGCGCTTCGCGCCTCACCCCTCGCGCCGCTAAACAGCAGCGGACGCTCGGGGCGGCCCCTCCGACGGCAACGGCACACAGCGACCTACTCCCACGTCACCACCGACAGCTCCCCCGGGCCAAGCTCGATCACCAGCGCGTCGCCATCCACCGCTGGTTCCGGGCCGAGGAGCGCCTTTGCGTTCGCGATGCCCTCGCCGGTGAGGCGCACCTGGTGGGCGCTCTCGCGGTCGTAGTTGATGAGCGCCACCATCCGCCCGCGCGGGCCGCGCCACTGCCAGTCGCGCACGGGGATGCGCGAGTTCTCCGAGCCGACCTCGATGCGCCGCTCGCCGACGGTCACCGTGCGCAGGTCGCGCACCTGCGCCTCGATGGTCGCGCCCGAGCCGCGCTCGGCTCCGTCGATGAAGGGCCGCAGCAGGCGGATCTGCTCCATGCTGGCGCGCAGCGTGTTCATGATCTCCCCGTCGAGCGACTCGATCCCCACCCAGAGGATGACGCCGTCGCCGCCGGAGAGCGCGGTGGCGAGCATGTTCGCCCACTGCTCCCAGGCGTCGGGGAAGGTCGCCGGGACCGCGATGTCCGATCCGAGCGTGAAGGGCATCACCAGCGCGGCGGTGTTCGCGCACGTGGAGCGGATCAGTGGCTCGAAGTCCTCGGGCGCGCGGTAGATCATCGGCGCGTGGAGGCCCACGTCCGGCTCGAAGCGGCGGATGTCCTGGCCCCGGTCGGCGTTCCACTGCGTCCACGCGGGCCCGCAGACGCCGAAGAGGCAGTCCGGGTCGATTTCGCGGATGACCGCCGCGTGGTTATTGATGATCTGCTCGTTCTGCCACGCGCGGAAGTTGCCCCACGCGTGGTCCGGCAGCGCCTGGAGCTCCTGCGGCGTCATCGCCAGCACCGCGTCCACGGGCCGGTGCGTGATTTCAGCGAACTTCCGCCGGCAGCGCTCGCAGAAGCAGACGCTAAAGACCGGCGGCTCATAGTTGAGGATCAGCCAGTCGCGGTCGAGGGCGAGGGCGTTGGCGTAGAACTCGCGCAGCCAGGTGGCGTGCGGCTCGAGCATCTCCACCTGCACCTGCGGGCAGGTCGTGCCTCGGTTGCGCGCCGACTCGGTGGCATGGACGAGCTTCTGATCGTCCTCCGCGGGGCCGCCGTAGCCGTACCAGCGCCACGTCCAGGTGAACCAGCCCTGCTCGGCAAGTTCATCGTCGATTGGCAGCAGCTCGTGCTGGTAGTAGCTCAGCGCGAGGCCGCCGCGCACGCCCGCGTAGTGCAGGTAGTCGAGCACGCGCGCGCGGCCCTCGGGCGTCGGCAGGCGCAGGGCGTCGGAGTGCTGGGCGTAAAGCGCGAAGCCCGGCGCGGGTGCGCTAACGGGCTCGATGTTCGGGCCGAGGCCCGGTTGCACTTGCGCATCGATCGTATGCAGTGGCCCGACCTCGCCACCGTTCTCGAAGCGCCACTGGAACGCGAACTGCTCCGGGCAGCCCTCGCCGGGCTCGGCGTAGACAAAGTGGTAGCGTTCCCAGTTCGGGCCATCGGGCCGCAGGGCGGTCAGCAGCGTCTCCGCGCGGATCGGCAGCCGCCAGCGCAGGTAGGGCGCGCCGTCGTGCTCGATCGGCTCGGGCATGAGCTCGATGGGGTCGGGCGGCAGCGCGCGCCCGCAGACGACCGGGCCGCGGATCGTCAGCGCCGCGGGCGCCTCGACGATCAGGTGCGGGTCCTCGACATCGTCGGGGCGGCCGTAGATGAACATCGCGACCGGATTGAGGCGCTCGGGCAGCAGGTGGATGGTCCTGTCCGCGCGCCGATGGCCCGGGTACCAGATCGCCTGCAGCGCGAAGCCATCGTCCTCGGGAAGCACCAGCCGCCCGGGCTCGACCGGCGCCCCGGGGGCCTCTCCGGGAGCAAGTTCCTCGATGGTCACGTCATCGAACCACGCGAAGCCGGTGCACTCCCAGAGCTTGAGCTGCAGCTCGCCCCACTCGCAGTCCTCACGCGTGGTGAAGATCAGTTCGCGCTCGTGCCAGTCGCGACTGCCCTTCATGAAGGGGGTCATGTGCCAGTGGTCCGGCGAGGGCTCGCCGTTCTCGTAGAGGATCACGTAGGCGCCCTTGCTGCCCTCGCTGACGTCGCCGAGCATCACGCGGCAGCTCAGCCGGTAGCTGGTCGCGGGCTTGAGCTCGATGCGCGGCGCGGCCCACGTGGCGCGCGCGGAGGCATCCTCAGGCACATCGCAGCGCAGCGAGCCGGCGGTCTCGCCGGGCGGCTCGGCGGCGTCCCACTCGCCGGAGCATTCCCCGCGCTGGTTGAGGAAGCGCCAGCCCCGCGCGCGCGCGCCGGGGACGCCGTCGGCGAAGTCGGCCCGGAAGATGACCTCCCCCGCGCTCGCGGCGGCCGCGCAGGCACAGACGATCAGGCAGATGAACGCGTGTCGCATGGCAACCACTCCTCAGTCTCGCGCGCGTGCGCGCCGGACAGGCAGCTTCGCCGCAGCCACTCCGGTTCCCTGCGAGGGAGGACACGCGGCCCGTCGCGGTCAATTTCATCGCAACCCGCCTACGCCGCGCACCTGGAGTGGTAGCCATGGCCGATCGGGCGCTCTTCCTCGGCTTTGACGCGCTCGTGCCGAACACGCTGGAGAAGTTCCTCGCGGAGGGCATCCTGCCCAACTTCGAGCGGCTGCTCACGCGGGGCGTCTTCAGCCGCCTGCGGCCGGTGATCCCGGCGCAGACGCCCACGAACTGGACGACGCTCGCGACCGGCGCCACGCCCGGCACGCATGCGATCATCCAGTGGGGCTCGCGCGTGCCCGGTGAGGCGCACACTGCGTCACACCGCGAGGAGGCCTTCAACGCGGGCCACTGCCGCGCCGAATACCTCTGGGAGACCGCCGCGCGCGACGGCGTGCGCAGCGTGGTCTTCAACTACGCGGGCTATCCGCCGACTCGGCCGGACATGGTCACGCACATCGAGTGGCTCTTCAAGCCCGCGCAGTCGTGGTTCGACCTCGCGATGCCCGCGAACTACCACAACTGCCCGGAGCTGGACACCCGCGACCCGATCGAGCTTGTGCCCGCGCAGGGCTGGCAGAACGCGCCCGAGTCGGGCGTGCCGCCGTTGGAGGCCACGCTGGAGGTGCGCACGACCACCGAGGGCGTCGGACCGACCTACCAGGCCCTGCTCTTCGGCGCGGAGGCGTACGATCGGGTGCTGATCGCGCCCGACCGCGACGGCTCCTGCCCGGTGGCGGAACTGCGCGTGGGGGAGTGGAGCGAGTGGGTCTACGCGGTCTTCAGCACTGAGGATCACGGCGAGGCCGAGGGCGCCTTCCGCTTCAAGCTCGTCGAGCTGGCCCCGGACGGCTCGCGGGTGCAGATCTACCGCTCCGACGCCTTCCCGACCGACGGTCGCATCTGCTCCGACCCGGAGCTGGGCCGGCGGCTGATCGACGAGCTGGGCCCCTACGTGCACGCCGGGCAGACCTGCGACCTGCATCGCACGAACATGCTGCCCGATTTCGCCACGGTGGACGAGGTCATGGCCGCCGAGGCCCGCTGGTGGCCGCGCGCGGTGCAGATCGCGATGGGGGACGGTGACGCGAAGCTCCTCTACCTGCACTGGCACATCCTTGACGCGATGGGGCACAGCTTCGTCGAGCGCATCGACCGGACCGGCACCGGCTACGATCCGGAGACCGCCGACGAGATCTGGACGATCGTGCGCGGCTACTACCGCGCCGCCGACCGGCTGCTGGGGGCGTTCCTCGACCTCTTCGACGATGGTGACACGGTCTTCTGCGTCGCCTCCGACCACGGCATGCCCGCGAACATCAAGGCGGTCTCGCTGGTGAACGCCTTCCTCGAGGAGGGCTGGCTCACGAAGACCGCCGACGGGCTGGGCATCGACTGGGACGCGAGCAAACTCTACTTCGCGCAGAACCACCTGTGGGTGAACCTGCAGGGGCGCGATGAGGGCGGGCTCGTGCCGCCGGAGGAGTTCGACGCTCTGCGCCGCGCGGTGGTGGCGAAGATGCGCTCGATCACCGATCCGGAGACCGGCGAACACGCGCTGCCGATCGTCCTCCCGCGCGAGGACGCGTCGATGATCGGCCTGTGGGGCGAGTACATCGGCGATGTCTGCTTCGTCTACGGCGGCGGCTATCGCTGGTCGGGGCCGGAGGTGCTGCGCATCGGCGAGGAGCGCGTGGTCTTCCCGTGCGGCGGCGGCAACCACGGGCCGATGATCCCCACGTACGAGACGCAGACCGCGTCGGTGATGGCCGCGATGGTCCTCGGCGGCGCGGGGATCCGCCCGCAGGAGGCCGCGCCGAGGCTCGAGCAGTTCCGCCTGAGCACCACGGACGTGGCGCCGACGATCGCGCATCTGCTGGGGCTCGACGTGCCGGCGCAGAGCGAGGGCCGGGTTCTGCACGAGTTCCTCGCGGGCGCGCACTCCGAGCGCCCCGAGCGCGGCGAGGTGACGCCGACCGCGCGCAACGTCGTGCGCCGCAAGAGCGTCAAGCCGAAGGGCGTTCAGCTTCAGGGCGATGTGACCGACGAATCGTGAAGGAGACGGTGACCGACATGGCGACACTGCACATCCTCGGTGCAGGCACACCGCAGCCGCACGTTGACCGCTGGGGTTCGGCACACGCGCTCGAGTTCGGCGATGGCGTTGTGATGATCGACTGCGGCCCGGCGGCCACGCTCAAGCTCGTGCGCGCGGGCCTGCAACCGAAGGACGTGAACTGGCTGTTCTTCACCCATCATCACTCCGATCACAACTGCGACTACCCCTGCCTGATGCTCTTCCGCTGGGATCAGTCCACCGACGAGCCGCCGCTGCGCGTGATCGGCCCGCCGCCGACCGAGGCGCTCACGGAGAAGCTCTTCGGCCCGTGCGGGGCGTTCGCCGACGACATCCGCGCGCGCATCGAGGACGTCGCGAGCAAGCGCTGCCACCTGCAGCGCGGCGGGACACTGCCGCGGCCGGGGCCCCGCTACGAGGCGCGCGACGTGGAGCCCGGCGCGATCGTCGAGGGGCCAGGCTGGACGGCCACCTGCGCGCGCTCGCAGCATATGCAGCCGCTACTCTGGCCGCTGGCGTGGCGCTTCGATTGGGAGGGCGGGAGCGCGTGCTTCACCGGCGACACCGCGCCCTGCGACGAAGTGGTGGCGCTCGCCTCGGGCGTCGGCACGCTCGTGGCAAACGCGCCTCTGCGGCAGGAGGCGCTGCACGACGAGCTCGCGACCTGCATCTTCGGCACGATGGACGCCGCGCAGCTTGCGCGCGACGCCGACGTCGAGCGGCTTGTGCTGGCACACCTCGCGCCATCGCTCACACGAGACAGCGACCGTGCGATTGCGGAGATGCGCGAGGTCTACGACGGCGAGATCATTCTCGCGGACGAGGGGCTGCGGGTGGCATTCGAGTGATCCGCAGGAGGTCAGGCGGATGAGGCTGCGCTGGACACTGGCGGCGGCCATTGCACTGATCGTCCTGGCAGGCCCGCAGGCTCGGGCCGTGGGGCGCTTCGAGCCCGATCCGCAGTTCGCCCCGGGGCTCGCGGACCTGCCTTCGCTGCTTGACGCCGAGACCGACCTGCTGGTGGAAGACTCGGACTTCGAGCACCCGCCGGACTGGCGCGTGGTGACCAGCGAGTGGCTCCGGCTCGCTTGCACGGGCGGGTCGGCCCTGATGCTCAGTGGTGACGGCGAGGCCCCCGCGCAGGTGACGATATCCGCCGATGGCGTCTACCGACTCTGGGTGCGCAGCCATGGCGCGGCGGCGCGCAGCTTCCGCGTCTGGGTTGGCGATGAGCAGTCAGAGGCGACTTTCGGCGATGCGCAGGCGAACTGGCGGCCCGGCGGGGAGTTCGCGCTCAAGCGCGGGCCGTTGACCGTGCGCATCGGCGGCGCGCAACAGAACCCCTACTTCGACTGCCTGATCCTGACGAGCGACCTCGATCTTGACGCCGCGAAGCTCGCGAAGCCGCGGGCCTTCGGGGGCGACGAGTGCTGGGTCACGGCCGGGCAGGGCAGGCGTTTCGGTGGCGGCAACAGCGCGGGAGACATCGCCCGGTGGCACTGGGAGTTCGGCGATGGCGCCGGCTCCGAGGCGCAGGCCGTCGCTCACACATACGAGGCCCCCGGCGACTACGAAGTTTCTCTGACGGTGACCGACCGGCGCGGTATCAGCGACAGTCGGGCTGAGACCGCGCATGTGCTGCCGAAGACGTGGGAGACGGTCGCGCAGGTGCCCGTGCGGCGGGCGGCCGGGCCGCGCTTCGGTGACATCGACGGCGACGGGCGCGTTGACCTCCTGCAGGGCGATCCCTACCGCTGGGTCGATGCCTACCTGGCGGACGGAACGCTGCTGTGGTCCTACGACTCCCCGCCGGAGTTCCCGACGCCGGTGCAACGGCGCGAGCACCCGATGGTGATCTGGGACTTTGATGGCGATGGCGCGGGCGAGGTCGCCATGTGGCGGCTCATCGACGGGCGCGAGTGGCTCTGCATGTGCGACGGCATGACCGGCGAGGTTGTGCGCAAGGTCCCGTGGCCGGTCGAGGACGGCTACATCAACGGGCGGCTCGCGGTCGGCAACCTGACCGGCGACCCGACGAAGGCGACCATCCTCATGCTCAACGGCCAGTACTCCCTCGGGACGCTCCAGCAGGTCGATGCGTACGATGCGGAGCTCAATCACCTCTGGTCATACGCGCGCGAGGGCAGCGACATCCTCGGGCACTACGTCTACTCCGCCGACGTCGAGGGCGATGCGCGCGAGGAAGTCTTCGTCTCGCGGGCGATGATCCGCCCCGACGGCTCCGTCGGCTGGTTCCGCGAGGATCTGCGCGACCACGCCGACAGCATCCGCCTCGGCGACATCGATGGTGACGGGCGCGTCGAGCTCGTCTGCGCCTTCTCCGGCGAGGGCGTCTACGTGCTCGACGCCGCAACCGGGGAGACGCGCTGGCACCAGGCCACGAACCACGCGCAGCAGCTCGAGATCGCCGATGTGCGGCCGGATGTGCCGGGGACGGAAGTCATCATCGGCGACCGCTTCTACCTCCCCGTGCTGCGCGCGCGCCTGCTGATCTACGATTGCCATGGGGCGCTGCTGACGGCCTTCCCCGAGACCGCGATCACCGGCAACGCGAACCTCGGCGTGCTGGAGTGGGACGGGCAGCCGGGCATGGAGATCGCGTGGTCGAATATCGTGCTGGACGGCCGCGCGAACGTGCTGGCGGCGCTACCGAAGGTCCTGCACCACGCCTTCGACTTCGCGGGCGACGGGCGTGAGGAGTTCGTCTGCAACATCCGCGACGCCGACAACGCCCTGTTCGTGGTCGCGTGGGGCGCTGCAGGAGGAACGGGAGTGCCCTGCCGCACCGACTACGAGGCCCTGCTGAAGATCGTGAACCACACGCACTACTGAGCGCGTATGGTGCGCGGGATGGCTACATGCGGCGAAGGGTCTGGCGGCCGAACTGTGAACGATCGCGCCCGGGCGCCTGCCTCGTCGTCGTCAACTGTGAGATAATCGTGAGATTCGCGTGCGCGCCGATCTGGTAAAGTCCACACTGAAGCATATCCTGGCTTCGGGACGCGTCGCCGGCCATGAGGGGGCCGGCGATGACGGGGACCTGCCTCTTTCCAGCCAGAGGCGCGTCATGGGTCTGTGCCGACACGCGTGATGAGGAGCCGCTTGCGTGTCCGCGCGTCCTCCGGCGCATCCCCGCCCCCGTCTCGTGTGCTGCGCTCGCCCTCAGTGGTGACAGCAACGTCGCTTACTGACGGAAAGAAGGGGATGATATGCGAAAAAGCACAGTGCTCATCATAGTGGGAGCACTCGTAGTGGCCGTGGCAGCCCCGAGCTGGGCTAACCCCTGGGACTGGGAGACGGAGTGGTATGACGGACCGGCCTCCGCGGTGCGAGACCCCGCAACGGGGTTCTTCATCTCGACGATCGACGTCACGCAGACCGGCTACGTGGAGTACGTCTACGTCAAGCTCGCGGGACAGACAGAGGCATTCACGGGCGACTGGGCGATGGGTATCCGGTCGCCAAAGGGCGATGTCTTCTACGATGGTCTGCAGGGGTCCGGCATGGGCGAAGAGACGTGGACCCTGGATATGGGCGTGCTCATGATCGATTACTTCGGTCCGCTGACCACGCCTTCGGAAGGAACCTGGGCCTATATCATGGAGTGGCCCGCCGGCGTGGACGCTCAGATCGACGGGTGGCAACTCAAGATCCAGGGCGTCAACGACCCGCCCTATGGCACCGAGGACTCCCCTGAGCTTGCTACATGGCTCCTGCTCATGGGTACCGGCGGGGTCGGCGCGATTGCGCGGCGTCGCAAGCGCGCCTGAACGCCCCTCACCTGCCGCCGGCTAGCCGACAGCCCCCGCTTACTCACGGGGGCTGTCGCACATCAGGTGTTGCGCGTCGCGCTCCATCCACTCAGTTCGCCGACCACTCGCCCTCCCAGATCGGGTAGCGCTGCGGGTCGATCGCCAGCGTCATCTTCACCTGCTCGAGCCACGCCGCGTACTGCTCGTCGGAGCGGTAGAAGTGCGAGCCCTCGCCATCCTCGATCATGCCCGCCTCGCGCATCGCGTGATGCAGTTGGATCAGGTTGTCGCCGAACATCTCCAGCCGCGCGCGCCGGCGGTCCGTCTCGACCTTCGAGAGCGCGTCGAGGTAGAGGCGCTCCATCTCGTCGAAGATTGGCAGGTGTACGTTCTCGATCACCGCGCGGTTGATCTCGTAGTTCTCGCCGCGGTAGACGATCGACTCCTGCTCCTTCCAGTGCGTCATGCGCGCCTCAACGAGGCTGTAGAGTTCGCGCATCGACTCCCAGCCCGGCCCGTAGGTGCGCTGCATCCACTCGTCGAGCGTCGCGTCCACGTCGAGCTGTGCGTCCCACATCTGCCGCGCGAAGACGTAGTTGACCGGCGCGCCGTAGCCCCAGGCGGCGACTCCGACCATGCTCGCCCCGCGGTAGTTGGCCGCGTGAGCGACGGGCAGCTCCATCTTCAGGATCGCGCGCGGCGGCGGGATGACCGCGCCGTTGAACGAGCGCATCCAGACCGTGTAGCTGCCGTAGACCATGTTGTGCGTGAAGCGCGTCCAGTCGCTCACGACGCTCGCGAACTCGTCGCGGTAGGTGGGCTTCGCGAGGCCCCAGCCGTAGTAGTGCAGGCCGTAGAAGACCAGCCAGACATTCGGGTGCATCTGGATCGTCTCTTGCGGGGGGTACATGTAGTTGTAGTACACGTAGCCCGGAAGCTGGCGCTCGGGGTAGCGCTCGGCGACGCGCCCGGCGATGTCGTTGTAGAACTTGAGCACGAGCGGCGAGAACGATGCCCAGCCGTGCGGGTCGTCAGCGATGAAGGGCGCGCAATCCTTGCAGGTGCAGAACGAGCCGCCGTCGCTGGGTGAGATCGAGGCTGAGATGCGCCGCGGGTTCGCCGCGAGCCGCTTCATCACGCCGTCGGCAAAGGCGTTGAGCATCTCCTCGTTGGTGGTGCAGTACTTGACCGCGGAGTGGCGTGCGGGCACCCAGCGCTTCTCCATGCTGCTCGGGATCGCCCGCCACTCGGGGTGCTCGGCGAGCGCCTCTTCGGTGATGTAGTCGTTCCACGAGTGCCCCCAGCCGAGCGCCCAGCCGTCGAACTGCTTGGCGGGCAGGCGCTGGGTATGCATCCACTTGCGCACCACCTGGCGGTCGGGGAACCACTCCGGCGTCTCCTGCTGGATGGCCTGCAGCGAGCGGACCTCGAAGTCCGGCGCCTCCTCGACGTCCAGCTCGGGCAGGTCGAGGCGCTCGTGCGCGGGGATGTCCTCGCCGACCTCGCCGGGCATCAGCCAGCGCGCGCCGACGACGTCCTCAAGGAAGTCATACATGCCGTAGAGCGTGCCCCGGCTCGTCCAGCCGATCCACTGCAACTCGCCGTCGCGCACGTCCGCGCCGGTGATGTAGAGGTTGCCGCCAACGGTGCGGGTGCGGAAGCCGTCGCGTGGCAGGCCGTCGGTGGTGACGCCCGCCTCGCGCGCGGCATCGTTGTCGCCGAGGCAGATCATCGGCGCGGCGGGCGCGTCCACGATGGGCAGCTCCGCGCCGGTGGACTCGCGGAGCACGCGCTGCAGCTCTTCGGCGGCCAGCAGCACCGATTCGGGCGCATCGGCCTCGCGGTAGATCACCCAGTCCGACCGGCCGCCATCGGCCAGAGGCGGCATCTGCTGAGCCGCGAGCGGCAGAGCCAGCGTCAGCACGAGCAGCGGCGTCAGCGTGCGCGCCATCATCCGGCGCCTCCGTCGGCCTCGATCTCGCCGAGCGCCTGCATGATCGCCACGGTGTGTTGCGCGACGAGCCAGCGGTTCACGGCGTACTCCGCGTGCGACCAGCCGTTGCCGAGCTTCAGTGTGCCGCCGATGGTCGGCAGGCCCTCAGCGTCCGTCCCGCGCTCGGTCCATACGGCGGCGTTGCGCACGCGCGGTGAGTACACGATTGTCCCGGTGATGCGCTCAAGCTCGGCCCGGGCCTCGCGCGCGGCGGCGTGGGCCTCGGCGTTGTCCGATGCTTCCGCACGGGCGATCGCCTCGCGCAGCGTGTGGACGTAGCGGTAGTCATCGACGCCCTCGCGCGCGCCGATCCAGCCGGTGGACGGGCCGCCCGGCTCGTCGCCAAGCGGCGGGTAGACGTGCATCCACGTGCCGTAGTTGTGATCGTTGTCATTGTACGGGGTGCCGCCCCAGCTCATGTAGGACCAGTTGTAGCAGCCATTGGTGTTCGCGGCGATCTGGAACCAGCCCGCGACCCAGCGATCGACCTCGGGCCGGTAGGACTCCACGTCACAGTTGTAGATCGCGATGATGCGCCCGTCGGCCTGCGCGCTCGCGGTCGTCTCCGGGTCGCCGATAGCCCCGTTGTAGTTCCACACGTCCGACCACGGGCCCGCGATCTGCTCGAAATACTCGTCGCGCGGGCCGTCCTCCTCGGTGCGCATCCCGGGGATCTGCTTGAGGAGCTTCAGGCAGCGCACGTTGCGGTCCTTCGCCACCTGGTCCTTCCAGCCGGGCTCATCGACCGGCTGCACGATCAGCTCCGGCCAGCCGCGCCGCTCCTGCTCGGCCATCATCGCCCGCCAGAACGCCTGGTAGCGCGCCGCCCACTCGTCGCTGTCGAACGCCATCTCCGCCATCCCCGGCGCGTGCTGGCCGCTGTCGGAGAGCTGGATCACCGGCATCGGGTAGCCCAGTTCGACGTACATGTCCATGAACGCGGCGTACTGCGTGCCGTCGAGGTCCAGCGCGTACTCCTCGCCCGCCCACGTGACGGCTTCGCGTGGCACTCCGAAGGTGAGCCCGACCGAACTCATCCCGTGCGCGCGCTGGTCAGTGAGGTCCAAGCGCATCTGCGCGATGCGCGCCTCGTCGGTGTCGGCGAGCTTCGGCCCGGTGTAGTACTCGCCCCAGAACATGTCCGCCGGCTCGAGCAGCTCGTAGGGCAGCACGCGCAGCCGCATGGGCACGGTCACAGGCTCGCGCCCGTCGGCGGCGATCGTGAGCGTGCCCTCGTGAACGCCAGGCGACGCGTCGGCCGCGACCTCCAGGTCGATCAGCCAGCGCCGCGAGCTGTCGGCGGGCACGTCCACGGCCTCGCGCCGCTCGCAGAGCACCGGCATGTCCACGATGAACTGCTTGGAGGAGTAGGTCACGCGCTTGTCGAGCGCGCGGATCGGCAGCACTTCGCCGGTAGCGGGAATGCCCTCGAAGCTCACGCGCACCTGCGCGAGGTCGCCCAGGGCGTACACCGAGAGCGTCGCGGGCTCGTACTCGCCCGGCGTGGCGACGGCGTCTACGCTCGCGACGCGCTCCTCGGGGCGCGGGACGGAGTTCGCGAAGACCACGTCGGTGAACGGTCGGTCGAAGAGGATGAAGCCGCGCGCCTGCTCGGCGTCCGTCGGCTCAGGCGCCTCCGCGGTCTCAACGTAGTGGATCGGCTCGAAGCGGTTCTCGAGCGTGGCCAGGTGGACGTTGTCGATGTAGACGGTGGCGTCGGCGCGCGGCATGCGCCGGTAGATGAGGATGCGCTCGATCGGCCCGAGCCCGGCGGTCCAGATCTCGACGCGCTGGGACGCGTTCGCCGGAACCGCCGCGCCGCCGAACTGCGTCTCGCCGTCCTTGAGGTCGATGCGCCAGCTCAGCGCGAGGCGGTCGTCCTGCGGATTGAAGGCGTCGAATGCGAAGACCGTGAACTGCGTGCTGTCGGCCTCGATCGGGAAGAGCACGCCCGGCCAGGTGTCCTGCTCGCTGCCGGGGATGTCCAGCCGCAGCGCCCACTCGCCATCGGTCGCGTGCTCCTGCACTCGCTCGGCGGTGATCGCCGCCGGGATGCTGGCCCGCTGCAGGTCGGCTTCGGTCTCGAACGAGTTCACCATCTGCTGAGCGGCCACGGGAAGCGCCGCGAAGAGCACCGTCGCAACGATCAGTGCGCGCCTCATGCCCATCACTCCTCGGGGGCGACGGTCAGTCGCCAGACATCGTTGAGCACCGGCCAGGTATTGCCGCCCGCGATCCAGAGGCTGTCCTCGAAGACCCATGTGGTCGGCTCGTGGCGCGACTTGAACTCCTCGGGCACCGGCATCTCGTGCCATGTGACGCCGTCCTCGGTGTACCAGACCTCCGCGAAGTTCGCGTGGTGCACGTTATCGTAGCCGCCGATGACCCAGAGCCGGTCGCGGTAGACATCGGCGATGAACCACGTTCGCGGCGCCCACGGGGCGTGCTCGAGGACGCGCTCCCAGGTGACGCCGTCCTCGGAGCACCAGACGTCGTTGAAGGTCGTCCAGGCCTCGTAGCCCTCTTCGGGAGGATCGTTCGGGGTGCTCACGCGCCCGCCCATCAGCCACAGCTTGCCCTTAAATGACGCGACCGCCGAGCCGGCGCGTGCGCCATAGGGCGCGCCCGTGGCGAGGCACTCCCAGTCGACGCCATCGGTGGTTGAGTAGACATCCGAGCCCGAGCCGAGCTGGAAGATCTTCCCGTTGTGCACGAGCGTCTCTCCGTAGCCGCGCGTGCCGAATGGTGTCGCATCGGCCACCTGCTCCCAGTTCTCGCCATCGGCGGAGTTCCACACGCTGCCCTTGATTGCCCAGACCTTGCCGTCGTAGACGACCATCTCGGCGTATCCTGGGTAGGGCGTCTGCTCGATGACCATCCGCCAGTGCCTCCCGTTGGTCGAGGACCACAGGTCGGGGTAGAGCACGTTCCCGTGGTAGTAGCCGTTGCTGAGCCACATCCTCCCGTCGAGGACGAACGGCTCGGCGGTGTCGCGCGGCCCCCACTGCGCGCTCTCCGTCACAAGCTCCCACTCGCCGGTCAAAGGCCCGTCATCCTGCGCCATCGCCATCACCGCCGTGAGGATCGCCATCGCCACGATCGTCGCTCGCGTCATCGCCTTCGACCTCCAGTGTCGGTCCGCCGGACAACATCGGAGCGGCTGAAGGCAGCTCACTGCGCGAGCTGTCTCCGCTCCATACGGCTGGGCAACAACAGATGCTACTCGACCACGACCGCTCCGTGCACGTGCAGCTCCGGCACGGTCGCTTTCAGGATGCCATCCACGTACGTCCAGTCCGGCTTCCCGCCGCCCGGCTCCCACGTTACGCTCGCGGGCTCCTCGCTCAGCCGCAGGCGCAGCTCGATCGGCCCGACAGTCGGGATGTCCTCGACCGCGAGGTAGCTGTCCGCGCGCTGAGCGTTCGACAGGTTCAGCAGGTGCACGCACAGCCGCCCGTCGGCGCTGCGTCGCAGCGACAGCTCGACCTGCGGCGGCGCGTCCAGCTCGACCAGGGGCTCGGGCAGCAGTCGCGCGGTCAGCGCGCCGATCAGGCCCCGCGTCGCCGGGTGGTGTACCTTGCGGTAGTCCTCGCCGACCGGCCCCCACGCGGCGCCGATCATGCCCTCGCCGAGCGAGGCCGCCGTCGCCGCCGGGACGCCGTGGCGCGTCTCGTAGGTCGGGTAGCGCAGCGCGACCTCGTCGGCCTCAAGCTGCGTGACGGCCTGCCAGCGCCCGCAGGTGGCGCCCATGCTGAGCGGTGAGTCGAGGTGCGCGGTGGTCTCCTCCGCCGGCCCGTCGCAGCGTACGCCCAGCTCCTGCTCGAACATGCGCGCCACGTCCGGGCCGAGCAGCAGCAGGCTCCCGCCGCGGCGCGCGTAGTCCACGAGCGCCGCGCGCAGCTCGTCAGCGAGCACTGTGGCGTTGGGCACCGCGACCATCTCATACTCATCGATGCACTCAACGAGCCGCCAGCCCGCGAGCACGTCCACGGAGTAGTGCAGCGCCAGCAGCGCGTGCAGGCAGCCCTCGGTGTCATGGCGCTCGGGGCCGCCGGTGTGGAAGACGCGATCGCTGGCGCGCATCAGGTGGTCGGTCGGCAGCAGCAGCGCGACCTGCGGGACCGTCGTGCTGCCCTGACAGATCCCCTGGCGCGCGCGGCAGAAGTCGGCGACCTGCGCGGCGGTGTCGATGAAGTGCTTCGGGACGCGCCCGGCGCGCGTGGGCTGGTAGTAGTACTGGAACGCGCCGCCCTGCATCAACACCACGCCCGCCTCCTGTTGAAGCTGGAGCGCGGGCTTGTGCAGGCGCGCCTCCCAGTGGCGGTTGAAGCCCCACGCCATCAGGTCCCACGGGACGCCGATGCTCGCGAGGTAGCGGGCCTCCAGTCGCGCTCGCTCGCATGAGCTTGCGGGCGAGAAGTCGCCGGAGAGGTAGTCCAGCGCCACCTCCGGCTCGACCGGCGCGTAGGTCGAGTACATCCAGTTGCTCGTGATGTCGAGGTCGGGCTTCGTCTCATGCAGCGCATCGACCCAGTGCTTGAGGTAGCTGAGGAACTGCGCGCGGTGGAAGTCCTTCCAATCGGCCCACGCCTCGTCGTCGGGCCCGGCGGGAGGCTCGGCACCGGTCTGCTCGCGCCACGCCTCGACGGCCCTCGGCGACCGGTCGAGCGCCGTGCCCCAGCAGTCGCCATCGATCCACATGCCGTCCACGTCGTACTTCGCGACGACCTCCCGCAGTTGCGGGATCATCAGCTCGTTCACGTAGTCACCGAAGGTGGAGGTCGCTCGCGGACTGGGCTCACCATCGGCCTCCATCGCCGCCCACTCCGGATGCTCCGCGATCGCCTTCTCATCGATCACGCCGGAGTAGTGGATCAGCAGCGCGACGCCCATCTCCGCGGTGACTTCGCGCAGGATCGCCAGCGAATCGCGCACCACGCCCGGCGAGGTCCAGCCGACCTCGGTCGGCCAGCAGGTGTATCCGGGGTGGCCCTTGCAGTCCCACTGCACCCAGTCGGGGCGCACACGCTCGATCAGCTCGCGGATGTTCTCCTCGGTGGTCTCGGCGCCAAGTTCCGTGTCGTCGGCGCTCGCGTGCAGGTCGAAGTGCAGCCCGAAGAACGCATCTTTGCGACGCAGCCTGTCGGCCATTGGCGATCCCTCCAGCGTCGGCTGATACTCACTCAACGGAGCAATTCCGTCTCGGGGGCGCGAAGGCCTCCCTCGGAACGGCGCCTCACCCCTCCGGCCGTCTCGCGGGCGCTCGCCGGCCTCCTCCGCTCTCCGTTCCGGAGAGGGGTGACGGAATGCGTTGCCTCACCGGGAAAGCGCGTGGCTGTCCGCTGCCCCCTCCGGCACGGAGGGGGTGCCCGAGCGTCGTGTGCGAGGGCGGGGGAGGCGCCGTTCGGAGGGACGGAACGGCGCCTCACCCCTCCGGCCGTCTCGCGGGCGCTCGCCGGCCTCCCCCCCTCTCCGTTCCGGAGAGGGGTGACGGAATGCGTTGCCTCACCGGGAAAGCGCGTGGCTGTCCGCTGCCCCCTCCGGCACGGAGGGGGTGCCGAGCGTCGTTTGCGAGGGCGGGGGAGGCGCCGTCCGGCAGGTCCCACGTGCCCCTGCCGCGAACCGCCAGCCCATGCACGTCAGCGTCATCGTCAGCACATACAACCAGCCGGACTGGCTGGAGAAGGCCGTCTGGGGCTGGGACGCGCAGTCCGAGCGCGGCTTCGAACTGCTCGTGGCCGACGACGGCTCGGGGCCCGAGACCGCCGAGCGCATCGAGCGCCTCAGCGCCGAGACCGGCCTGACCATCCGCCACGTCTGGCAGGAGGATCAGGGCTTCCGCAAGAGCGCGATCCTCAACCGCGCGATTGGGGCCGCGGAGGGTGACTACCTCGTCTTCTCCGACGGCGACTGCATCCCGCGCGTTGATTTCCTCGCAACGCACATCCGCCTCGCGCGCGCGGGCCGCTACCTTTCAGGCGGCTACTTCAAGCTGCCGAGGGCGCTCAGCGAGGCGATCACCCGCGATGACGTGCGCGCCGGGCGGCCGTTCGACGTCGCGTGGCTGGACGCGCACGGGGTTGAGCGGACGAAGGCGCACCTGCTGCTGACGGCCAGCCCGCTGTGGGCGACGCTGCTCAACCGCGTCAGCACCACGAGGCCCACCTGGAACGGGCACAACTCCTCCGGCTGGAAAGCCGACCTGGTGGCGGTGAACGGCTTCAACGAGGCGATGGGCTACGGGGGGCAGGACCGCGAGCTTGGCTACCGCCTCGCGAACAGCGGCGTGCGGCCGGTGCAGATCCGCTTCAGCACGGTCTGCGTGCACCTTGAGCACCCGCAGGGCTGGCGGACCGAGGAGGCCGTCGCCGCCAGCAGGGCGATCATCGACGAGACTCGCCGCACCGGGCGGACGTGGATCGCCGAGGGCATGCGGAGGGGCTGACCTCCCCCGGCCTCCCCGCCCGGGAGGGCGAGATCGGCCACCCCCTCCGTTCCGGAGGGGGTAACGGCGGTCACGGCATGCGGCGCGAGGTCACTGCACCTCGTCTCCCCACACCTGCACCTCGGCGATCGTGATGTACGTGCGGTTTTCCATGCGGTGCAGCCGCAGGCGCAGCTTCTGCGCCTCGATCGCGAGGTCCTCGAACTCGTTCCAGCCATCCACCGGCTCGTCGATCACCGCGAGCGGTTCGTCGCTATCCGCCGGCAGCAGCTCGATCCGCGAGGTGCCGTGTGCGCGGCGGTTCGCGTCCAGGTTCACCTTCAGCCCCACGCGCTCGATGCGGTACGTGTCGCCGAAGTCGAAGAGCAGCTCGCCACTCTCGCGTCCCTGCCAGTACCCGTAGCTGCACGGCTTACGGCTGTAGTCGTAGCCATCGTCGCCATCGGTCAGCGAGCCCTGCGTGAAGGGGATCGGGCCCTCCACCTCGGCCTCGCCTGTCATCGGCGCGTCCGGCAGGTAGCTGCCGCCGGTGCGGATGATCATGCTCTCCGACGGCTCGCGGCCCTCGTGACCGACGCCGTTCTCCGTGAGGAGCTTGCCAACCTCGCCGCGGTCTTCGAGCGCAAAGCCGTCGAAGCGCACGTCGCCGGTGCCGCGCGCGTTGACCAGCGTGATCGTGAGCACCTGGCGCGCGGTGGTCATGAAGCGCGCCTCGTACTGCGCCCAGCCGTCGCGCGTTTCGCCCGTGGGCGCCAGCCGCCCGCTGCTGCGCGAGTCATCGTCGTAGCTGCGCAGCGAGTAGCTCATGCTCGGGTTCATCGTCTCATCGGCGCGCAGCCACCCGGTCAGTCGCCAGCGATGGCCGCCCGGAAGTGCGGTCTGCCCGGACACGGAGATGTGCCGCAGGCGGTTGTCGGAGTGGATGCGCAGGCAACGCTCGCCCTCGACCGCATCCGGGTCTACGAAGTAGCCCACGTTCACGATCGGGTCCTGATAGAAGTCCTGTCCCGGGACCTTCTTCACGCCCCAGTGCCGGAAGCCGTCCTCGAAGCCGCCGTTGGTCAGTTCGCGCGGGTACTGCCCCCAGGAGAACTCGCGGGCGCGCTCGAACGCCTCGCGCTCCTCCGCCGGACCGAAGCCGGCGGCCTTCGCCTGCCGGAGGAACGCGGTGATGAACGAGGTCGCGGAGGCGTCGGAGCTTCCGCGCTGGTTCAGCAGGTTGTGCGCGAGCACGTCCATCCCCAGGCGCAGCCAGGCCTCATCGCCGGTCAGCTCATACGCGTAGCCGATCGCGGGGAAGACCACCGAGCCCCGGCCCAGCGCGTAGCCGCCGATCTCCTCCGCGCGCTTGTCCTCGGAGATTTGCTCGTCCGGGTAGTAGTTGAACGCCATCTTCCCCTTCTTGTCCACGTTGAGCGACAGGTCCAGCTCGCGCAGGAAGGTGTCGCGCAGCTCATCCCCGCCCACGTTCTGATGCAGCTTCGCCATCGCGAGACAGCCGTACCAGGTGAAGGCGCTGCCCGCCTGGTAACGGTTGTGATACCACGATCCGTTCTCGGCCCCGCAGACGCTCTCGTCAGCGATCTGCCGCTCGCCCAGCACGCGGATGTGCGCCATCGCCGCGTCGAGGTGGCGCGCGTCGCCGGTCACCTGGTAGATGTCCACGAGGTTGTCGATCGCGCGCGTCCAGTCGCGACCGGTAGTGAAGCCCGGCTCCTTGCTCAGCAGCCGCTCGCCGACCTCGTTGAGCACCGCCAGCGCGCGGGTGTCGCCCGTCAGCAGGTAGAGGTCGCGCAGGCCCTGAATCCACGAGTGCGACCAGCCCTCACCCGACGCGGTGTGCTGGCTGCAGTGCGTGTGGCAGTAGCCGAAGCGGTGGTCGATGTCCACGTCGCGGTAGTGCTCGGCGGCCAGCCGCGCGGCGTCGAAGTGCGGGCGCGAGATCGTGCGGAAGAAGTGCAGGAATATCTCATGATCGGCCATGGTCTCGAGGTTCGACCAGCCGCCATCGCCGGGCGCGTCGCCGTAGTCGAAGAGCCCGTAGAGATTGCGGCGGACCTTCTGTGCGTCCGCGAAGCGCCCGAGTGTCTCGAGGTTGCCCAGCGTGGCCTCGAAGATCGGGAAGGTCTCCGGGTCGGGCGTCATGAGGAAGTTAAAGACGCCCGTGGAGCAGATCCACTCGGCGTTCGGCGTCAGCAGCGGCAGGTCCCCGGTGCGGAACGCCTGCGGTGTACCCTGCGCGTCGGCGTCCACAATCAGATCGACCGTCCGCGCCATGCCCTGGCTCATGACGAAGCCGCCGGCTTCCGGCGGCCACGCCCACGCGGTCAGCGCATCCTGCGTACAGGTGAAGCCGCTCGGGCGGTTCTCGGCGAAGTCGCGCATGGCGACGGCCATGCCCGATGCGCCTGAGGGCACCGCGACCGCGCCGACCGGCCTCGCGCCGGCCGGCTCCGCGCCCTCGGCGACGCCGTAGAAGGTCGGCTCAACGCGTTGGGGGCCGAGGCCCCAGGCGATCTCGCCCGCCCCGCGCAGGGGCGTGCTGCCGTCGGCGGTCATGATGAGCACCGGCGCGGCGCCCTCGCGCGGGAGGCGCAGCCCGAAGCCCTTGAGCACGGTGCGGGCCTCTTCGTTGACGAAGCTCGTGCTCACCAGCGCCTTGGGCGAGCCGGCGAAGGTCGTCACGCGCTGCTCGACCATCAGCGGGCCGACCTGCCGGCGCGTCGCTCTGACGCGCACCAGCGGCCCGTCGCGCTCGACGGTGGTCCACTGCATCTCAGGCGCGGCCTCGGCCTCGGAGCCGTCCAGCCCCACCACGACCGGCAGCAGCGTCGGCGGCTCGGGCATCGCCACCGCCTCGATCGCCATCCGCGCCACGTCCGGCCCGTAGGCAATCCGCAGGTCGCCCGGCGCATCAGAGGGCACGGTCACGAGCAGCGTCAGGATCGAGCCGTCGCCATGCCAGCGCGAGAGCACGTCGAGCTGCGCCTGCACGGGGTTACCGGCAGCGTCCTCGACCCGCGCGTGCTCGCGGCGGAAGAGCGTGCCCTTCGGCAGCGGCACCCCGCCCCACGCGCAGGGCAGCAGCGGCTCCGCGCCCTCGGGCAGGCTCAGCGTCAGATCGATCGCGCCCGCCTGATCCGCGCCATCGCCCTCGTAGGCCTGGAGCGGCCCGAGGTCGATCGGCTCATGCGCCACGGGTGTCGGGTCCTCGACGTTCTCGTTCGGGGCGCCGCCGGCGCAGCGGATGGAGAAGTCATCCGCGAACACGGGCACATCGCCCGCGGGAGCGACCGCCAGCTCGAACGGCCCGCCGCGATCGGGCGCGACAGACAGCTCGATCGTCTGCCACTGCGTCCCGACGTCCACCGTCTGCGTCTCGCTCGCGCGGTTCCAGCGGTCGAACCACGTCAGCCGCACGGTCGCCTGCGTCGGCGCGTCCGCGCGCAGCTTCACCGAGCCCGTGATCGGGCTGCCGGAGCCCTCGCCGCCGAGGACGAACTCGCTGGCGGGCGTCGCTCCGACGATGCAGACATCGCCGTTCGCGGCGTTCCCGTGCGAGACGGTCCAGCCATCGGCGCTTGCTGGCTCGCCGGCGCGCGGCCAGACGCCCCACGCGGCGTCGTCCTGCCCGCAGCCTGCCATGTACTCCAGGCCGCCTGCGGGCAGCGCCTCGTGGCCCTGCGCGCTGGCGAGGGCGGCGGTTGCGAAGATCGCGATGAGTACGAGTGCGTTCGTCATGGATGAGCTCCCTGCGTCCGTAGTGAGGCCGATGCGTAGAGCCTTTTCGCCGCCGCCAACGCGCGCTCCTGCAGCCGAAGGAGGCGGGCGAGCGACGCGTCGCGAACGCACCTCTCCGGCAGGCCTGCCTGAGGGGGGCATGAAGGGAGCCCAAGCCGATGACTGAGCGAGTCGATGCGGTGCGGACCTTCGCCGATGGATTGATCGAGTTCGGACGCGACCACTACGGTCCGAGGCACACGCCGCTGTTCGTCAGCCAGCTCGATCTCGAGACGCGTGAGATCCCGCGCGACTGCGGCGGCCTGTACTGCAGCGCGAGCCGCGGCGGGGCGGGCGCCACGACCAGCAACCTGCAGTTCGACGCGGGCCTGCTGCGCATGCTCTACGCGCTCACCGAGGTCACGGGGGCGCCGCAGTACGCCGCAGCCGCCGACGACTACCTCGCGCACTTCCTGACCGAGCTTCCCGATGAAGTTGGGAACTTCCCCTGGGGCGACCACCGCGGCTATGACGTGCTCGCCGATGAGCCGATCGACGCGATGGACGAGTTCAAGGTCACGTGGCTGCCGTGGGAGCGGCTCTGGGCGATCGACGCCGACGCGTGCCGGGCGCAATTCGATGCGCTGAAGCTCCATCTGATCGACGAGTCGCGCTCGTGGGCCTTCAACCGGCACTACCCGCCCGGTGACGTGCCGCACTCAATGTGCTCCTCCGGCGGCGCGTGGATTGCCGCATGGGCCTTCGCGTACGCGCAGACCGGCGAGCAGCACTACCTCGACTGGGCCGAGAGCCTGCGCGACTACCTGTGGAGCCGCCGCGATCCGGGCACCGATCTGCTCGCCGCACACCCCGACGACGCGCTCTTCGACTGCAGCGGGCTGAAGGGCCGTCCGGCCCGCACGGAATACATGGGCTCGTGGTGCTGGTACGCCTGCAACCTCCTGCAGGCCGACGGGCAGCTCGGCGAGGTCGCAGGCTCCGAGTTCCGCCGCCAGGCCATCGCGTACATGCACGCCTTCACCGACCGCGCGGACATCACCGACGACGGCGCCTTCCACGCCAGCTTCGACCTCGCGACCGGCGCGCCGCTGTTCGGCCGCATCGAAGAGCCCTGGCGCTACCTGCCCGCCTACTGCGATGGTGAAGCCCCCAGTGGCATCATCGGCCTGCGCGCCCTCGCCGCGCTGGCCTTCGGTTACCTGCGCACCGGAGATGAGGCGCTGCGCGAGGCCTTCGACCGTCTGGTGCCGGGCCTGCGGCTGCAGGCATTTGCGCGTACCTCGACGCCTCTCGACATCCCCGCGGGCATGATCGCGATGGCGATCTGCGCCTTCCTCAATATGTACCAGGTGACGGGCGAGAGGCCCTACCGCGACTGGGGGGAGCTGCTGGCGACCTACGCTCTGCAGCACTATGTGCACGACGGCTTCTTCGTGACGGGGGTGCCGGCGGTCGCGCGCTACCGCGAGCCCGTGCTGGACGGCTGGCGGACGTACTCCAACCGCGGGGGCAGCGCGGAGCTGGCGCTGGCGATCCTGCGGCTTGAGCTGGCCTCATTCGGCGGCGATGACCCGTCGGATGACAACCCGATCTGCTACTTCTGAGCGCTCTGTCCGAGGTGACGACCGTGCCCACCGCGCCACGACGTGCCGTCTCGACCGACTGGCCAGACGCGCCGGGCAGGCCGCGTCCGCTCGGGCTTGCCGAGGTGCGCCTCGGTGGCTTCCTCGGCAGGCGCGTGGCGCGCAGCAACGGCCCGAGCCTCGCCGCGGGCCTCGACAGCCCCGTCTTCCGCGGCTACGAAGCGGATGCGGTGGGCGGCGGCTGGGACGGGGAGTACCGGCGACGCGGTGCGGCGGACACCGACCTCTACAAGTGGCTGGAGGCCGCGTGCTACGCCAGCGCCGGCGACGCCGACCTGCGCGGAGAGATCGATCGCGTGGTCGAGGTCATCCTCGCCGCGCAGCGCCCCGCAGGCTTCATCCACACGAACCGCTCGCCTGACGAGGGCCTCGACCCTCGCGCGCGCAACGAACTCTACCTCGCCGGGCACCTCTTCGAGGCCGCGATCGCGCACTTCCACGCCACCGGAGAGAGCGCCCTGCTTGACGCCGCGTGCGGCTGGGCGGACTTCCTGCACGAGCGCTTCGTGGCCGGTGACGCGTACTTCGACGACGTGCCCGAGCACGAGCACCCGGAGGCGGAGCTGGCGCTGATCCGGCTCTTCCGCGCGACCGGCGATGAGCGCTACCTCGACTTCGCCCGCGACCTCGCCGCACGAGCGACCGTCACCGAAGCAGTCGGCGACCTGCGCTGCGGCCCGCACGATCGCCACGCGGTCTGCACCTTCTACATGCTGACCGCGTGGGCCGAGCTGTTCCTGCAGACGGACGATCAGCGCTGGCTGCGCCCGCTCCTGCCGCTGCTCGACGAGCTGGAGGCCACGCGCCTCTACGCGCACGGAGGCGTGGGCGTCGATGAGATCATCCCGGCGACCGCGTGGCATCTGCCGCAGGCCGGGTCGGTCGCGGAGACGTGCGCGTCGGTGGCGCTGATGATGCTCGCGCGCCGCATGGCGGCGATCACCGGGACGAGCCGCTGGTTCGACCTCATCGAGCGCGCGCTCTATAACGCCTTCCTGGGCGCCCTGAGCGCCGACCAGCTCGCGATCTTCTACTTCAATCCGCTGAGCCTCCTGCGCCCCGGCGATGAGGGTCGGCAGGACCTGCCCGGCGAGCGCATGCGCCTCCCGGCGCTGCACCGCACGTCCTGCTGCTTCCCGAACGCCTGGCGGCTGCTCGCGTCGCTGCCGGAGTGGGTGTTCGCGGCCCGCGATGACGTGCTGCAGGTCAACCTCTTCAGCGACGCCGACTGCCGCGCGCGGATCGCCGGTGTGACGGTGACGCTGCGGGTGCGCACAAGTTACCCGGTGGCTGGCCGCGTCGAACTCACGCTGGAGCCGGAGCGCCCGGTGCACTTCGGGCTGGAGTTGCGCATCCCGGCGTGGTGCGAAGGGGCGACCGTCGGAGTGTGCGGCGCGAGCCGAAGCCCCGCGACGAGCGGTTGCTATCACACGATCGACCGTGAGTGGGCGCGGGGGGACGTGGTGGTGCTGGAGCTGCCGATGCCGCCGGCGGCCATCGCCTCGGGGCCTGACGCCGCGTTCAGTCGAGGGCCGCTGCTCTACTGCGTCGAGGAGCAGGACGCGCCGGGCACCGACCTGGGCGACCTCGCGGTGCCGCGTGAAGCGCTGTCTGATCTACGCGCGGCGCCGCCCGTGGATGTCAGCGAAGGGCTGCCCGTGCTGGAAGTCGCGACGGTGGGCCGGACTGAAGCGAGGCTCATCCCGTGGTTCGCGCGCGGCAACCGTGCCTCGCGCCACTGGCGGGCGCTGCTGCCACTGATCGGCGACTAACGGCTCGCACCGCGCGCCTGCTCCGAATCCGTCCGCCAGACCTCACCGTTGGGCAGCACGCACACGATCTCGCCCGGCTCGCCGCCCGACGCGCTCGTGATGGTCCAGCCGAGGATCGCGCTCGGGCCATCGAGCGCGAGCACTTCGCGGAGTTCCCCGGCTGCCGCGTTGAGGCCGAAGAAGAGGAAGCGGCCGCCGGTGGTGCGCACGACCAGCTCGTCCGCCCGGCCTCCTACCCAGTGCGCCGCCTCCAGCCGGTCGCCGACCGCGGGTAGCTCGACGCTCGCCGCCAAGCCCTCCAGCCCGAAGCCCTCGAAGCGGTAGGCGGTCAGCGTCCGTCCCCCGTCCTCGGCGATCTCCAATGCCGCGATCTCGCCCTGGCCCGCGCCGGTGAAGTCGCCGAAGGTAGCATCGCGGAAGGGGCGGGCGAATGAGGTGCCGCGCCAGCGTGGATCGAGGCGAGGCAGGCCGTCATCGCCCACGACCACGCGGTAGATCCACGGCCGCCGCCGCGTCACCTGGTCGAAGGGCGCCTGCGTGTAGACGCCGACCAGCAGGTTGTCTTCCTCCCCGGCGAACTTCCCGGCGCGCAGTGCCCACGGACTCGCGCCCGCCAACGCCTCCGGCGAACCGACGACGAGCGCGTCTCCGCGCAGCCACGCGAACTGCACCTCGGCGCCCGTGACCCACGGGGGTGCCTCGGCTTCGCCTTCAGCGGGCGCCCGCGGCGGGACCTCGCCGCCGGTAATGAGTGCGACGACCTCGCCCGTGTCGCCCTCATCCGGCCACACCGGCGTCGCGGCGCGCACCGGCGGCAGCACACCATCGACCGCCAGCGCGCCGCCCTCCGCCTCGACCGGCCCGTCGCGGAGGTAGCTGCCTGCGTAGCGCACGCCCTGCTCATGGAAGATCAGGAAGCCGAAGCGCAACGGGGCATCGGTCGGCAGGTCGTAGTCAAGCACAGGAACGCGGCAGAGGGCGGTGACATGGCCGGAGACGCGGACCGGATCCGGCCGGCCGAGGAGCGTCACCTCGTCGCGACTCCCCGTAGCGAGCGACGCGAAGTCGGTGCCGAGCCCGTGCGGGAACTGCGGTGCCGCCGCTACCGGCCAACTGGTCAGCTCCGGCGGCGAACCGCTGCGGCCGCATCCAGCGAGGGCGGCGCACACGACCGCGGCGCCCAGACAAAGCACAAGCGGCCGCACGCTCCCGCGGGAGCGATCACGGCCGCGGTGAGTTCGGCTCAACGCGCTGGCTCTACCGCTGCGTCTCATCTCCCGCGGCCTCACCATCGGTGCCCGCGCCCTGCGCCGCGGACTCGGACGCAGTGCCCTCGTCCGTGGCTTCGACGGGCGGCTCATCCTCGATCACCGGTACCGCGACGTACTCGTCAACCTGGCCGATCCCGACCCAGTAGCTGAAGATTGCCCCGAACTCGCGAACGTGGTCCACGAGCGGCGCGCCGGCCTTCGCCAGCCACGCATCGAGGCGATCGGCCACCGACTGAGGCTCCGGCCGCGCCTCCTCCGCCTCCGTGGCATCGACTGTGACCCAGATCTCGTCATCAGGGCCGACGCCGAAACGCCGCTTCGCCTCAACGTCCTGGCCCTCTGCCGTCCGGGCGTACTGCACCTCGCGCTGGAGAGCGTCCACGCGTTGTGACGCGGCGTCGATCCGGCGCTGCTGTTCGAGGGCACGACAGGAGGAGCACCAGCCGTCGCTGACAACGATGGCGGCGCGCGGCCCCCACGCTATGAGCGCAAAGGCCAGCCCCATCATCAGCAGCAATCGCCGGCGCTGGATACGTTTGGCTGTCTCTGATTGTCGCGGATCCTGGTCCATCGACGCCACTACTCCGATGCCGAATCGGCTGTGGCATGGCTGCAATTGCGAGCAGTATACCATGCGCCCGTGCCCGCGGCAAAGGAGTTGTTGATTCACTTGTCACCTCGCGCCCCGCGTACAGGAAGCGGCCGCGCGCCCCAGTCGGGGGATGCGCGGCCGCGGTCTCATACGCTGCGCCCCATGCGCTACTTGTGCGCGAGGTTGTACCAGGCGCCGAGGCCCGGGTACTCCGCCATCTCACCGAGCATCTCCTCGATGCGCAGAAGCTGGTTGTACTTGGCCACGCGGTCGGTGCGCGACGGCGCGCCGGTCTTGATCTGCCCGGCGTTGGTGCCGACGACGATGTCCGCGATGGTGGTGTCCTCGGTCTCGCCGCTGCGGTGCGAGACGACCGCGGTCATTTGCGCGCACTTCGCCATCTCGATCGCGTCCAGCGTCTCGGTGAGCGAGCCGATCTGGTTGACCTTGATGAGGATCGAGTTGATCGCGCCAAGGTCGATCGCCCTGCTCAGGCGCTTCGTGTTGGTCACGGTCAGGTCGTCGCCGACGATCTGGATGCGATCGCCGAGCTTCGCGACCAGCTTCGGCCAGGCCTCCCAGTCGTCTTCGGCGAGGCCGTCCTCGATCGAGATGATCGGGTACTTGTCGCACAGGCCGGCGTAGAAGTCGATCATCTCGTCGCTGGTCAGCACCCGGTCCTCGCTCGCGAGGACGTACTTGCCGTCCTTGTAGAACTCGGTGGCAGCCGGGTCGAGGGCGATGCGGATCTGCTCGCCGGGCGCGTAGCCCGCGGCCTCGATCGCCTCGACGATGGCCTGCAGCGCCTCCTCGTTGGAGCCGAGGTCGGGGGCGAAGCCGCCCTCGTCGCCGACGGAGGTGTTGAGGCCCTTGGCCGCGAGGACCTTCCTGAGCGAGTGGAAGACCTCCGCGCACCAGCGCAGGCACTCGCGGAAGCTCGGCGCGCCCACCGGCATGACCATGAACTCCTGCAGGTCAACGTTGTTGTCGGCGTGCGAGCCACCGTTGATGATGTTCATCATCGGGACGGGCAGCGTGCGCGCGTTGCAGCCGCCGATGTACTCGTACAGCGGCAGCTCCGAGGCGGCCGCGCCTGCCTTGCAGACGGCCAGCGAGCAGCCGAGGATCGCGTTCGCGCCGAGGTCGGCCTTGTTCGGGGTGCCGTCGAGGTCGATCATGACCTGATCGACTTCGCGCTGGCGGGTCGCGTCGAGCCCGACGATCTCCGGCGCGATCTTCGCGTTCACGTTCTCCACGGCGTTCAGGACGCCCTTGCCGAGGTAGCGCGACTCATCGCCGTCACGCAGCTCGACGGCTTCGTGCTCGCCGGTGGAGGCGCCGGAGGGGACCGCCGCCCGGCCCCAGGCGCCGGAAGAGAGCTCGACCTCGACCTCGACGGTTGGGTTCCCGCGCGAGTCGAGAATCTCGCGGGCATGAACGGACGTGATCATCGTCATGGGTGGGACCTCCCTGTTGCTGTGCCCAATATGAGAGAGGCGGGCGGCCGATTGCCGCCCGCCTCTGTGTGTGCTGCCGGCGACCCGCCGGAGCGGGCCGATCGGCCTTAGTCGCGCGGGTTGTCGATCTGCGCCTGGGCGGCTGCCAGCCGCGCGATGGGAACGCGCAGCGGGGCGCAGCTCACGTAGTCGAGGCCGGCGCGGTGGCAGAAGTCAACCGACTTCGGGTCGCCGCCGTGCTCGCCGCAGATGCCGATCTCGATGTCCGGCCGGGCCGCGCGGCCCTTCTCCACGCCAATCCTCACCAGCGCGCCGACGCCGTCCTCATCGAGGACTGCGAACGGGCTCGCCTCGAAGATGCGCTGATCGATATACGCGGGCAGGAACTTGCCCTCGATGTCGTCGCGCGAGAAGCCGAACGCCGTCTGCGTCAGGTCGTTGGTGCCGAAGGAGAAGAACTCGGCGTACTCGGCGATCTGATCGGCGACCAGGCATGCGCGCGGCAGCTCGATCATCGTGCCGATCAGGTAGTCGACCTCGACGCCCTTCTCCGCGATGACCTCCTGGGCGACGCGCTCGGCCAACTGGCTGAGGATCCTGATCTCGCCCTCGGTGCTCACGAGCGGGATCATGACCTCCGGCTTGGGGTTGAGCCCCTCGGCCTTGAGCGCGCAGGCGGCCTCGAAGATCGCGCGCACCTGCATCTCGGAGATCAGCGGGTCGGTGATGCCAAGGCGGCAGCCGCGATGGCCGAGCATCGGGTTCATCTCGTGCAGCCGCGCGACCATGTCCTGGATGTCGGCAACCGTCTTGCCGGTCTCATCGGCGATGGTCTTCTGGTCGTCCGCGTCCTTGGGGAGGAACTCATGCAGCGGCGGGTCGAGCAGGCGGATGATGACCGGGTATCCGTCCATCGCCCGCAGGATGCCCTCGAAGTCCTCGCGCTGGTACGGCAGCAGCGCTTCGAGTGCCTTCTCCTGGCTGACCTCGTCGTCGGCGACGATCATCTTCTGGAAGTTGAGCAGCCGCTCCTCGCCGAAGAACATGTGCTCGGTGCGGGTCAGACCGATGCCCTTCGCGCCCAGCTTGCGGGCGGTCGTGGCGTCCTCGGGCGAGTCGGCGTTGGTCAGCACGCCCAGAGCGCGGACCTCGTCGGCCCACGCCATCAGGTTCTCGAACATGTTGAAGAGCTCGGACTCGCTGGCATCCTTGTCGCCGGTGAGCACCTGGATGACGTCGGACGGCATCGTCTCGACCTCGCCGAGCATGACTTCGCCCGTCGAGCCGTCGATGCTGATCCAGTCGCCCTCGCTCACCGCGATGTCGCCCACGCGGAACTGCTTGTTGGCGTAGTCGAGTTCGACCTCGCCTGCGCCGACGACGCACGGGGTGCCCATCTGGCGGCCGACGATCGCGGCGTGAGAGGTCTTGCCGCCGGTCGTGGTCAGGATGCCCTGGGCGGCGGCCATGCCGCGGATGTCCTCAGGGTTGGTCTCGTGGCGGACCAGCACGACCTTCTTGCCGGCCTTGTTCCACTCGTCGGCGTCCTCGGAGGTGAAGACGACCTGACCGGACGCCGCGCCGGGGGAGGCGTCGACACCCTTCGTGATCGACTCGGACTTGGTCTCCGGGTTGAACTGCGGGTGCAGGATCTGGTCGAGCTGTGACGGCTCAACCATCATGACGGCTTCCTGCTTGTTGACGAGGCCCTCTTCGACCATGTCGGATGCGACCTTGATGGCGGCCTGCGCGGTGCGCTTGCCGTCACGGGTCTGGAGCATCCACAGCTTGCCGCTCTCGATCGTGAACTCGACGTCCTGCATGTTGTGGTAGAACTGCTCAAGGTTCTCCGTGATCGCGAAGAACTGGTTGTAGATCTCGGGCATCTCGCGCTCAAGCTCGCTGATCGGCAGCGGAGTGCGGGTCCCGGCCACGACGTCCTCGCCCTGCGCGTTGAAGAGGAACTCGCCGTATATCTCCTTCTCGCCGGTTGCGGGGTTGCGGGTAAACGCAACGCCGGTGCCGGAGCCCTCGGCGAGGTTGCCGAAGACCATCATCTGCACATTGACCGCCGTGCCCAGCGAGTGGGGGATGCCGTGGATCAGGCGGTAGTCGATCGCACGCGGGTTGTCCCATGAGCTGAAGACGGCCTCAACGGACTCGAGAAGCTGCTGCCGCGGCTCGGTCGGGAAGGGCGTGCCGACGGCCTTTTCGTAGATGTCTTTCTCAAGCTCGACGACCTTCTTGAGACCCTCGGCCGAGACCTCGGTGTCCTCATTGACGCCCTCTTCATTCTTGACCTGCGTGAGGGCCTCCTCGAAGAGTTCGCGATGTGCGCCCTTCACGACGTCGGCGAACATCATGATGAAGCGCCGGTAGGCGTCGTAGACGAAGCGCTCATCGCCGCTGAGCTTGACCATGCCCTCGGCCACGTCGTCGTTCATGCCAAGGTTCAGAACCGTGTCCATCATGCCCGGCATGGAGAACTTCGCGCCGGAGCGGACGGAGACGAGCAGGGGGTTGTCGGCGGAGCCGAACTGCTTGCCGACCTCCTGCTCGAGCGCGGCCATCGTCGCGTCGATCTCGTCCTCGACGCCCGCGGGGAGCACCTTGTTGTTGTCGATGTAAGCGATGCAGGTGTCGGTGTCGATGGTGAAGCCGGGCGGAACCGGGATGCCCGAGTTGGTCATGAGCATCAGGTTCGAACCCTTGCCGCCCAGCAGGTCCTTCAGGCCGCGGCCCTGGGCCTCCACCTCTGTGACGATCGGGTCCGCGTCCTCGCTGAAGAGAAACACGTGCCTGTCAAGAGCCATGTGGTAGCGTCCTCCCTGTCATTTTCACGCAATTGGTCGCGTCTGTGGTCGTAATCGGTTCACGTCTATGTGAAACCCCCTCGATCTGCCGGAGCAGTGTGCGGCCCGGGCGCCCTACAGGTCGTCCAGCGGCTTGACACGCTCGGAGTGTACCAGCCGCGCATACCTGTCGCGCTCGGACTTGGGCACAGCACGCTCGGACAACTCCAGCACCTCGTACTCGGCGATCTGCATCCCGATCTGCACGCGGATACGGTCACCGGGATGCACTACGGTGCTGGGCTTGGCCGTGCTCCCACCTATCTGCACATTGCCCTCGTCAGAGAGGCGTTTTGCGAGGGTGCGGCGCTTGACGATGCCGACGTTCTTGAGGTATTTGTCCAGTCGCATCTCCGGGCGTGGTCCCGAGCCGAGCGCCCGCGCCTCTCAGGCGCGGCGGCGCTCGCGGGACCTCCCGCCGCTACGCCTCCTCAGCCTTCGCCCTTTCCCAGAGGATGTCCATCTCCTCAAGGTCCATCTCGCGCAGCCGCTCGCTCCCCCCGGCCTGCTCCTCCACCGCACGGAAGCGCCGGCTGAACCGCTCGTTCGCCCCGCGCAGCGCCCCCTCCGGCTCCACGTCAAGGAACCGTGCCAGATTCACCACCGCGAACAGCAGGTCGCCCACCTCCTCCTCCACCGCCTGCCCCTCGGCCTCCTCCACCTCGCGAAGTTCCTCATCGACCTTCGCACGAGGCCCGCTGATATCCGGCCAGTCGAAGCCCGCTCGCGACGCGCGCTTCTGCAGCTTATACGCCCTCTGCAGCGCCGGAAGGATCGCGGGCACCCCGTCCACCGCCGACTCCCGCTCCTGGTAGCCGTCCTCTTCTCGCTTGAGCTTCTCCCAGCGGTCGATCACTTCGTCCGGCGTGTCCGCGACAGAATCGGCAAACACGTGCGGATGCCGGCGCTTGAGCTTCGTGACAATCTTCTCGCACACGTCCTCGACGCCAAAGTCGCCGCGCTCGGACGCAAGCTGCGCGTGGAAGACCACCTGCAGCAGCACGTCGCCCAACTCGTCGCACAGGCGCGGCCAGTCCTCCGCGTCCATGGCCTCCAGCGCCTCGTACGCCTCCTCGAGCAGGTAGGGGCGCAGGGAGCGATGCGTCTGCTCCCTGTCCCACGGACAACCCTCGGGTGCGCGCAGTTGCGCCATCACCCTGACCAGCTCGTCGAACCGCTCCATCTATACTCCTCGAGGCGCGCTCGCGCCCCGCCCTGTCACTGTAGTGCTACTCTGAGTCGGGCGTGGCGGGCGCCTCCGGCGCTGCCGGCGCGTCCGGAAGAGGCTGGTCACCGCCCGGCGCGCCGCCCTCGACACCGAACTGCGGGATCTCGTCGGGCATCGCCGTGTAGACCTCGTTGAGCCCGGAGAAGCGCGGATCCACGATGGTCACCGTCGTCTTCTTGGCCTGCTCGTCGAGGATGTCGCGCAGCGAGTTGGCGTTCGCCATCTTGTACTGCTCATCGATGCGCTCCCGGTCGGTGTCGAATGAGGCCTCGCGGCCCTGCGTGCGGTCGCGAACCTTCAGGATGACCCAACTGCCGCCCGCCTCGATCGGGTCGCTGACCTGGCCCACGGGCAGGCTCTGCGCGACCTGCTTGATCTCCGGCTGACTGATGCGGTCGATTGGCATCTCAGGGCGCTCGCCACCGGTCTCGCGAGTGGTCGCCAGCGAGTAGCGGCTCGCCAGATCCGCGAAGCTCGCCTCACCCGCCGCCAGCTCCTGCTGGACCTTCTGCGCGTCCTCCTCGGAGGCCACGATGATCTCGCTTAACGACACCGTCGCGGGTTGCGCGAACTGGGCCTTGTTCTGCTCGAAGAACGCCCGGAGCTGCTCCTCGGTCGGCTGCACTCCGTCCAGCGCCAGCCTCTTGGCGAGCGCCATCATCCCGACCTCCTCCTCCCACTCCTCCTGGGAGAGGTCGTTGGCGGCCAGGAACTGCTGGAACTGCTCCTCGGGGCCATACTGCGCCTTGGCGTCTGCGAGCTCCTTCGTCATCTCTTCTTCCGTGATCTCGATCCCCTTGTCGTTGGCGGCCTGGCGGATCAGTTCACGGTCGATCATGCTGCGCAAAATGTCTTCGCCGAACGCCTTCATCACGCGATCGCTGAATTCCGTCTCGGTGATCTTGACGCCGCCCACGGTTGCCACCGGAGAGCTTCCGCAACCGGCGATGGTCAGAGCAAATACAATCGTTAACACAGCGAGCAATAGATGGCGGTATGTCAACAGGATGCGCCCCTTTCATCATCTCGGGGGAGGAGAAACGGTGCGCGTACGCGCGATAAGTACGCGGAGAGTATAGCACATCCGCCGCGCAGACACAAAGGCCCAGCGGACACCTCGGGACGCTTCACATCCCCATTTTCTCTATTCAGCAATCCTACGTGTCCGAGGGTTCCCAGTCCTCGTACCAGAAGCCGATCACATGCGGGTAAACGGCCGCCGTCACCTCGGCCAGTCGCGCCTGGGTCTTCTCCTCATCGCCGAGGATCGGCGCGCTTGCCATCAGTGACAGGCCGCCTGCGCCGCGCGGCCCGGTCTGCACCGCCCACGCGTGCTCGGCGTAGTCGATCGAGGTGCCGCCCTTGTGCGCGAAGACGAAGAGCACGAGCTGAGCCTGGTCCTCGCGCTCGACGCGTATGAGCCGGCCCAGTACGGGCTTTTCGTGCGGCAGATCGCCGTCGATCGGCACGACGGTGTCGTGCTCCCAGACCACCAGCCAGCCGCCCGCCGGGTAGCACTGCGCGGGCGAGTGCACGGTGCGCCAGCTCCCGCCGTAGATCACGTTCATCGTGACCGTGTAGGGCGGCTCGCCGTACGCCACGGTCTCCATCACGTCCGCCTCGAGGTACGCCTGCACGCCCTCGTCGCCGGGCAGCACGCGGCCGTTCATGCCGTCGATCCGCATCGGGATCGCCGACAGGTCCACCTGGTACTGCGCGCCCTCGGGCCGTACGTGGTGCATCACGGGCGTCAGCGCGATGCCCGCCACGAGCGCGCCGATCGCGATCAGATATCTTGTCGCATCGTGTCGCATTTCAGCAACCTCGCCGCCAGGAAGAGTCCGATCAGCCCCACTACGAAGACCATCAGGCCCGAGAGCGTGTGGAAGAAGCCCTCCGCCGCCTCCTGGCCGAACGCGCGGCCGAGGATCAGCGTGAATGTAATGCGTAGCGCGTTCGCCAGCAGCGCCGCCGGGGCGCCCGCCACGAACAGCAGCACTCGCTTCCACATCGGCCCCTCCACGAGGAACGCGAACAGCGCCGCCAGCGCGCTCATGGCGATCGTGGACTTCAGTCCGCTGCAGACCTGCGCTACCTCGAAGGTGTAGTCGGGGATCTCGATTGTGGTGCCCTGTAGATTGACCGGCATGCCCACGAGCGAGACCGCCTTCGCGGCCACCGCCGCACCGTAGGTCTGCAGCGGGCCGGAGAACTGCGTCACCAGCAGTCGCCCCGTCGGGACCATGAACGCCAGGAAAGCGATCGGGAAGAGCAGCACTTTCGCCCGGCCCCAGCCCCACAGCAGGACGATCAGGCCGCCGATGACCATGATCATCGCGAAGCCCTGGATGAAGTTGACGTCGAGGTAGACCGCCGCCAGGAAGATGGCGATCCCCGGTACGAGCAGGCCCAGCCCCCAGAGATTGTGCCCTCCCTCAGCCTGCCGCAGCTCATCGCGTCGCCGGTAGATCAGGTAGGCCGAGATCAGCGGGATCAGCGGACCGTGCCCGTAGTACTCGCTGCGCATCCACACGTCCCACATCCACTTGAGGTACGACGCGAAGCAGACGATGAGCAGCGCGACGACGACCCACATGAGCGGGGTGAACAGCCTCGGGCGCGCGTCACCGGTGGCCTGTCCGCTCGCTGCGGCCTCCTCGACCTCCTGCGCGTCTCCGGCTTCGTCGGTCTCCTCGATCTCGTCGGGGGCTCGACCGGGCGTCTCGGTCATCAAGCGCTCCTATTGCCTTCTCTTGCGGCGCACGCGCCGTGAGGTCCGACTCTTGTGTGGCTCGCGGTGCCCGCTCTTCCGGAGGTAGACGACGATGCCCGCGCCCGCGCCCACGACCATGATCCCGATCACCGCCAGAATCGCCGGGCCGTAGCGCACGAGGCCTCCCCAGACCAACCGCAACAGCCTCACAACGCCCGCCGCCGCCAGCGCGAGCCGATCCCCGACAGCTCGCGGGGCCGCCTCGCCCGCCGACATCCCCAGCTTCGCGAAGGCCGTCAGGAGTATGAGGACCATGATCATCGCCACGGCGGCGGCCAATGCGCCCACCAGCGCGTGACGAATGAGCTTGCGCGTGCTGGGAGTGCGACTGCGGGACTTGCGGGCAACGCGAGCGCTCTGCGACCAGTCCGCGCCGCAGTTCGGGCAGACGCGCTCGTTCGCCGGGAGATGCCAGCCACAGAAGCAGGTGCGGTAGACGCCGCGATGGCAGACCGGGCAGGACCTCACCCCCTCCGGAACCGCAGTGCCGCAGGTCGTGCAGATCAGCCGATCCTCCATCACGTCGCCCCCCGCCTCTGTGTCAGGCCCGGAGTCATCCGGCCGGGCCTCGCGGGAGGCCCGCGTCACCGACGCCGCTTGACCACGTTCAGCCGGATGTGTCTTCATCCGCGCCTTCCCCATCCGACGACTGTCGGCGCATCAGGACCCATCGTCCGTCGCCGAGCCGCGCGGTGATCGTGAAGCCCAGGAGTTGTGCATCTCCCTGCTGAGCGCGCACCCAGGCGTTCGCCCAGATCTCCATCCGCTCCGCGCTGGCGATACGCGCCACGGTCGGACTGAGCACGAGCCAGTTGAACCGGCCCACATGCTGCTCCATCCGCCGGAGGTCCGCTTCAGTCTGCGGCACCCACACCGCGTCCACGTCGGCCATCCACGCAACCGTCCACGGGATGTCCGTGAGCACCGGACCGTCCACGGTGTCGCGCAACTGCGTCATCGCCTGCTCGAGCGGCGTCTCGCCGACGAGGTTCTCAGGCTCATCCGGCGTGATCGACGTCACGAACGGGTGGAGGTGCAGGACCAGCAGCAGCCCGACGGCCACCACGACCCATCGCAGTCGCGTGCGCGGCTCCAGCGCCTGCGTGCGGGCGTCGAGCAGCCGCCAGAAGAACGCCACCGCCAACACCGTTACGAAGCCGCCCACCGGCGCTATCAGGCGCGGGGCTGCGATGAAGAGCGCCAGCACCACCGAAACGATCACGAGCATCCCGTAGAGCAGGTAACGCAACCGCTCGATGCGGTCGTCGCCAAGCCTCACAAGGATCCCGACGAGGAAGAAGGGCGTGACGAACAGGCCACCGAGGTTGTTGAAGGCCCCGTAGAGGCCCGTCAGGCCGCCGCGAATCTTCTCGAAGACCGCACGCGGGTTGTCCGCCATGAAGACGAGGTAGCTCGGCATATCCTCATCGTAGAGCCGGTAGACCGTGTTCGCCGGGTGCGCCCTCGTCTGCCCCAGCAGTTCGTGCCAGCGCAGGCTGAAGAACGGGTTGCCGGTGATCGAGTAGTTGCGGTACAGCCACGGGGCCGCGACGATCGCCACGACAGCCACGAAGATGAGCACTCGTACGAGCCGCCCCTCGGGCTTCATCACGATCAGGTACACTACCGCAGGGACCAGAGCGGCGATCCATACGTACTTCGTCAGATAGGCCAGCCCCAGGGCCACACCCGCGCCCACCACCCACAAGAGCTCGTGCTTCTCGCTGCTCGCCGCGCAGTGCAACAGCAGTAGCATCCCCGTGACCAGCAGCGTCAGCAGAGACGCTTCAAGTCCCGAGATCGAGTAGCTCAGGTTCGCGATGTGCGTGCCGAACAGCAGCGTGGCGAGCACGGCGGTGCGCCAGTCGAAGAGCCGCGCCGCGAGGGTGAAGAGCACAGGGATCGTCAGCAGGAACGCCAGCCCCGACGAGTGAGAGACGGCACGGTCGTTGGCGCCGAGGACCCGCATGACAGCAGATATCAGCGCCACGTGCAATGGGGGGTAGGTCAGGTCCGGGTGATGCTCGACGCTCGTCTCATAGACGAGCCCCAGGGGCTTGATGAAGCTGGTGGTGAAGCCGTCGCCGCGCATGAGGTGGCGCGCGATCTGGGCGTAGTCTATCGCGTTCACATCGGCAAGGGTCTCGAATCGGCTCACGTTGAAGACCAGGTACATCAACGCGATGAATGCGAAGAGCATTCCGACGATGAGCACCTTCCGCTGGAGTTCGCGACGGGCTTCATCGGGACGCATGACGTCCACTCCTTCACCGGGGCCCCTGTTCGGATCAGAGGGGAGTGTAGCATATTGGTCGGGCATCGGCAAGCGGACCGGGGTCTCTCCGAAGCGGCGCAGAGGGCGATGGAGCCGGTTCAGGAGCCCCCTCCGCTATTTGACAGTTGGCCGCCGCGCGTGGTACATTGTCGCAACCCACATGCCGTCCCCGCAGGCCCTCATCGGGCCTGCTTTCCAGGCCACCGATGCACCCACGGGAGGGTGCATCGGTTGACGTTCGGGCAGGCGATCAGAAGGAGATCTTGCGCACGATGACCGCACAACACCAGTCTGCGGTGGCCCCCTCACACTCCACGGAGCTCAGCCGCGACCTTGGCCTCTTCGACATCACGATGGTGGGCGTCGCCGCCATGATCGGCGCGGGTATCTTCGTCCTCACCGGCATCGCAGCCGGTCAGGCCGGACCCGCGCTCATCGTCGCATTTGCCCTCAACGGCATCGTCACGCTCCTCACCGCCATGGTCTACGCGGAGCTCGGGTCGGCCATCCCCGAGGCCGGCGGCGGCTACCTGTGGGTCCGCCAGGGCCTCCCCGGCGGCAACGCCTTCATGGCCGGGTGGATGAGCTGGTTCGCCCACGCCGTCGCGGGCAGCCTCTACGCGCTGGGCTTCGCCGCCTACCTGGTGGAGACGCTCGCGCTCATCGGTGTCCTCGGCCCCGTCGCCGGTGGCGAGCTGGTGCAGCTTGGCGGCATGACGATAGCGCTTCCGGTTCTCGAGAAGACCCTCGCGGTCGCCATCGCGCTGCTCTTCATCTACATCAACTTCCGCGGCGCCTCCGAGACCGGGATGGCGGGCAACATCATCACGGTGGGCAAGATCGCCATCATCGGCGTCTTCATCGTCAGCGGCCTCGCGGTCATCTTCGGCGACCCGCAGCGGCTGGGGCAGTTCGTGCCCCTCGCCCCCAACGGCCTCACCGGCATCTTCGGCGCGATGGGCCTCACCTTCATCGCCTACGAGGGCTACGAGATCATCGTGCAGACCGGTGAGGAGGTCAAAGACCCGCGCCGCAACATCCCGAAAGCGGTCTTCCTCGCGCTGCTGATCGTTGTGCCGATCTACATGCTCGTCGCCTTCGTGTGCATTGGCGCGGTGCACGCCCCCGATGGCACGGCCTCGTGGCAGTTCCTAGGCAACGCCGGCGAGCTGGGCCTGCTGCGCGCCGCCGAGCAGTTCATGCCGCTCGGCAGCGTCCTGCTGCTGGTCGGCGCGCTGTTCTCGACGATGAGCGCGCTCAACGCCACCACCTACTCGTCCACGCGCGTCTCGTTCGCGATGGGCCGCGACCGCAACCTGCCCGACATGTTCGGCGCCGTGCACCCGAGGACGCGCACCCCCTACCTCGCCCTGGTGCTCTCAGGCGCCCTCATCATCGGCATGGCGGTCCTCATTCCTGAGATCAACGACGTCGCGGCCGCCGCCGACATCATGTTCCTGCTGCTCTTCGGCCAGGTCAACATCGCGGTCATCACCATCCGCCGCAAGTACGGCGACAAGCTCGCCTACGGCTACCTGACCCCGTTCTTCCCCTATCTGCCGATCATCGCTATCGTCCTGCAGCTCGCGCTGGCGGTCGTGCTCTTCCTGAACGTCTCGCCCACCGCCGGCGTCGTCACCGCCATCTGGCTCGCGATTGGGCTCGCGATCCACCACTTCTACGCCTCCAAGCGCGAGCGCGAGGAGGAGGTCACACCGGTCCTCGTTGAAGAGCGGCTCAAGATGGACCACGAGCGCTTCTCGGTCCTTGTCCCTGTCTCCAACCCGGCGACCGTGGACAACCTGCTCGCCGTCGCGCGCAACATCCTCGACACCGAGCCGGGCGACCTGATATTGCTGCACGTCATCACCGTGCCGGATCAGCTCCCCGTCAGCGTCGGTCGCGACTTCATCGCCGACGCGCGCCCGATCCTCGACGAGACGGCGCGCAAGGCCGAGGCGCTTGGCATGACGCCCAACACGCTCGTGCGCGTCGGGCACCGTCCCGCCGATGCGATCATCGACACTGTCGAGGAGCATGACTGCAACTTCGTGGTCATGGGCTGGCGCGGGAAGGCCAGCGACCCGCGGACGATCGTTGGCAGCAACATCGACAACATCGTCAAGGAGTCGAACGCGAACGTCGTGGTGCTGCGCGGTGATGTCGAGCTTCCCGCGCGGCGCATCCTCGTGCCGATCCAGCACCCGCAGCACGGGCACCTGATGGCGGGCCTGGCGGCATCGGTTGCGACCGAGAGTGGGGCGTACATCGAGCTGGTACACGTCGTGAGCGAGGAGCTGACGCCGCAGGAGCGCGCCGAGCGCGCGGCTGAGTTGCGCGAGTCGCTCAGCGCCCTCGACTTGGAGCCAGGGGAAGGCGAGGCGGGGGAGGCGGACTCGGAGGGCCGGAGCAAACGGCGCTTCCGCATCCGCATCGAGACCGGTGACGTGGTGCCGACGATCGTGGGGCGCTCGGGCGACTTCGACCTGCTGCTGATGGGCGCGTCGCGTGAGAGCTGGATTCGCCGCAAGGTCTGGGGCGACAAGACCTTCCGCATCGCGACCCAGGTGGACTGCCCGCTGGTGCTCGTGAACCTGCGTGGCGGCAAGCTCAAGTTCAACGTTTCCCAGTTCTTCCAATTCTTCTGGGACACGGAGGAAGAGCCGACACCGTAGCTCGCCGTTGCCGTCCTTCGTTTGTAGGACAGGCTTCCGGTCCGTCAGCCGTTCCGAAGAGAGGGACTACTCGTGTCACTCAAGAACCTCCAGGACGCCGGCGTCCTGCTGCCGAAAGAGGAGTGGGGCGTGCATGACCTGCACACCTCGGTCAACAAGCCGCGACTGCTCGCCTCGCTGGCGCTCGGGCTGGCGTCGGTCGTCATGATGTACCTCGGCAGCGGCAGTGCGCTCACGTTCGTCGGCGCCGGGCTCTTCCTCATCTTCATGGTGTGGATCACACACATCTCCATCCGCGCGATCAACGTGCAGTCGGCGCAGTTCCGGCAGGAGCGGGAGGCGGCGCACCTCGAGGACGCCCCGCTGCCCGGCGAGACCACGTTCGACGACTGATCGTCCACGTCACCGCGCGGTTCGCGTTTAAGCAGGCTCGAATCGAGGGAGAAGAGCCATGCGTGTGACAGCATTCGCGGCAGTTGCGGCACTGTTTCTGGCTACGCCCGTCACGGCGCAGGAAGCGCTGAACGTCCCGTGGCTCCTGCAGGCCGTTGACGCCGATGCGGCCACCTGGAGCGCCACCGTCGAGCGCTGCGTCACCGAGTTCGGCGCGGCTGCGGTGACCGACCGCCACGTCGTGGATGCCCTCGGCTACCTTCTCCGCGCGGAGGAACTCCGTCCCGTCGGCGCCGACGTGCCCCTGCCTGACGCCGAAACGCTCGAGCAGATCCGCACGCTCCTGACCTCCGCCGACGAATTCCTCGGCCGCCACCTGCGCGGGGAAGTGTACCGCTTCCCCGCGCAGTTCGCCTACCCGCCCGCGCCGCCGCCCCCGGGCGTCGAGCCACCGCCTCCGGGCCCCACGCCTCTCGCCCTGCGCGCGCTGGTCGATACCGGGCTTCAGACCGACGGCTGGATGGTTGCCGAGCGCATCCTGGTCGGCTGCCGATGGCTCCCGTACCAGGAGCTGGCGCCGCTGGTGGAGCGCGCCGCCATCGTCTGGCACCACCAGGAGGCCGTGGAGGTGATCGCTCAGGGCCGGGTGCGGAGCGGGCATGTCGAGGCGGCCGGACTGCTGCTGCTGATCCATCAGCGGGGCTGGATCGGTCGTGAGAGCGGCCTTGTCACGGGCTGGGAACGTTGGTCTGACGAGCGTGTGGCGCGGGGGACCCCCTACATGATCGCCAAATGCGCCGGAGCGTCGGACGCGGGGCGGCTCGTCCGCGCATTCACGCAGATGACCGGCCGCGAGCTGCCGGAGTTGGAGCCGTGGTCATTGCAGCGGCACCGCGAGATCTACCAGGCTGCGCGCGACGTCGTCGCCGAGCTGGACGACACGCTCCCGCCGCTGATTGACCCGGACTGGGACCCGGATGCCGAGGTCGTGGCGGTGCTGCGGGGCGCCTGGTATGAGACCACGCTGCGCGCGCAGATTGAGCGCGTCCAGGACCCGGCCGCCGAGCCGAGGGAACTTCGCGTTGCACTACAACGGCTTCTCTTCGAGGACACGGATGAGAGCCGCGCAGCGGTCGAGGAGCAGGTCCGGGTGGGGGAGCGGTGGCTCACCATCGCGTGGAGCCTGGACCTCGTTGAGCAACTGAGCCCGGAGTGGGCGGCGGAACTGCGGAGCGTCGCGCTCGACCGCCTGCTCGATGATCCGGAAGGAGCCGCGCGCCTGACCGAAGCGATCTTTGAGGCGAAGGAGCGCAGGACCATCGAGACACTTGTGTCGCTGACGGGCGCGGTTGACGCCGCCCAGATGACCGATGCATTCGGGGAACTCGCGCTCGCCCACAGGGACCTGATCCACAACAACGAGATGTCGTTCTACCCGCTGCGCAACGCCATCTGCGCGTGGGGGATGATCGACCACGCGGAAGCGGCGGAGTTCTTCCTCTGGCTGCTCAGCTCGGATTCCGAGGCGCAGCGCAACGTCGGCATCTTCGCGGTGGGGGAGCTTGGTGCGGCTGAGGCAGTGCCGGGGCTCGTGGCGCTGATGGTGCCGGAGGAGCAGCACGCAGGCGCCTCGTCGATCATCACCGCACTTGGGAAGATCGACGCGGACGTAGCCCGCGACGCGATCATCGAGGCGATTGCCGCGCTGCCCGAGGACCGGGAATACTGCTCGTCGGTGACTGTGGTGGCCTGCCGCGGATGCGGCATCAACCACTACCAGGGCGACAGGGCGTGGCGTTTCGGGATGTGGGGCGTGGTCGCCCCGGATGTTCCGGCCTTTGCCGCGCGCGTGCTGGAGAAGATCGACGAAATCTGCGCGCTGAGCACAAACGAGCAGATCGTGCGCTCGGCGCAGAATCGGGCGGAGATGATCCGCAACGCCCTCGCGCGGCCCGGGCGGACCTTCAGCGGCCCGCCCCCTCCGCCGCCGGCCCCCCCACCACGGTGAGAGTTCGCGGTTTGATGCGGCGGACGCGCATTCACCAACTGCGCGATTCCATCCCCATCGGCGGCAGATCTCCCATACTCCTTGCCTTTTGCTCCCACGTCACTATAATTGTAAGTGCAACCTAAACGGCCGCGCGTCCGTGCCGTCAGCCATGTACCTCATCGCAGATGGTCGTCGCAGTAGGGGCGCGGGACATGCCGGCCACATCCGCCCAGCGCTCGCACGTACGGAGGCCTTTTGATATGCCGATCGGGAAAGTCAAGTGGTTCGACGACGCGAAGGGATTCGGCTTCATCGAGCAGGAGGATGGCGAGGACGTCTTCGTCCACTACAGCGCCATCAGCGGGGAAGGCTACCGCAGCCTCCCGGAGGGCTCCGAGGTCGAGTTCGGGATAGAGGACAGCCCCAAGGGCCCGCGGGCCATCGACGTCGTGGTCATCAAGGCCGCGGCTCCGCAGGACGGCGGCGCGGTCTGGTAGACAGCTCCGGTGCCCCAAGCCTTCCTCCCCCTCTCGCCAGGACCTCGCTCAGCGAAGTCGCGGAGAGGGGGGCGGGGGTGGGGGGCGTTCGCCGCAGCACCGCACGCGCTACGGCTGCTCGTGCAGCGTCTCCATCATCGCGTCGAAGTTCTCCAGTGGCGTGACGGGCACCACCTGGTTCGAGACGCCCACGACGATCTGCCCGCGCCTGCGTGCGACATCCAGCGCCGAGCGCGTCTCCGCCACTACGTCCTCGACTGAGCCCTGGTGCAGCGTCTCCGACGCGATCCCGCCGCACAGCCGCAGGTGCGGGAAGGTGTCGCGGATCACCTCAAGGTCCATCTCACAGCGCCGATCGATCTCGTAGAAGCCCTGCACTCCGGAGTTGCCGAACAGGTCCTCGGCCACCGGCCACAGGTTGCCGTCGCTGGCGAAGAAGTGCCAGGTGTCGTGCTCGTCGCAGCACTCCGACACGATCTGCAGCGCGGGCAGCATGCAGTGGTGGAAGGCCTTCGGGCCGTAGAGAGGGCCGTTCTTGCCCGCGAAGTCGCCGCCGCCGAAGAGGATCTTCAGGCCCATCTGCGCCATGACCGGGATCGTCTTGCAGTTGATCTTCGCACGGGCGACGAGATGGCGTCGGACGGTGTCGGGCTCCAGCGCCATCGCCTCGAGCCAGTTGCGCTCACGCAGGATCGCGACGCCGGTGCCGCTTCCGGGGATCGCGCGCTCTTCGCCGTAGTACTCGATGGCGACCTGCAGGTCCTTGAATGAGTCCGGCGCGGGGCCCGCGTAGGTCTCGGCCGAGGCCTCGGACTGGTCGGCGGCGCGCCGCACGTCCTCGATGGTCGGCTCAGGGCGCGGCGCCCGATCGGTCTCCTGGAAGAGCTCGGTGGCCGGATCGAAGCGCGAGACCCACCAGTAGCCGTCCTCGTCCCCGTACTTGAATGTGTTGTCGTCGATCCGCGCGATCGGGTCGTGCGGGTAGCGCCAGTAGGCCGGGCGCACGAGGTCGAGGTCGAGCTTCTCGCTCGCCTCCAACACGTCCATGCGGGTGCGCTCCTCAAACTCGTCGAGCGTGCCCTCCCAGCGGGCCACGCTCTCCCGGTAGCGCTGCATGGCGTGGCCCACAAACGCCTCGCGGCCCAGAACGTGCGAGGCGATGCGGCTGGACAGGCCCGCGCAGTAGATGGGCACTTTGTCGAACTCGCGGCCCTCGAACGTCGCCATCACGCGTTCTTTGCCGGTCATGCTCTCACCCTGTCGGTGCACCGTCGTGAGCTGTTAGCTGTTCGCCGTTAGCTGGCAACTGGCAGCCATCTGTTCCCCCAGAGTGTCTCAATCATCGCGTCCACGTTCTCCAGCGGGCTCATCGCCACGACGGTGTTCGAGGCGCCCACCATGATTCGCCCCCGACGCTTCGCCACCTGCAGCGCGGTCAGGCACTCGTGGCGCACGTCATCGGGCGAGCCGATGTGCAGCGTCTCGCTGGCCACGCCGCCCATCAGCCGCAGGTCGGGGAAGCGGTCGCGCAGCCGCCCGAGGTCCATCCCCGCGCGGCGGTCGATCTCGTGGTAGCCGTGCACGCCGCAGTTGCCGTAGAGCTCGTCGGCCACCGGCCACAGGTCGCCGTCGCTGGCGAACATGTGCCAGACGCCCGCGGCCTCGCAGCCCTCGGAGATGCGCCGCACCGCAGGCGACATGCAGCGCTTGAAGCTCGCGGGGGAGTAGAGCGGGCCGTTCTTGCCGGCGAAGTCTCCGCCGCCGAAGATCACCCGGCAGCCCATCTCGCCCATCACGCGCGCGGCCTTGCAGGCCTTCTCCGCCAGCGCCATCGTCCAGCGCAGGACCAGTTCGGGGCGCAGCAGCATCGCCTCCAGCCAGACGCGTTCGCGCGGCACGTAGACCATGATGCCGGAGCCGAAGACCGCGCGCTCGTCGCCGAAGTGGGTCAGTGCGCGCTGCTGGAGCGGGAAGTCGTCGGGGGTCGGAGCGTACTCGGCAGCCTGCTGCTCGGTGTGCTCGACGATCGCGTCGAGTTCGTCCAGCTCGGGCTGATGCACCGGCGAGCCGTCCA